>CADCVI010000001.1 GCA_902806105.1 uncultured Rubrobacteraceae bacterium
GTGTGCCCCGGTCTCCGCACCAAAGCTACCCGGAAGGCCCGGGAGGCGCAAGGGCGGTTCCCGGCGCACCCTCCTAGCGCGAGAGGAGCCTCCGCCCGAGCAGCGCGGCACCTACGACGACGACGGGGACGGCGACGGCGGCGCGGCCCGCGTTGCGGCGCCCTCCCCAACGATCGCTGCGCCGCGCCGGGAGGAGTCTTGGCCCAGTTTATCGCCCCCTCGCCAAGACCGGGGAGCGTCGCCGAGGCGAGCGCCGGGGTGACCTCCCGCCCGAGCCCCGCGCTGTCCGCCAGGCCCAGAGCGCTCACCCGGGAGGGGTGGGAGAGTGCGAGACGCAGGGCCACGAGGCCGCCGAGAGAGTTCCCGACGACGGCGGCGCGTTCGATCCCCACGGCATCCAGAAACTCCGCCACGAACCCGGCCAGGGAAGACGGCGAAAATCCCGCGTGGTCCCTCCCCCGTTCGGGCCGCAGCAGATCCGGGGCGTACACGGAGCGTCCGCGCGCCAGGGCAGGCATCGCACGGTTCCATTCCAGGGAACTCGTCCCTACCCCGTGCAGCAGGACGAGCGGCGGCCCCTCCCCCGCCGTCATGTAGCGCGTGGAAGACCCGCCGACCCGCACGCTACGTTCTTCGACAGTCATGTTCGAGCTATACCCCCCGCGAACCCCGCCGAGCGTCGGCGCGTTCGGGGTTCTGTCGTCAACTGGTCAGGTTCGGTGTCGCCGGCGCGAAGGCGCAGGGCCGTGGTCCCGCATACGGCATGGGGGTCCTTACCCCTACGAACTAGACCTCTACCAGCACGGCGTCGCCCTGTCCGCCACCGGAGCAGATCGTGGCGAGGCCCCTGCCGCCTCCCCTGCGCCTCAGCTCGTACATCAGCGTCATCAGGATGCGGGCGCCGGAGGCCCCGATCGGGTGCCCGAGAGCGATCGCCCCGCCGTTGACGTTCGTGATCTCCCCGGAGACGCCCAGTATCCTGGTGGAGTTGATGGCCGTCACGGCGAACGCCTCGTTCACCTCCACGAGGTCCAGGTCCCCGGCGCTCCACCCGGCCTTCTCCAGCGCGAGCCTCCCGGCGTTGCCGGAGACGGTGTGCAGCCTCGACGGCTCCTCCGCAACCTTCGCGTGCGCCACGATCTCTCCCAGGGGTTCGAGCCCGCGCCTGCGCGCATAATCCTCGCTCGCGAGCACCAGCGCCCCCGCCCCATCCGACACGCCGGGCGCGTTGCCGGCGGTTACCGTCCCCCCCTCGTCGAGAGGTTCGAGGGAGGCAAGTCTCTCCAGGGTAGTACCCGGACGTATGGGCTCGTCACGGTCCACGTAGTTCACAGCACCCTTTCGACCGGGCACCTTCACCCCGACGATCTCCTCCGAGAGGCGGCCTTCCTCCGTGGCCGCAGCGGCCCTCGCGTGGCTGCGGCAGCTCCACTCGTCCTGCTCTATCCGGGAGATGCCAGCGTCCTCCGCCCCGTCGGAGCCGAAGCGGACCATGTTCACGCCCTCGAAGGCGTCGAGGAGGCCGTCGTGCACCATCGCATCGAGAGCCTGAGAATTACCCATCCTCGCGCCCCAGCGGGCGTCGGGCAGGAGGTATGGGGCGCCCGACATGCTCTCCATCCCGCCCGCCAGGACCACCTCGTAGTCGCCCGCCCGGATCATGGTCTCCGCCAGCGTCGCGCTCCTCAGGCCCGAGGCGCAGACCTGGTTCAACGTCTCCGTCGTCAGGGAGAACGGGAGGCCCGCGTGAGAGTTCGCCTGGCGAGAGGGGATCTGGCCGACCCCTGCCTGCAGCACGATCCCGAAGACCGAGTGGCCTAGCTCCCCGTCCTCGATCCCGGCGCTGTCTATCGCGCCGCGTATCGCCGCCCCGCCTAGCTCGGGCGCGCTCAGCGCACGGAGAGCCCCGCCGAACCTCCCGAACGGCGTCCGGGCCGCCCCCAGAACCACTACGCGCCCCACCGTCGTGCCTCCCCTGCCGTCGAGCCTTCACATGCTGATCAGACCAGAATTCTACATGACTTCAGGGGCCAGAAACCCGTCATCTAGTAAGATCAGGCACGACATACGCTCGCCTGGGGAAGGGTGAGGGAGGAGGAGCAGTGGCGAACATCGGGGATTACGGGGCCACCTACGCTGGCTTCGACTGGAACACGCCGGAGTATTTCAACTTCGGGCGCGACGTTATCGACGCGTGGGAGGCCGACCGGCCGGCCATGACCTGGCTTGGAGGGGGTGGAGAGCGCCGCCTGACCTTCGGCGACCTCGCGCGCTCCTCCAACCGCGTCGCCAACGCCTTGGGGGAGATGGGCGTCGGGCGTGGCGACCGGGTGATGGTCCTCCTCGGCAAGGTACCCGAGTGGCACATCATCCTGGTCGGGCTCCTCAAGCTCGGCGCGATCCCCATCCCCTGCGCCCCGCAGCTCCGCTCCGGCGACCTGAAGTTCCGGGCCGAGCACTCGGGGGCCGTCGCCATGATCTCCGGTCCCGAGGGCATCGAGGAGACGGAGAAGATCCGCGCCGACGTGAGCTCCATGAGCCGCTTCGTCTCCGTGGGGGCCGAGCACGAGGGCTGGGAGCCCTACGAGGACCTAACGCGCTCGGCCTCCGAGAGCTTCACGGCCGAGGACACCGCCTCGAACGAGGGCGCGTTCCTCCTCTACACCTCCGGCACGACAAAGCACCCGAAGGGCGTGCTGCACACCCACGGCTACACCCACGCAAAGAGGATGCAGGCCCGGTACTGGCTCGACCTTCAGGAGGGGGACAGGCTCTGGTGCACCTCCGGGACGGGCTGGGCGAAGAGCATCTGGAACGTCCTGCTCGGCCCGTGGAGCCTTGGCACCGAGATCTTCGTCCACGAGGGCGGCTTCGACCCCGCCGAGCGCCTCGACCTCATCCGCCACCACGCCATAACCGTCCTGTGCCAGGCCCCGACCGAGTACCGCCTGCTCGCAAAGACCCCGGAGCTGCGGGAGGCGGACCTCTCGCTGGTGCGGCACGCCGTCTCGGCCGGCGAGCCCCTGAACCCGGCGGTCATCGAGCGCTGGAAGGAGCTTCACGGGCTCACGATCTACGACGGCTACGGCCAGACGGAGAACACCCTGCTCGTCGGCAACTACCCGGGCCTACAAGTGCGTCCCGGCTCCATGGGCAAGCCCTCCCCCGGCTGCGACGTCAGGATCATCGACCACGAGGGTGCACCCTGCCCGCCGGGCGAGCCGGGAGACCTCGCCCTCGTCCCGGGCATACCCGTCCTCTTCGAGGAGTACTGGAAGGGAGCCGACGAGACCGCGGCGGTCTACAAGAACGGCTACTACCTCACGGGCGACCGGGCGACGAGGGACGAGGACGGGTACCTGTGGTTCATGGGCCGCGCCGACGACGTCATCCTCTCGGCCGGCTACCGCATCGGGCCGTTCGAGGTAGAGAGCGCCCTTATCGAGCATCCGGCGGTGGTGGAGAGCGCCGTCGTCCCCGCCCCGGACGAGGACCGGGGCTCCGTCGTCAAGGCGTTCGTCGTCCTGGGCTCGGGCTACGAACCGTCCGATGAGCTTGCGAGGGACATACAGGAATTCTGCAAGGGGCAGACAGCGCCGTACAAATACCCGCGCAAGCTGGAGTTTATAGACGAGCTTCCGAAGACGACGAGCGGCAAGATCCGCCGCGTCGAGCTCCGCCAGCGCGAAGAAGCACGAGTGGGAGGATGACGGACCTCGCCTCAGAGGAGTTCTGCTACCTGACCACCACGGGCAGGGTAACGGGCAGCCCGCACGAGATAGAGATCTGGTTCGCCCTCCGGGGCTCGACCCTCTACATGCTCTCCGGCGGCGGGGACCGCGCGGACTGGGTCAGGAACCTCCGCCGCGACCCGCGGGCCACGGTCCGCGTGGACGGAGAAACCTTTGTAGGCCGCGCCCGCGAGCCCGCCGACGAAGAGGAGGACGAGCTCGCGCGCCGGCTCCTCGTCGAGAAGTACGAACGGTCCCCCGGCAGCCTCGCAAACTGGCGCCGGAGCGCCCTGCCGATCGCCGTGGACCTCGACCGGGGGTGAGCGCAGCCTCGCGAGGCATCAGCGTGGGGGACCGTGCATCGGGGACCGGCGCCGGGCCGTAGACTGGTCCGTGTGAGAGGGAAAAAGAAGCAGGATCTACCGGAGAAGACCTGTCCCGTCTGCGGCCGGCCCTTCAGCTGGCGCAAAAAGTGGGAGCGGAGCTGGGAATCGGTGGTTTATTGCAGCGACCGCTGCCGTTCGCGGGCGAAGGCGGCGAGGCGCGGGGACGGTTAGAGAATGCCGAGGAGGGCCGAAAGCTGGCCGAGGCTCCCCGCCATCCTCGGGCCGTACCAGGTGAGCAGCTTCCCGTCGACGAGGTAGATCCGGTCCTCCCGCGCCGCCGGGATGTCCAGCGCGTAAAACTCCGCCAGGTCCTCGGCCGAGAACGGGTAGGGCTCATCCGGCAGGAGGACTACCTCGGGCTGGAAGGCCTCGATCTCCCCCAAAGAGACGATCGGGTATCTGGTACGCCCCCCGCAGACGTTCTCGCCGCCCGAGACCTCGACCACGTCGTGGACGTAGGTGTCCGACCCCACGCCCATGTACGGAGCCTTCCAGATGGGCACGAAGAGGCGCGGCCTCCTCGCCGGCCTCCTCGTGCACAACCCCTCGTAGACGCGTTGGATCGGCCCTATAACCGCGTCTGCCCGCGGCGCCCCGACGAGCCCGGCCAGGTCGTGGAGCATCACCAGGGCATCCGCCACGGTCTCCGGCGCCCCCAGAAAGACCGGGACACCCGCCGTCCGCAGCGCCTCGATGCTCTCCCGCGCGTTCTCCTCCCTCACCGCGACCACGAGGTCCGGCTCGAGATCCAGGACCCGCCCGACGTCGACCTTCTTCGTCCCCCCGACCTTCTCCACCCTGCAGACGCGCTGCGGCGGCTGCGTGCAGTACCGCGTCCGCCCGACCACCCTCTCCCCCACCCCGAACGCGAACAAAGCCTCCGTAAGGCTGGGTACCAGGCTGACTATCCTCTGCGGCGCCACCCACAGAGCATACTCCGATGACCACGCTACCGTCGCCACAGGGGCCCGCTCCCGCACCAGACTCCGGAAGAAGGAGAACTTCCCCCAACACCAGGTCCCCCCATGGGCGGCGGTCCCGGCGTTATCGTAACGTTCGTCATGTGTAACCTCTTTGTTATGCTGATCGTCTAGTATTCCTCGACCAGGAGTTATCCCGGACGCGGGGCTTCCCCCTTTGCCCCGGGACGCCCCTGACGGGTTCTCAAGGTGTCAAAGGAGACGGTGATGGTGAACAGGTTGGCGGTCTTGGCGGGGGCGCTGGCGTTGCTGGTCTTCGGGATCGGGCTCCCGTCGGCGCAGGCGCAGACGGCGCAGTACGGGGGCGGGGAGGCCTCGGCGACGGGCTACCTCTCGCCGGTCTCCCCTCCGGGCTCCTACAGTCACCTGCTGAACGACGAGGCTACGGGGCAGCAGTACCTCGTCAGGAGCGGGGCGGTGGACCTTGGGGCCTACGACGACGGCCAGAGGATCACCATCAGCGGCACGCTGGTCTCCGAGGGCGCAGAGACCATCCTCGAGGTGACAAGCCTCGAGGAGCCCCAGGAGCCCGGACAGTCGGGCGAAGCCGCCACGCTCTCCTTCGAACTCCTGGTCGAGGGCGAGCCCCCGGCGGACGCTACATTCTTTGGCAACATACAAACCGGCGAGGGTGGCCCGGGTATCTTCGTGCCGCTCGCGGACCCGGACGGCGACGGGATCTACACCGGCGCCACGACCATAGACGACAGGTTCCCGCCGGGGCTCAGGCCGCTGCCGCCGGACGCGGAGCCGCTGGCCTTCCCGATCCGCATAGTGCAGGGTACCGGCACGAACCCCGCCGCCGCGACCGAGGCCCCTGGAGAGCCGATCAGCACCCTCAAGGACTTCGGCACGGTCCCGCTTGAGCAGGAGAACACGTTCTCGGCGAGCTTCGCCTTCGAGGGCGGCGAGAACGATCCCGCAGCGGGAGAAGACCTCAACGAGGACGGCTCCGTGGACGAGGCCGACGGCGAGCTCGCCGCCCGGACCAGCGACGCCGCCGCCGATTCTGACCCAGAAGAACGCGAGCTCCCCAACACCGGCGGCATGGTCCTCCCGCTCCTGGCGGCCGCGCTGCTCGTGGGCGCGGGTGTACTGGTCCGTCGCACGCTGCGCTGACCCCCCGCCACGATGAAGGGGCCGGCCCCGCGAGGCCGGCCCCTTCGCTCTCCGTCCGGGGACGATCCGCGAATATATGCCATAGAATGTGAGGACCGCGGGAGGCTCGCACGAGACATCTGCGGTGCTTGGCGTGGGCTTCGAGGTTTTGTAAGGAGAAACTGTTGTGAAGAAGCTGCTCTTGTTCGTCGTGGCGGCGACGCTGTTCCTCGCGGTTCCGGCCCTCGCCCAGACCAGCGGCAGCGGGGAGACGACCGGGTCCGAGACTACCCAACAGGAGCCCGTAACGCTGAGCTTCGAGCTCACGGTCGAGGGGCTTCCGCCCGAGGACGCGACCTTCTTCGGGCAGGTGGGATCGGGCATGCGCGACGTGCGGGAGAGGCTCAAGGACCCGGACGGCGACGGCGTCTACACCGGGAGCGTGGAGTATTCCCCGGGCGAGCGGGACGGGGCCGCGCTCATTCAGGGCACGGGCCTGAGCTACGGAGCAGACGGCTCCGTCTCCCCCGGGTCCCCCGAGATCGTGATAAGGGACTTCGGCCGCACGGCCATCACGGGGGACAGGACCTTCTCGGCCACCGCCTCCTTCGGCGACGAGGGCGCGGCCTCGTCCGGCCCGATCTCCGCCTCCGGCATCGTCGAGAAGCCCGAGATGACGACGTACATGTACGGCACCCACGCCATAACGGACGACGAGTCGGGCACCCCGTACGCCCTCACGAGCAAGGACGTGGACCTCGACGCCTACGTCGGCGAGAAGGTCACGATCTACGGCGCGCCGGTCCCCGGCTACGAGGGCGGGCAGATCGAGGGCGGTCCCGCGCTGCTGGAGGTGGGCGAGGTCGAGACGGTGACGGGGGCCCCGGAGGCGGAGGCCAAAGTAACCTTCGAGCTCTCGATAGAGGGCGAGGTGCCCGCAGACTACTCGTTCTACGTGGAGAGCTCCGTCGGGGACGGCGGGGTCATCTGCACCACCGACGCGAACGTCGTGGAGGAGGCCGGATACCCCGAGTGCCGCCCCGACGCCGTCAACACGCTGGAGATCCCCCTGCCCGCAGGCGAGCCCTTCGACTACAGGATCTTGAGGAGCAGGGGCACTGAGCTCTCCAGCTTCGTGCTCGACGAGGGCTCCGAGGTAGCCGGGGACGGGCTGGTCATACGAACCTCCTTCTCGGCGGCCAACGATCCCACCAACGGCGAGGACATAAACGACGACGGCTCCGTGAACGAGGCCGACGGCGAGCTCGCCGCCCGGACCAGCGACGCCGCCGACGCCGCCACCGGCCCCGACGAAGCCGTCCTCCCGGACACCGGCGGCCGCATCCTCCCATGGAGCCTCTGCCTCGCCGCGGCAACCCTCGCCACCGCCTCGATCCTCGTGTTCGGGAACCGGCGCTCCGGCTAGACCGTCTGTAAAGGCCCTCATTTTCGTAGCTCGGCGGCCGGGTAGGATACCGGCGAAAGACTGGACCGAAGGTACGGAGAGCAAGAGGAGGAGACGCGATGGCGGGGGACTTCAAGCCGGGCGACAAGGTCGAGTGGAACACGCCGCAGGGGAAGACGCAGGGCAAGGTGGTCGAGAAGCTGACCTCCCGCACGGAGGTGAGCGGCCAGTCCGTCGCTGCCTCCGACGACGATCCCCGCTACCTCGTCGAGAGCGAGAAGAGCGGCGAGCAAGCCGCCCACAAGCCCGGCTCCCTGAAGAAAGCCTGAGGGGAGGACGGGCGTGGCGAAGAGCGACGAGAAGGTGAGGGAGGAGTTCGACGAGGCGGTCAACATGAGCGCCGGAGAGCTCGGAGACTGGCTGGAGACTGACGAGTCGAAATCCGTGGGACAATCTAGCGGCGGCGGGGAGTCAAAGGGTCACGAGTCGGGGCGCAGGATCGTCGAGATACTCGGCAAGAACGAGTCCGACTACACCGACGACGACCTGGACCATATGCGCCGGGTCGTCAGCTACGTTCACCGCCACAGCGCCCAGAGACCCGAGGGCGAGATCGAGAACTCGCACTGGCGCTACTCGCTGCTCAACTGGGGCCACGATCCCCTGAAGTAGGACCAGAGCCCGAAGGCAAGGCCGGTAACCAGAAAAAACCTCACGTGAACTTCGCTTCCACGCCATAGGCGAGAAATCGGTTGGCGATGGGTTGCGGCGGATCGACGAACCGTCCGAGGCCGGGTCTTCGTCCACCTGCCCAAGGGCGTCCTTCACTCCTACGAGAACGTCGGCACCGGGCCCGCCAGGTTCCCCATGCTGATGGTTCCGGCTGGATCGAAGAAGTTCTTTTGAGGGAGTACGAAACCTGGCACGGACCCATCTTTCCCACCGCTGTTCGGAGAAGAGGATATAGATAAACGCCTGGCGGTCGCGCCGGAGTACTGCTGTGGCGCGGAGGTACTGTCCCGGTTTCGAAACGCGCTTCGGGTAAATAGGGCGGTGGCGATAGGGAGATCGCAAGGATCTTGCAGGGCTTTACGCGAGGCCAAAATGCAGGGCGGGAAGGACCTCAGGTAGCGGTCGGGCTCCCGCAAACCTGTGGCTGGGCGAGGGGCGGGCTGCGACTTTACATCGAGCCGCCATGCGACTGTGCAGGCGGGGAAGGTCGGCGCGGCAGCTATGCAGGTACCGCTACGTTGTGGCTCCGCAAGGGAAGGACGTTACGCCTTGGCGGAGATCCGGTCCGAGGGCTTTGCCAGGTCGAGAACGGTTTTTGGAGGCTCAGGAGACCTCTGCTCCGAGCGCCGAGCGGGCCCTGGCGAATTCCACCTCCAGATCCTTCAGCAGATCCGGTGCCTCGGTGAGATCTCCGAGGGCGCCCGCGTCTTCGAGTCGCGCGCAGACCTCCGCCATGCGAGCAGCACCCATGTTCGACGAACTACCCTTGAGGGCGTGGGAAACCGTTTCTACTCTCTGTGCATCGCCGGAGCCCAGGGCTTCTCTCAAAGCTCCAAGGCGCGGCGGCGCATCCTCGGTAAACATCTCCACGATCTCGGCCAGTAGATCCGGCTCCCCAGGCCCGGAGAGCTCGCGTAAACCGTCGATCACGGAGCGATCCAGTACAGGGGTGTCGGACGACGCGATGATTTGGTCGCCTTCGGGTGCGTCAGGCTCGCCCGCAGGCCGGACCCAGCGTCGGATCATCTCCCCGAGGTCCTCGGCCTTGACCGGCTTCGAGAGGTAGTCGTCCATCCCCGCCCTAAGCGCGGACTCCTTGTCGCCCTGCATGGCGTTGGCCGTCAGGGCTATGATCGGGGTGTGCCGCGACGCGCCCTCGCGATCGCGTATCGCGGCGGTGGCCTCGTAGCCGTCCATCTCGGGCATCTGAACGTCCATCAGGATCAGCGAGTACTCCTTGCGCCCGAGCGCCTCCAGCGCCTCGGCCCCGTTCGAGGCAACGTCGGCGTGGTAGCCGAGCTTCTCCAGAATCCTTACGGCTACCTTCTGGTTTACCGGGTTGTCCTCGGCCAGGAGTATGGGGATGCGCTCCTTGAGCGCGGCCTCGTGCAGGGTGTCGCGGGTCACGAGGGTATCGCCGCGCCGCGTGCCGCTCCCCGTTTTGCCCATGATGGTTTCGAGTACGGCGCGCAGCTCCGCCTGCCTGACCGGCTTGGTCAGGTAAGCGGCGATGCCGCAACGCTGCGCCTCCGCCCCGTCGCCCCGATGTCCTATGGATGTGAGCAAGGCTAGCCGGGTCGAGCACACGTCCGGATCCGCCTTTATGCGCCGGGCGAGTTCCATGCCGTCCATCTCCGGCATCTGCATGTCGAGGATCGCCGCGTCGAAGGGCTCGCCTCGCTCGGCGGCCCGACGCATCAGACCGAGAGCCTCCAGGCCCCCCTCGGCGCTCTCGCTGACGATGTCCCAGGAGGCGAGTTGCCTGGAGAACACGCGACGGTTGGTCAGGTTGTCGTCCACTATCAAGACTCGCAGCCCTCGGAGGTCCGTCAGGACCTCGGGCGCCTTGCGGGCGCCTTCGGGCTGCTTCTCCAGCGGCACCGTGACGGAGAACGTGCTGCCCGCCCCCGGCGTGCTCTCGACGTCCATCTCGCCGCCCATCAGCTCGGTGAGCTGCTTGGAGATCGTCAGCCCCAGGCCCGTCCCGCCGTACTTGCGGGTGGTGGAGACGTCTGCCTGGGAGAACGAGCCGAACACCCTGCCCCGCTGTTCCTCCGTCATGCCGATGCCGGTGTCTTGCACCGAGATGCGGATCACCGCCTCCCCGGCCCTTTCCTCGACCAGGCTGACGTGCAGGATCACCTCGCCGTGCTCGGTGAACTTGATGGCGTTGCCGACGAGGTTCGTCAGGATCTGCCTCAGGCGACCCGGATCGCCACGCAGCGCCTCGGGCACGTCGTATTCCACCAGGCTCGTGATCTCCAAACTTTTCTCGAACGCCTGTCCGGCGAACAGGACGGCAACGTCCTCCACCGCGCCCCTGAGATCGAAATCGATGGCCTCGAGACGCATCGCTCCGGCTTCTATCTTGGAGAAGTCGAGGATGTCGTTGATGATCTCGAGCAGGCTCTCTCCGGAGAGCCGTACGGTCTCCGCGAACTCGCGCTGCTCGTCGGTGAGATCGGTGTCCAGGAGAAGCTCGGTCATTCCGATGACCCCGTTCATGGGGGTGCGGATCTCGTGGCTCATGTTGGCCACGAAAGCGCTCTTGACCCTGTTGGAGACCTCGGCCGCCTCCCTGGCCTCCCGCTCGTGACCGAGAGCCCCGAGGGTCTCGATCCTCCCTACCGCCGCCCGGGCGAAAGCCGCGAGCAGGATCTCCTCTTTCTCGGTGAACTCCCTGGGCGAGGTGTCGAGCAGGCAGAGGGAGCCGAGCACGTACCCATCAGAGCTGACCAGGGGGGCGCCGGCGTAGAAGCGGATGCCGTAGTTGACACAGAAGTACTGATCCTTGAACTTCTCGGAGGCCAGAAAGTCTTGCACAACGAGCGGCATCTTCGTCTCCACGACGTAGCGGCACATGCTGCGCTCCCGGTCGTCTCGCCTGGCCTCGGCGAGGTCTGCGGGCAGCTCACCGGACCATGCCCGGAAGTACTGAGCGTCCGACAGGATCAGGTTGACCATGCACAGACCGGTTCCGAAGATGTCTCGCACGTCGTCCACGATCTCCTGGAGTACGTCGTCGGCATCCTCTCGAACCGCGCCCAGGTATTCGATCTTTGCCAGGCGCGCTTCCTCGCCCGCTGCCCCGGCGGAAGATCTACCGTCGCGTGCTCGTGTATCCACAGTGACCCGGGCCTCCTCTACCGCTTTCCTGCTATGCCGACCGACGTTGGTTATCGTGCTGAACGCCCAAAGACTTTAACTCACATGAACCCGAACGGCGCCCCTTACCGCCGAGTAGTGAGAAGGCGGCGAGGAACAGCCGGCAAGAGGGGGCGCGTCTAGCACCTCTGCGGGTAGCCCGAGCAGCGGGACTACTAGCCTATCCAGCCCCTGGCGCCCTCCGGCGGCTCGGCGGCCCTCTCCAGACCGCTCCGCGCTCGAAGCGGCAGCAGCGGCGCCCAGCTTCCGAGCACGTGAGATGTGGGAATCCGGGGGAGCAAGGCGGGAGAAAGGGACGGTACAAGGGCTCCTGACCCACGCCTATTTCCCAAACAGCAGGCTGTTGCCCGCCGCTTCGAGGGAGGGCTCGTCGATACGATAGCGGGTTGAGTTCCGGACGCGCGGGCCGTCGGACGAGCGGCATCCGGCTCTCGCGCCGCCGTTTCGGCGATGCGGGCGTTTGACAGGCCGGCCCTGGACGGACCGCACCCGTTATACTTCGAGAATGCCCGGGGAAACAAACGGCGAGCATCGGCCTGTAGAGCAAGAGCTTCGCATGCTATACAAAGCCATCGCCGCCAGCTCCAACGGCATCGCCATCAGCGACGCGAGCCAGCCGGATCACCCGCTCATCTACGTCAACCGCAGCTTCGAGCTCATGACCGGCTTCTCCGCCGGGGAGGTGCTCGGGAACAACTGCCGGTTCCTTCAGGGCTCTGACAGGGACCAGCCGGCCCTGGAAGAAGTGCGCGCCGCCATCCGAGAAGAGCGGGATTGCTCGGTGCTGCTGCGCAACTATCGCAAGGACGGCACGCTGTTCTGGAACGAGCTGAGGCTCTCTCCCGTGCACGACGAGCGCGGGCAAATCATCCACTTCGTCGGGGTACAGAACGACGTAACCGAGCGCAAGAGGGCCGAAGAGGAGCTGCAGCGCGCCCACGACGAGCTGGAAGATAGGGTGCGGCAGCGGACCGCGTGGCTCATGGAGGCCAACGCCCGGTTGCAGCGGGAGATCGACGAGCGGCGGGAGCTGGAGGAGCACCTGACGCACCAGGCGTTCCACGACCCCTTGACCGGATTGCCGAACCGGACCCTGTTCCTGGACCGTCTGGATCTCGCCATGGAGCGCGCCAAACGGCAGGAGGGCGAGGTCGCGGTGCTGCTCTTGGACCTGGACGACTTCAAGGTCATAAACGACTCCCTGGGCCACGAGGTCGGGGACCAGGTCCTGCTGGCGGTCGCCGAGCGTCTTGAGAACAGCTTGCCCGCCGGAGAGATTCTCGCCCGCTTCGGCGGGGACGAGTTTATCGTCCTGCTCGAAGACGCCTCGAGCCCGGGCGAAGCGGCGCGGGTGGCGGAGCGGATCCTGGAGGCGCTGCGACGAGCACCTTTCGTCGTGAGGGGACGCAACAGCTCCATCACCGCCAGCGTGGGGATGGCCTTCGGCGGGCAAGGCAAGGAGCGTCCGGGCGACCTTCTGCGCAACGCGGACCTGGCCATGTACGAAGCCAAGGCCAAGGGCAAGAACCGCCACGCGGCATTCAAGCCGGGCATGGACGCCCGTGCCCTCAAGCGTCTGGAAAGGGAGAGAGAACTCCGTCGCGCCCTGGAGAAGGAATAGCCCAGGCTCCGCTACCGTCGAATGGAAACGCTGGTCAGGCGGGAGCACCCGACGCGGAAATTCGGGACGCGCCTCTACGGAGGGATCTCCCACGAGCATCGTGCACGCGTCGAGGCCGGGATCGTGCGTGGCCGACGGCCCCTACAGTTCACCGACGAACGCTCGTAGACCCGTGATCTATCCCGCAGCGCCAACGACCGAGCACACGAACCGCCGTTCCCGACCGAACCCGTGCTCACACGGATCCGCCGCGCCGGGCCGCCCCACCTTTTGTGTGTGCCGTGCCTGAACCCACCAGTGCTCGCGTTCGCACCAGAAAAGCGTGCGAAAACCAGGCGTACGACCCGGGCTTCTGATACAAAAATGTCAAGGCTGGGCCGTGCGCGGGCACCGATGCCGGACCCCCCTCCGTAGGCTGCCCAACGCCCTCCGGCGATCGACGGCCCGGCCTCTACGGAGCGAGAGATGGTGAAGGAGATTGTTAGCAGGGTGATCTGCGGCGGCCGGTGCAGACCAGTTTAAGAGAATTTTGGGGATGCGACAAAGGAGTACGGGGTGAGAGAGTTGAGGGAAGAGCGCACCAGGGAGATACCGCTCGGGCCCGGGTTCGTCCCCGGGGACGTCGTGGGGATCGAGATGGGCGCATTGCGGCACCGCAAGGGCCTGAGAGGGGTGATCGCCGTCTTCGAGAAGGACGGGGACGGGGGCTATCCGCCTCAAAAGATAGCGCTGCGGGGACGCCTGGAGAGGGCGCCGCTCCGCCGCCACCCCTCCGGAGACGACAGGATCAGCAGGGTCACCCTCTCCGCCGTCGTCCCCGACGACGCCGTGCCGGGCGAGTACCGGTGCCGGCGGCTGGAGGCCGAGACCTTCGAGGGCGCGAGGGTAGCGTTCGAGCCGGTTACCGAGGCCGCCTGGCGGGGCTGGCGCTTCCGGGTGCAGTAAGGGGCGCGCATACCGGCCGAGGTCTCTCCGTCTTCCCCGGGGTAGTCCCACCAGGGCCGTGGTACGCGCTGGAGCGACCCGAAACCTTCTCAGTCCGGACCCTGTCTCCTGCCCCTGCGGCGCCCTCCGCCTTCGGCAGGGCGTACGACGTACTGTACGTAGCCGCGCGGGTTCCTCTCCGCGTGCTCGCTCATCTCCGCCGCTCGCATCTCGGCCTGCTCCAGGGTCGCGTAGCGGGCGATCTCCTTCTCCCCGAAGAACGTGACGGCCACGACCTTGAAACCTGCCTCATCCACCACCCCCATTCTAGGGCTTGGACCGTGCCTCATGCCGGGGGCGCCCTCCGGCGTTTCTTGACCCTTTCGCGACCATACTGCTAACATCAAGCTTCACAATGCCTTCGGGGGAAGGGACCGTGTGCTCAGGACGAAAGGTATGCTAGTAGCCCCGCGGACGCGCCTTGGGGTCGTGTTCCCGGTAGAAGCACCCGGTGGAGCCCGGACGTGTGGGGTCATCCTGTGCGTCGCGTCGCCGAAGGTAACATTCCCGGTTGGGACGACCGGGCCGGATCACCGCACCACGACCATGACGGAGGAGAGATGACGCTTCAAGGCCTCACGATGGATTACAAGCTCAACCTGCCCGCGATCCTGCGCCGCGCGGATCAGCTCTATTCACAGAAAGAGATCGTCACGCGGAGGCCGGACAAGTCCTTCCACCGCTACACCTACGCCGACTTCGTCTCGCGCGCCAAGAAGCTCTCGGTAGCCCTGAAGGGTCTCGGTTTGGAGGAGGGCGACAGGGTGGGGACCCTCGCCTGGAACACGTACGGGCACCTGGAAGCGTACTTCGGCATCCCCTGCGCCGGCGCCGTGCTCCACACGCTCAACCCGCGGCTGCACGAGGACGACCTCACCTTTATCGCCAATCATGCCGGGGATCGCGTGATGATGATAGACGAGCCCCTCATCCCGGTCTTCGAGCAGTTCAGGGAGAGGGCCGAGACCGTCGAGCACGCAATCGTCTTCAACTACGGGGATGCCGCGGGCCTGCCGGAGTGGGCGATCCCGTACGAGGAGCTCCTGGCGGGGGCGGACGAGGGCGAGTTCGAGTACCCGGACCCGGACGAGACGGTCGCGGCGGCGCTCTGCTACACCTCCGGGACGACCGGGCGCCCGAAGGGGGCGCTGTACTCGCACCGGAGCATCGTGCTCCACTCCATGATGAGCGCGATGGGCAACGCGTTCTCGCTCGGCCCGGACGACTGCGTCCTGCCGGTCGTGCCGATGTTCCACGTCAACGCGTGGGGGCTCCCGTTCACCTCGGCGCTCGTGGGGGCCAAGCAGGTGATGCCGGGGGCGCACCTGGACCCCAAGAGCCTCATCGAGGACTACGAGCAAGAAGGGGTGACGTTCACCGCCGGCGTCCCGACCGTCTACCTCGCGATGCTGCGGGCGCTCGACGCCGAGCCGGGCAAACACGACCTCTCGGCGCTCAGGCAGCTCGTCATCGGGGGGGCAGCGGTGCCAAAGAGCGTGATCAAGGCCTACGGGGAGCGCCACGGCATAGAGGTAGTCCACGCCTGGGGGATGACCGAGATGGACCCGATAGGCTCCGTCGCCAAGCTCACGCGGGAGATGCTGGACCTGCCGGAAGAGAAGCAGCTCGAGTACCGGGCCAAGCAGGGCTACCCGACGTCGTTCGTCGAGGTCAGGGCGCGCGGCGACGAGGGGTTCGTCCCTTGGGACGGCAAGACGATGGGCGAGCTCGAAGTACGGGGCCACTCCGTTATCAAGAGCTACTTCAACACGGACGAGGGGGACGACAAGTTCACGGACGACGGCTGGTTCAAGACCGGGGACGTCGTCACCATCGACGAGTACGGCTTCATAAACATCACGGACCGCTCGAAGGACCTCATAAAGAGCGGGGGCGAGTGGATCTCCTCCGTCGAGCTTGAGAACGCCCTGATGGCCCACCCGAGCGTGGCGGAGGCCGCGGTGATCGCGATGCCCCACGAGAAGTGGGACGAGCGCCCGCTCGCCGCGATAGTCGTGAACGAGGGCGAGACGGTCACCCCGGAGGAGCTCCGGGAGCACCTCCAGAAGGACTTCGCCAAGTTCTGGCTCCCCGACGCCTACGAGTTTGTCGACGAGATCCCGAAGACCGCTACGGGCAAGTTCCTCAAGATGGCCCTGCGCGAACAGTTCAAGGGCTACACCCCCGCTTCTCAAAGCTAGCAGAACGACCGCGCCCCGGGGACGAAGCACGTCCCCGGGGCGCTTCGCGTGTCGCCGTTGTCCGAGACCTCGAAAGGGAGGCCATGCCCCAGGCTCAAGAGATCGTAGTGCAGAAGAACGTCCCGGCCGAGATGCGAGACGGCGTCACCCTCATGGCCGACGTCTACCGTCCCGCCGGCAGGGACGCTGTCCATTCGTACCCGGTCCTCCTGACCCGCCAGCCCTACGGCAAGGACCTGCCGGTCGCCACGACCTACCTGAACCCCATAAAGGCCGCCCAGGCCGGTTACATCGTCGTGGTCCAGGACGTTCGGGGCCGGTACGCCTCCGGGGGAGAGTGGGAGCCCTCGGTGAACGAGTTCGAGGACGGCTACGACTCGGTCGAGTGGGCGGCGAGCCTCCCCGGCTCGGACGGGACGGTCGGGATGTACGGGGCCTCGTACTTCGGGATGACGCAGTGGCAGGCGGCGGTCATGCAGCCGCCGTCCCTTAAGAGCATGGCCCCGGGCATCACCTACGGCAACTATCTCAACGGCGCCCACATGCGCGGCGGCGCCCTGGAGCTCGGCCTGCGCCTGTACTGGTCCGAGGGAATCCTCGCCCCCGAGACGGTCTTCCGGCTCTACGGCGGGGACCGCGACGAGCTCGTCAGGCGCCTCCCGGCCCTCGTCGGCGTCGTGGACAACTTCCCGGAGGCGTTCGAGACGCTGCCCCTTGAGGACTTGCCGGACCCTGCGGGGGTCGTGTCGTACATGTTCGACGCCCTGGGGCAGGGGGTCACCTCGAAGTTCTGGCGCTACCTGAACGTCGACGACCGCTACGAGAACGTCTCCTCCCCAACCTTCCACATAGGCTGCTGGTACGACATCTTTCTCGGCGAGACGCTGAAGCAGTACGCGGCGATGAAGGCGAAGGCCGGCCGCGACGGGACGCGTCCCCCGCGCATGCTCATAGGCCCCTGGCACCACACCGTCGCCTTCCCGAGCCTCGTCGGCGACCTCGACTTCGGCTTCGCCGCCTCCGGCCTCTTCGTGAACTACCGGGGCGACGTCACGGACTACCACGTCCGCTGGTTCGACGCGACGCTCAAGGGGAAGGAGGAGGCGCTGGAGGGCCAGCCCCCCGTCGAGGTCTTCGTGATGGGCGAGAACCGCTGGCGCGGCTACGAGGAGTGGCCCGTCCCCGGCTCGCGCGAGGAGAAGTGGTTTCTCCACCCCGGCGGCACGCTCTCCCGCGAGGAACCGGAAGGTAGCTCCCCCGACGAGTACGACTACGACCCCTCCGACCCTGTCCCGACGATCGGGGGGGCGCTCCTGATGCCGTCGATCTACCGGCCCGGGGCCCGCGACCAGCGCCCGAACGAGGGGAGGCCGGACGTGCTCGTGTACACGAGCGAGGAGCTCACGGAAGGCTATACGGCCATCGGGGACGTGTACGCGACGATCTTCGCGTCCTCCTCTGCCCCGGACACGGACTTCGTGGCGAGGCTCGTGGACGTGCACCCGGACGGGCGGGCGATCAACGTCACGGACGGCATCATCAGGGCGAGCGCCCGGGAGAGCTACCCGAAGCCGGGCGAGATAGAGCCCGTCGAGCCGACGCCGATCGAGCCCGGGCGCGTCTACGAGTACGCGATAGATCTGTGGGCGACCGGGATCACCTTCGGCGCGGGCCACCGCATCCGCGTCGAGGTCACCTCCAGCTCCTTCCCCCGGTGGGACCGGAACCTGAACACCGGCGAGGACGGCCTGAGAAGCTCCCGCACCGAGGTTGCCCGGCAGAAGATCTACCACGACCCCGACCGCCCGAGCAGCATCACCCTGACCGTGGTGGACGGCTAGAAGCTTCGACGGTGGAAGCGCTCGGGTACGGGGACCTGAAGGGCCGGTTGCGGCTGCTGCGGGCGTCGGCTTTCCTGAGCACGTTCGACAGGTTCACGGCGGCACCGATGCTGCTTACCATCGCGGCCGGGCTAGGGGCCTCGCTGGAGGAGGTCGCCTGGGCGGCGAGCCTCTACTACCTGCTGTATGGGTTGATGCAGCCGGTCTGGGGGGCGCTCTCGGACAGGTTCGGGCGGGTGCGGGTGATCCGGGTCGCGCTCGTGGGCGCCCTCGTGCCGGGCCTCCTCTCGGCGCTCGCCCCGAACCTGATGGCGCTCTTGGTGGGCCGGGCGCTCGCGGGCGCCCTGTTCGCCGCGATCATCCCCGCCTCGCTCGTGTACATCGGGGATACGGTCCCCATAAACGCTCGCCAGAGGGCGCTCGCCGACCAGCTCGCGACGAGCGCGGTGGCGACGGCGCTCGCGACCGCGTCGGCGGGGCTGGCCGCTTATCTCGGGCTCTGGCGGGTGGCGTTCGCGGCGCCGGTCGTCGTCTCGGCGGCGCTCGGGATCTTCC
>CADCVI010000002.1 GCA_902806105.1 uncultured Rubrobacteraceae bacterium
CGCCGGGCGGGGCGGACTACGTCCAAGCGGATCTGACAGACGCGGGCGACGCCTTCGCGGTCGTGCGCGGGGCCGAGGCGGTCGTCCACGCGGCGGCGATCCCGGAGCCCACGAGGAACCCCCCGCACGTGGTGTTCCAGAACAACCTCATGGCGACCTTCAACACGCTCGAGGCGGCGATAAGGTTCGGCGTGGGGCGATTCGTCAACCTATCGAGCGAGACCGTGCCGGGGTTCTTCTTCCCCGAGCGTCCCGTGCTGCCCGAGTACGTGCCGGTCGACGAGGAGCACCCGATCCGGCCGCAGGACCCCTACGCCACCGCCAAGCATTTCGGCGAGCAGCTCATGGACGCGGCCCTCCGGCGCTCGGATATCCGGTGCGTCTCGATCAGGCCCTCATGGGTGCAGCACGAGGGCAACTACGAGCGGAACCTCGGGCCCATGATCCGGGACCGCTCCGAACTCAGCCCCGGCTTCTGGAGCTACATAGACGTCTACGACCTCGCCGACGCCATAGTACTCGCCACGGAGAGCGACCTCCCCGGCCACGAGGTCTTCTACATAGCCTCCCCGGACAACGTCGGCTCCCGCCCCTTCGAGGCGGCCGTCCGCGAACACTACGGCGACGAGGTCGAGGTCAAGACCCCCCTCCCCCGCGAAGACGCCTCCGGCATCTCCATCGAAAAGGCGAGGCGCTTGCTGGGCTACGACCCGAAGCGCTCCTGGAGCGACTACCTAGACGCAGAGGGACGCCTCAAGCCGGGCGTTACCGGACTGTTCTCCGGTTAGATTTCAGGCATCAGGTACAACTGAGGCTTCGGCATAGGGAACGGGGCTCAGGACAAGCTCGCGTCCCACTAGAGACCAGCGGGCGACGCCGCCCGCCGACCCAACCTGACAGCTGATACCTGATGCCTGATACCTGGAAGCTACGCCTCTTCCAGCGTCGGCTCCGGGTTAGAGGAGGCCTCGACCGTCGTGATGTTGTAGCCGGCCGTCTCCAGGGAGTTCACTATCCCCGAGGGGTTGGTGGTCTCCAGGCGGAGGACAATGAGGCGGTTGCTCGCGCGGTGGGCCGGGGAGAGGAAAACGCCGCCAATGTTGACCTTTTTCTCCCGGATCACGTCCGTCACGTTGGCGAGCTGGCCCGGCTCGTTCGGGACCTCGACCTCGACCCAGCTGCCGCGGTCGCGCGCGCCCACGAGGTCGATGAGGGTGCGCATCATGTCCGAGGAGGTGATGATGCCGACGAGCCCCCCGTCGGCGACGACGGGGAGGCAGCCGATCTTGCGGTCGGTCAGCTCCCGCGCTGCGTGGTCTATGGTGTCGAGCGGGTGGACGGTTGCGAGCCCTGTGGTCATGATGTCCCCGAGCCTGCTCCAGTTGAGCGCGTCCCGCTCCCCGGTCGAGCCGCGCGGCGGGCTCGTGTCCCTGAGGTCCCGGTCCGAGACGAGGCCCACCAGGCGCCCCTCGTCGACCACGGGGAGGTGGCGGATGTTCCCCTCCCGGCACAGCCGCCACGCATCGGCCGCGCTCGCCTCCGGCCCCAAAGTCACCACGTCCCGCGTCATGGCATCCCTTACCCTTAGCATTCTCCCGATCCTTTCCCTCGCGGCCCGCACGTCTCTTCGGCAGCTTACCAGAAGCCGCGCGCCCAACCCGGGTTCATCCCCGGGGTCACCCCCAGACGTTCTCCGCCGTCCGCACGATGGCCCCGAGCTTGCGCTCCTCGTCCTCGACGCTCAAAGAGTTGCCCACGATAGAGGTCGCGAAGCCGCACTGGGGGCTCAGGGCGAGGCGCTCCAGGGGTACGTACCGCGAGGCTTCCCTGATGCGCGCCTCGAGCTCCTCCGGGGTCTCGGATCTCCCGGACTTGGTGGTGACGAGGCCGAGGACGGCCGTCTTGTCCTCGGGAACGTGGAGGAGGGGCTCGAAGGTGCCGCTGCGCTCGTCGTCGTACTCGAGCATGAGCCGATGGGCGTTGACGTTGGCGAAGAGGGCCTCGGCGAGCGGCTCGTAGGAGCCCGAGACGAGCCAGCGGCTCCCCTGGTTGCCCCGGCACAGGTGGAAGGCGAAGGTCACGCCGGGATGGTCGCCTATGACGCGGTTGTCCAGCTCGACGCCGCGGGACATCCAGCGCCCAAAAGGCCAGCCGCGCTCCTCGTAGAAGCCGCGCGTCTTGGGGTCGAGCAGGAGCGGGTAGTGCGGGGCATCGAGCTGTATGTACTCGGCGCCGAGGCGGACCAGCTCGTCGACCTCCTCGCGCAGGATCTCCGCAACGTCCTCCAGAAAGCCGTCGAGCGTCGGGTACGCCTCCTTGGACAACTCGGGCGACCACAGGTTCGCGTACATGCTCGGGCTCGGGAGCGTCACCTTGACGGTCCTGTCCGTCCGCGCCCTAGCGTAGACGAACTCCTCGACACAGAGGTGGCGGCGCCTGCGGAGTTTGCCCACGACGCCGAGCTCCGGCGGGCGGTCCGTGTTCTTGTCCCCCACCGCCTCGTCGCCGTGCCAGTCGCCCCACAGCCAGGCGTCGATGGTGTGGCCGGAGAAGCCTTCCACCGCCTCGACCAGCTGGCTCTGGAACGATTCCCGGCGCATCTCGCCGTCCGTCACGACCCGGAGGCCCGCGCGTTCCTGGAGCGAGATCGCCCAATCCACCGCCCGGTCTTCGATCCGCTTGAACTCGGGGGCCGGGATCTCACCGGCCGCGTAGCGCCTGCGGGCGTCGAGCAACTCCGGGGGCCTCAGCAGGCTCCCGACGACGTCGGCGCGGATGGTCTCTCCCCCGATCACGGCACCAGTCTAGCACCGGGTCTCGTGTTCGACGCCGACGATTCGCGAACCGCCCCCACGCGGTCCTTTAGGATACCGGTCCCGTCATCCCGTCAGATACGGCGTACCGTCAGATACGGCGCACCTCTTCGCAGTCGTCCGCGACGCGGTCCGCCTCGTGGGCGACGACCCTGTCGTCTCCGGGTCCGCAGGAGATGGCGTCGGACTCGAAGGGCAGGCTCGGCGGCCCCGGCCCGAAGCCCGGGACGGCGATGACGTCGTCCCCCGCGCCGCCGGAGAAGTGGTCCACGCCCGAGTCGTCCAGGATGGTGTCGCGACCGGATCCCCCGAAGACCTCGTCGTTCCCGGGGTTGCCGCCGAAGGTGTCGTCGCCGAGGCCGCCGCGAAGGACGTCGTCCCCGGCGAGGTCTATGAGCGTGTCGTCGCCCCCCTCGCCCCGGAGCAGGTCGTCGCCGCCCCTGCCGTCGAGCGAGTCCTTGCCGGGCCCACCGAGAAGCGTGTCAGGCGCGTTGCCGCCCGCGAGGTCGTCGGCACCCGGCGTGCCTTCGACGAGCGCCGCGGACGCGGCCCCGCCGCCGAGGGCGAGAAAGCCCGCCGTCAGCGTGGCAAAAAGGATCATGCGCCCCATCTCGCTCCTCCCGGAAGGCGGACTATGTTGTACCCGGGATTCTACGCAGCGCGGGGCCCAGCCGCCAGGGCTACCCGTAGGTCTGCTCGGACTGTACGGTCCCGTCCTGCTTGTAGACGAGGAGCTGGCTCGGCCGCCGGTCCCCGGCCAGCTTCTTTGCCCTCGAGACCGCCTCGTCCTTGGAGTCGTGGACGCTCGTCGCCCGGCTGGCGCCCTCGGCCTGCACGCTCCATCCTCCCCCCTCGCGGGGCTTCACCGTGTAGGTCGTCCTGTCCGCGCTCCGCGCCGTCGTGCG
>CADCVI010000003.1 GCA_902806105.1 uncultured Rubrobacteraceae bacterium
GGCTACTCTGGACCCTTTTCGGACGGTTTCTTAGAGCGATTTGCAGTGAAGTTGAACCGTGTCTACCATGGGTGCATCGACGCTTGCCCAGGAGCTCTTCTGAGCGAGGATGGTGCACCGCCGATGGGGTGGGTCAATAACAGTGCAACCCGCTGTATGTCGTACTCGACGCGCTCGAAGGGTGTATCGAGTCGCGCGAGCAAGAGCCGGACCTTGTAGCCGTTCCCCGAGGACAGGTTGTCGTGCAAGCGGATCACGCCGGTCTCCTACGGCGGCGGCACGTAGCCGGGCAGCGCGGCGACCCGGTCCATCCACGCGCGCACGGTCGGGTAATCGTCGAGGTCGTAGCCGCCCTCGTGGCAGAGGCGTGGGTACGCGTAGAGGGCGACGTCCGCGACCGTGGGGCGGCCCCCGACGAAGAACTCGCGGCCCCCCAGGTACCGCTCCATGACGCCGAGCGCCCTGTAACCCTGCTCGAAGTACCCGTCCAGCTCGGCATGCCTCTGCGGCGTGATCTCGACCCCCCACATGCGCCAGAGGCGGGGGCGGGAGAGGTAGAGCAGGAGGCTGTACTGCTCGAAGAACATCAGGCGAAAGACCTGCGCCCGCTCCACCTTGCCCGAGGGGAGAAAGGGCGTATCCTCGGCGAGGTACAGCAGGATCGCACCAGACTCCGCGAGCATCGTCCCGTCGTCGAGCTCCAACACCGGCACCTTGCCGTCCGGGTTGACGTTCTCCAGATACTCCGCGGTGTGCGTCTCGCCGCCCTTGGTATCGTAATTGACGACCTCCAGCTTTCGGCCCAAAAGACCCAGTAGAAGCCGGACCTTGTAGCCGTTTCCCGACTTCGGCGCGGAATGTAGCCGCATCACCCGCCTCCTTTCGCCTCGTACAGGATTCTAGACGGATCCTCATCCACCCGCTCGGCCCGGCCCTCGTCCGCCAGGTGGTCGAGGTGGGCGAGCGTCTCGGCGAGGGCGAAGCACTGCTCGTAGACCGAGAGGCCGTAGCGGAAGACCTTGCGCGAGACCTCGAACGAGGTCTTCGGGCCTCCCGTAATCTCCCCGAGCATCTCTTCCAGGCGCTCCTCGTGGTGGGCCAGTAGCTCGTCCACGCGGCCCGGAAGGTCGTGAAAGATCGGGCCGTGTCCCGGCAGGATGGTCTCCGCGGGGAGATCTCGCATCGAGCGGAGGCTCTCCTCGTAGCGCCGCAGCGGGTTCGGGGCGGTCTCGGGCCAGAGGCCGACGTTCGGCGTGATCTTCAACAGGATGTGGTCGGCGGCGAAGAGGAGCCTGCGCCCCTCGTCGTGCAGCACGATCTGGTGGTCCGCGTGCCCCGGGGCGCGCACCACCCGCGCCATCCCGTGGCCCAGCGCCAGTTCCTCGCCTTCTCCCAGAGCGGCAATCTTCTCCGGCAGCGCGAGGCTCATCCTCATGCTCGCCGTCGCGCGCTCGGTGGTCTCCCGGTCCATCCCGTGGCGCACCAGGTGCTCCACGAACGTCGAGGAGTCGCCGTTCTCCCAGACCGCGCGGGAGTTCTCGATCTCGGACTCCAGCATGTACACCGGAGCCCCGCTGGTCTCCTGCAGCCACCGCGCCGCCCCCAGGTGATCCGGATGAAAATGCGTGACGATTATCCTCGAAACGTCACGCTCCAGGCTGAACCCGAGGGAACGCGCGCCAGCCTTCCACGCCGCCTTCCCCCCGTCGTAGTCGAAGCCGGTATCGATCAGGGTCCAGCCGTCGTCCCCTTCCACGAGGTACGCCGAGACGTAGACGAGCGGGATCGGGATCGGGACCTTGAGCTGATGCACCCCTTCGGCGACCTCGGTCACCTCGCCGACCGGCTGCGCCCCGAGCCGCGAGGGGGCGACCGGCCCGATCTTTGCGCTTTCTTTCTCCGGGTTCATGGCGAGAGAGGCTAGCACATTTGCGTGCTACGGAAGCCGGCAGCCAAAGATGGACAGCTTCCCCCACGGGGCGAACGTGAGGGCCCTCGACGCCGACCGGCGGGTTCCTGGCGGGGCGGGCTCATGCTATTGGCCTACCCGGCCAGCGCCCGGCTCAGCGCGGCCCGCAGCTCGGCGAGCCTTACGCGAAGCTCTTCGACCCCTCGTCGGAGAGGCTCGTGGCCCGTTCGATGGCGCGCGGGGCCATCCCGCGGCGGTGCGCCGCGGGGTGGCCTTCGACCTCTCTTTAGGGGCTGCCTAGCTCTGGAGGTTCTCGAAGATGCCGGCCGCGCCCATGCCGCCGCCGATGCACATGGTGACCATGCCGTACTTCGAGCCGCGGCGCTTCATCTCGTTCATGAGTTGGACCGTGAGCTTGGTGCCGGTAGCGCCCATGGGGTGGCCGAGGGCGATGGCGCCGCCGTTGACGTTCAGCTTCTCCATGTCGAGCCCGAGGTGGCGGATCGAGGCGAGCGCCTGGGCCGCGAAGGCCTCGTTGAACTCGATCAGGTCTATATCGTCGAGCGTGAGACCCGTCTGATCCAGGACCTTCGGGATGGCGACGGTCGGCCCGATGCCCATGACCTCGGGCCTCACGCCGCCGACGGCGAAGCCGACGAAGCGCAAGAGGGGCGTCAGCCCGCGCCTCTCCGCCTCCTCGCGCTCCATCACGACGACCGCCGCGGAGCCGTCCGAGCGCTGGGAGGAGTTGCCGGCCGTCACGGTGCCGTTCTGCTGGAAGACCGTGGGGAGCTTGGCGAGCTTCTCCAGCGAGGTATCGCGCGGCCCCTCGTCGCGCCCGAAGGTGGTCTCCATGTGCTGCGGCTCGCCCTCGTCGTCGACCCAGTTGTAGGCCACGTCCATCGGCACGATCTCCCCGTCGAAGAGCCCGCTGTTCACGGCCTTCTGGGCGCGGGTGTGGCTGCGGAGCGCGAACTCGTCCTGGTCCTCGCGCGAGACCCCGAACTCCTTCGCGACCTGCTCGCCGGTGAGGCCCATCCCCATGTAGACCGCGGGGTTCGTCTCGACCAGGGTCCGGTTCGGGGAGAAGTTCGGCATCTCCAGGGTCGAGGACATGTGCTCGACGCCGCCGGCTACGACGGTGGTGGCGTGGCCGACCATGATCCGCTCGGCCGCCATCGCGATGGTCTGGAGCCCCGAAGAGCAGAACCGGTTTATGGTCTGGGCCGGGACGGACTCCGGGAGCCCGGCCCGTATCGTGCCGAGGCGGGCGAGGTTGTAGCCCTGCGTCCCCTCGGGCATCGCGCACCCGATGATGGCGTCTTCTATGTCGCCCGGGTCGAGGCCCTCGGCACGCTCGACCGCCCCCCGGATCGAGGCGGCGGCGACGTCCACCGGGTGGGCGCCCCGGAGGGATCCCTTCGGGGCCCGCCCTACAGCGGTCCGTGCCCCCGAGACGATAACTGCTTCCTTCATCTGTTCTCCCTTCGGTAAAACGCTTGTGAGCACGCCGCCCCCGGCGTCCCCCGGTGCTCCAGGCGGCTATCCGTCTGGAGCACCGGGGGATCTTCTAGTTCCTTAAAGGTTTTCCGGTCTTGAGCATCGCGCCGATCCGCTCGTGGGTCTTCTCGTTCTTCAGGAGCTCCAGAAAGGCTTCCTTCTCCAGCTTGAGGATGTACTCCTCGGGCACCCATTGGGGCAGGGAGAGATCCCCGCCGGTCAGGACGCGGGCGAGGTGTCCGGCGATGACGCCGTCGTACTCGCTGGCGAAACGGCCCCACTGGAGGGTCTTCACGCCGAC
>CADCVI010000004.1 GCA_902806105.1 uncultured Rubrobacteraceae bacterium
CGATCCGTACCGCTGCCTATCGGGCTTGCCCTACCGCCCACAGAGGCCTTGCCGTCGAGGGTGCTGACCATGTTGATGGCCACGCGTGGTAGACCTTTCGGACCCTCACGATCCTGGAACACAAGATCGGCGTAGACGTCATCGACCGCCAACTCTTCCGAGGGACCTGGGTAAAGGCGCAAGGCTCTGGCGGCGGATCTCACGAGGTCATCCTTTTACCACTGCCCCGTTCTAGGACTGGACGGTTACTCGATACCGGTCGTACGCCGCGAGGTCTCGCTTTGGCAGGGTGACGTCCATCCACACGCCCTCTTCGGTGCTCTTCTCGGTGTGTATCTCTGCCGAGCCGTACAGCCGAGCGGCCCTGGCGTACTCTGCGTGGGGTATGAGGATACACGCGCGCTCGAAGCCTGAAGAGAGCTTGCGCCTGATGGCTTGCGCGAGGGGCGTAATGCTTTCTACGGCGCTGATCGCCACGGCGCCCGGATGCTCCCTCTCCAGCTCCGCAAGCTCGTCTTCGCCGAGCAGGTCTATCTTGTTCAGGCAAAGGAGGGAATCTCCGGCGTCGATTCCGGCCTCCTCCAGCGTCCCGACGACGGAGGCGAGCTCCTCTCGCAGCCCGACGAGGTCACCACCGGCGTCCGCGCAGATGACCAGGAGGTCGGCGTCCCGGGCGGCCTCGAGGGTAGCCGCGAAGGAGTGGACGAGCTGCGTCGGGAGCTTCCTGATAAACCCCACGGTGTCCGTCACCACGAAGTCGGGGCCGGAAGGAACGCCACTTACGGAACCGTTGCCGGAGGCGCCGGGGACGCCGCTCACGAGGCGCGTCGTCGTCTCGAGGGTCTCGAAGAGCCGGTCGGCGGTCGAACGCGTCTCGCCGCTCAGGGCGTTGAGGATCGTGGTCTTGCCGGCGTTCGTGTATCCGACGAGGGAGACAGTGGGCTGGCCGCCCTTCTTGAGGCGAGAGCCCCGGGTCGCCCTCCCCGCCTTCTCCTCCTTCAGCCTCCGCTTTATAGAGGAGATCCTCTCCCGTATCACGCGGCGGTCGTACTCCAGCTGCTGCTCGCCAGGCCCCCTCGTGGCCCCCCTGCCGCCGGCCCCGGCGCCTCCGGCGACACCGCCGCCCCCGAGGCGGCTCAAAGCCGTGTTGCCTCCCTTGACCCTGGGAAGCCTGTACGTAAGCTCCGCGAGCTCGACCTCGAGCCTGCTCGCTGCATCCCGAGCATGCTCGGCGAAGATCCTGATGATCAGGGCCGTCCTATCGACGACCGGGACCCCAGCGTCGCCCTCAAGGATCCGGGACTGTGAGGCGGTAAGCTCGTCGTCAGTAACCACGAGACCCGCGCCGACCCCCTCCACGAATTCCCTGAGTTCCTGCCGCTTACCGCGCCCCAGATAGCCCGCCCCGTCGCGCCGGGCCTGCTCCATCTCCCCGGCCACCTCTAGGCCAAGCGTCTCCACGAGCCTCGCAAGCTCGCCGAGCTCGCGATCTTCGCCCGCGCCGACGAGCACGACCCTATCCTCCACGACTCTGCCTTCTTCCAAATCTTCCCCGCCTCGACCGCCGCTTATGCCCATGAGCACATTATATCATGCATTATATGCTTTGTCTCCCCGTGCTCGGTTTCTACCACGGCCCTTGGGGTAGTCTTAGGGAGCGTACGGACCAGCTTGTCGAACCAGCGCATCTGGCGCCGGGCCAGGCGGCGGGTTCGGGCCGCTATTTTGTCCCGTGCCTCCTCGGGGCCGAGTTCACCGGAGGCGAGCAGCATCATCTCCCTGGGGCCGACGGCCTGCCTCACGGAGTCGTTGGGGCTCATGGAGAGGAGGGTTTCCCCTTCTTGGGCCGCGTCCCTGGCTATCTTCTCGGAGCGGCCCGCTATTCTGAGGTCCAGGGATGACCTTTGTGGCCTGAGGTAGATCACGTACGCATCGTAGATCGGAGGCCCGGACCACACCGAGCCCCTAGGCGCGTCGTGGCCGGCGAGCCTGAGCTCCTCCTCCCTCGCCGCCCTCCTCGGGTCCTTCGCCCCCTCAGAAGCCATCTCTGCCTCCACCCGGTGACGCGCGGAGACCTTCGGGGCAAGAGGTATGCCGAGCATTATGGCGTTCAGGTACATGCCGGTGCCGGCATCGAGGACGAACGGTGAGACGTCGCGCAGGCCCGAGATGATGCCCTCGACACCCTCCTTGTGCCTGGCGACCGTCCATTCCTCCTCGACGGAGACCATGCCTACCATCTCGGCCGGCCTCTCACGGGCCTGGTTGGTCGTCAGCGGTATCTCGGCGTACACCTGCATGGAGTCGACGACGAGGGTGGGCACCCATCCCCCAAAAACCTCCGAGAGTCCGTCCGCGAGACCGTCCGCCACCGAGCTCTTCCCGGCGGCGGTAGGCCCGCACACGACGACGGCCTTCTTGGGTCTGGCCTCCCCGTCAGAAGTTGCCTGCATGGGCTCGGGTCGCCGCTCTGCCTTCTCTGTCCTACCGGTGGCGCGCTAGGAAATGGTCCCGTTGGCGTAGAGAACGTGAGGGCCTGCGTTCTCTATCCTTGCCCTCACGTATTCGCCGGGCGCCGCGTCTGTGGGGACGTGCACCGAGTGGCCGCTCCAGGTCTCGCCGACGGCGCGGCCATCCCCCGTGCGTCCGTGCCTGACGTAGATCTCCTCCACCGAACCTATCTTCGACCTGTTCCTCCCCAAGGCGTTCTGCTCGACGGCGCGCAGCACCTCCACGAACCTCCGCTGCGCGACTTCCCCCGGCACGGCAGCCTCGCCGCACATCCCCGCCGCCTCCGTCCCTGCCCTCGGAGAGAACTTGAAGACGTAAGCAGAGTCGAAGGCGCAGTCCTCAACTAGACGCAGGGTCTCCTCGTGATCCGCCTCCGTCTCGCCAGGGTGCCCGACTATGATGTCCGTCGAGAGCGTGCCGTCGGGCACGGCATCGCGGAAAACCCCTATCTTCCTCCTGTACCTGTCCGAAGAGTACCCCCGGTGCATGGCAGAAAGCATCGCGTCGGAGCCCGACTGCACGGGCAGGTGCAGCCTCCCGACGATCGTCGACTTCTCCCCGATAAGCTTCAGCGTCCGATCCTCCATGTTCGACGGGTGACTCGTCGTGAACCATACCCTCGGCGCCTCGTCCGCCACCCGCTCCAGAAGGTCGCAGAACCTCTTACCGCCCTCCCTCTCCCGCCAGGCGTCGACGGTCTGACCGAGGAGCGTCACGTACCGAGTCCCGGACGCGACGAGACGCCTCACCTCCCCGACCACGCTCTCCATAGGCCTGCAAACCATCCTGCCCCTCACGCTAGGCACGATGCAATAGCTGCACCCATAATTGCACCCCGTCATAATGGTCACGAAAGCCTGATGCTCCCCCTCCGTCCCGGGGAGATCCGGGGTGTACGTCTCTTCCATCCCCGGCAGACCCACGAATTCGGCCAACTCATATGTATTATGAGTACCGAGTACGAGGTCTATGCCGTAGGTGTCGCGGAGCTGGGAGGCTTCCTCGGCAGCGCCCACGCAGCCGGTGAGGGCGAACTTTTTGACGCGGCCCTCCTTCTTGAGGCGGGAGAGCTCACCGAGGTGGCCGCGGACGCGGTCCACTGCGTTCTCCCGGACGTAGCAGGTGTTCAGGACCACGACGTCGGCATCCTCGTAGCGCTGGACCTCGGAGTAACCGGCGTCGCGGACCATGCGCAGCATCCTGTCCGAGTCGTGGACGTTCATCTGGCAGCCGAAGGTCCTGATGCACGCTGTCTTGCCGGCGCCAGGGGGTGGGCCGACGGGCAGGCTCTCCGGAACACTCTCGACCGACGGCTTCCTGCCCAGCGTCACGGAGACCGGGGCGGGCCCCCCGGGTCTCGTGTTCGAGGCCGTCGCGGGTGTACCAAAACCGTTCGCCATGCTAGTCATCCTCGTACTCCTCCTCCGGCTCGTAGACGCGGGCCTTGATCACGATCTCACCGGGCCGACCTTCGGCGGTGAGGCCGGAGAGGTCGAGATAACTCGCCCTCGCGACCTTTTTGAGAACGACGAGCAGCTCCGCGAGCTCCCCGTCCCCGAGCTTGAGTATAGGCCCTCCGGCCCCGGCTCTACCACCCCCGACGGAACGCTCGGTCATCTGCCCCAGGTCTGCGCTCTTCTTCCCCCCCACCCCCTCCGCAACCCCCACCTTTCCCCCGAGCACCCTCTGGGCCGTCCTCAAGGAAACCTCCAGCCCTACAGAGTTTGCGCGCTCCCGGAGCGACGCGGCAGACCTCGAATCTAAGTGTATTATGTGGTTATGAAGGAGGCGGGAGAGGATGCTGGCGGGAGAGCCGTGGTAGAGGTTCGGAGGGGGTTCGGTGAGGTTCTTCGTTTGTCGAGGGAAGCGGGAGAGGACGGCGGGGAGGTTGGATGCGGCGGGTCTGGTGGTGGATTGGAGGCTTTTTTCGGGGAGGCCGTGGCGGGTGTCGAAGACGGCTTTGATAGAGGTTGGGGCGGAGGTGGAGAGGACCTCCGCGGAGACGGCGGCCCTTCTTATGTGGTGCAGGGAGAGGCCGGCGCCGTGGGCGGACGGTTTGTCCGGGGCTCCTGCCGGTTCCGGCACGGGGGCGAGGTGGCGGGTTGTCACGCCGGGCTCGAAGATCAGGCCGGCGTGGGACTCGGGGATGCCGTGGCCGTCGTCTATTACCGTGAGGACGCGGTAGCGGCGGGATTTGAGGATGGAGGCGACGTAGATGTTCGAGGCGCCCGCGTCGCGGGAGTTGCGCAGGAGCTCGAAGAGAGCGTCCTCCACGGAGCGCAAAGGGGCGGGTGCGCGCCTGAGGCCCTCGGTGCCGGCGAGGCGAGCGAAGCCGGCGCCGAGGTCTCTGTAGGGGCCTTCCAAGGGGTGGGCCCTGCTAGTGGGCGACCTCGGTCACGCGGCTCTCGCGGATGACCGTCACCCTGATCTGGCCGGGGTACTCGAGGTCCTGCTCGATCTGCTTCGAGATGTCGAAGGCGAGCTTGGCGGCGATCCGGTCGTCAACCTCGCTCGGCTGGACCATCACCCGGACCTCACGCCCGGCCTGTATCGCGTACGCCTTGTCCACACCGCGGTGGCCGAGGGCTATGTCCTCCAGGGAACGCAGGCGCTCGACGTACATCTCGCTCGACTCGCGGCGGGCGCCGGGCCGGGAGGCCGAGACGGCGTCGGCCGTCGCCACGAGGACATCCTCGACGGTCTCCATCTCGATCTCGTGGTGATGGGCGGAGATGGCCCTGACTACGTCCTCGGACTCCCCCGCCTTTTTGGCCATGCGCCCGCCGATCAGGGCGTGCGTCCCCTCGACCTCGTGGTCCACGGCCTTGCCTACGTCGTGGAGCAGGGCGCCGCGCCTCGCAAGCTTGACGTTGGCCCCGAGCTCCTGGGCCATCATGCCGCAAAGGTTGGCGACCTCGACGGAGTGGGAGAGGACGTTCTGCCCGTAGGAGGTCCTGTACTTGAGGGCGCCGAGCATGCGGGTGAGGTCCGGGGCCATGCCACCGGTGATCTTGGCGTCGAAGACGGCCTGACGCCCCGCAGCCTTTACCTCCTTCTCGACGTCTTTTTTCGCCTTGGAAACGATCTGCTCGATGCGGCCCGGGTGGATGCGGCCGTCCTGGACGAGACGCTCCATCGACACGCGCCCGACCTCGCGCCTCACCGGATCGAAGCTGGAGATGACGACGGTCTCCGGCGTGTCGTCGATGATGACGTCGACCCCGGTGGCGGTCTCGAAGGCCCGTATGTTCCTACCCTCACGACCGATGATCCGGCCCTTCAGGTCGTCCGACGGCAGCGGTATGGCCTTGACGGTCGACTCCGCGGTTATGTCGGACGCCAGGCGCTCCATCGTTAGCGCGGTGATGCGGCGAGCCTCTGCATCGGCCCTCTCCTCGGCCTCGAAGGTTCTGTCCCTGACCATGCGCCCGAGCCTGTCCTCAAGCTCGACCTCAAGGTCATTGATGAGCCTGCGCTCGGCCTCGGCGCGCGTCAGGCCGGAGACCTCCTCGAGGACCTTGAGTTGTTCGGCCTCGCGTCCGTCGAGCTCGGCGGCCCGCGCCCTCAGGGCCTCCTCGCGCCGTGAGAGCTCGCGCCTCTCCCGGTCCATCTCGGAGTCGCGGCGGTCGAGGGCGGAGTCGCGGGCTTCTAGGCGCTGCTCGATGCGGGCGATCTCCGCCCTTCGGGCCCGCGCCTCGGCCTCTGCCTCGTCCTTGATCTTGATGGCTGCCTCTTTTGCCGCGAGGTCGGCTTCTCGCCGGGCGTTCTCGGCGTCACGGCGGGCCTCCTCGACTATGCCGCGGGCGGAGTCGCGGGCCGCGGCGCCCTCGGCCTCGGCCTCGGAGCGCGCCCTCGACTTGAAGTACAGGTAACCCGCCACCGCGCCGAGGCCCAGACCGGCCGCGACGCCGAGGACCAGTAGAAGAACATCCATACATTTCCTCCAAAAAAGGCCGCCCGCCACGACGATGCCGGGTGACGCGAGGCGTTACCGCCGCGCACCCACCAGCGTCGCGGAGCAGAGCGGCCGGAAAGCTCCGGTCTTTACTCCCCGGCTTCCCCCTCGCGGTACCCCTTGGCGATCTCGGCGCACACACCCACCGAATACCCCCGTCGAGCGAGGAAGCCGTAGACCCGGCGCGCGAGCGCGTCGGACCTCTCGTGGGTATTATAGCGCCGCTCTGCCGCCCGGGAGGCCGCCTCCATCTCGTCGTCGCCCGTGAACTCCTCCTCGACGGCCCCGAGCGCGACCTCGTCGTCCACCCCGCTCCGCTTGAGGTCGATCAGTATCCTGCGGGGCCCGTACTTGCGGGCCTTCTCGTGCGCGGCGGTCCTCGCGAACTCCTCGTCGTCGAGGTACCCGAGCTCACGGAGCCTCTCGATCACGGCCTCGACCGTCCCGCCGGCGTAGCCCGCACGCTCCAGCTTCTCCCGCATCTCGCCCTCGGAGCGCGCCCGGTAGCCGAGCACGTTCAGGGCGCGCGTCATCGCGAGGGGGCGCTCACCGGCGACCCTCACCTCCGCGAGGTCAACGTCGGAGAGCTCGGTTCCTTTAGAGAGGCCCCGCTCGTAGGCGACGGCGGCGTCGAGCTCGGCCCAGAACTCCCCGTCGACGAAGACCTTCGCCCGCCCCCGCCGCTCCACGAGACCCGTCACCGTGGGCAACGAGACCTACCCCCGTCGCTGCCCCGACGCCCTAGATCGGGCGGTCGGCACCCAGGACCGCGGCGCCGCGGGCGTCGGCCGAGCCGTTGGACGCACCGTTCTCGGACGAGTCCCCGGCTTCGTTCGCGTCCGCAGGATCCTCCTTGAAGACGGGAGGGTCGAAGCCGAGCTTCTCGTGGATGTCGACGAGGATGCGGTGGCGGACGGAGGCGTTGTTCTTGAGAAACTGCTTGGCGTTCTCGCGTCCCTGGCCGAGGCGCTCCGGGCCGTAGGCGAACCAGGCGCCGGACTTCTGCACGACCTCGTGGGTGATGCCCATGTCGAGGATGCTCCCCTCCTTGGAGATGCCCTCCCCGTACATGATGTCGAAGAAGACCTCCTTGAACGGCGGCGCCACCTTGTTCTTGCGGACCGTCACCTTGGTCTGGTTGCCGACCGTGTCGGTGCCGACCTTGAGAGCCCCGATCCTGCGCACGTCCAGCCTGATGCTCGAGTAGAACTTCAGGGCGCGACCGCCCGGGGTCGTCTCGGGGGAGCCGAACATGACCCCGATCTTCTCGCGAAGCTGGTTGATAAAGATCGCCGTCGTGTTGGAGCGGCTCAGGGAGCCCGAGAGCTTCCTGAGGGCCTGGCTCATCAGGCGGGCCTGCAGGCCGACGTGGGAGTCGCCCATCTCGCCCTCGATCTCGGCGCGCGGCACGAGGGCTGCGACGGAGTCGATGACGACGACATCGAGGGCGCCGGAGCGTATCAGGGTGTCGGCGATCTCAAGGGCCTGCTCGCCGTTGTCCGGCTGGGAGAAGTACAGGTTCTCGAGGTCGACGCCGATCGCCTCGGCGTAGGTCGGGTCGAGAGCGTGCTCGGCGTCGATGAACGCGGCGTAGCCGCCGGCCTTCTGGGCCTCGGCGATAACGTGCAGGGCCAGCGTCGTCTTGCCCGACGACTCGGGGCCGTAGATCTCCACGATGCGCCCCCTGGGCACCCCGCCGATCCCGAGCGCGAGGTCGAGCGCTATGGCGCCGGTTGAGATCGACTCCATCTTCCGGGGCCCCTCGTCGCCCATGCGCATGATCGAACCCTTGCCGTGAGCCTTCTCTATCTGCGCGACGGCGGCGCCTATCGCTTTGGTCTTATCCACTTTGCATCCTCCAAAAAGAACCGTGTCTCTTGCGTTTCGTGATCTCGGGCTATGCAAGGAAGATTATACAGGGAGGGCACGGGCGTCCCAATGATCCTTTGGGGATGATCTGAGCGAAAAACGCCAACCGAGGGCCGGAAACGGACGCGGCGTCCGGGCTTGCCCGAAGGGCTAACCGGGGGCGAAGGTCTGGCTCGTGACCTGACCCTCGTAGCCGAGCAGGCCGATGCCCCGGCCGTCCACCTCGACCGAGACCGCGCCGGCGTCGCCGGCAGTTACCGTCACGTACTCGCGCCCCTCGAAGGTCGAGACGAACCCGGCCGGGGCGGTCTCGTAGTAGACGACGAACCCGTCGGCTTCGACGTTCAGCCACGACGGCCTGTCCCCCACGCTGATCTCGACGTCCACCTTCCCGTCGCTCGCCTCGTCCGGAGTTTCGGTGGGGGCCTCCCGGGAGGCCTGAGCCTCTTCGACGGCCGGCTCCTCCGCGGGAGGGGCCTCCTCCGCGGGCTCCGGGTCGGGCTCGGGCTCTTCTCGGCGGGGCTCCGCGGGTTCCCGTTCGGCGGGGGCCCGGTCCTCGGGGTTGCCGGGCTGGCTCGCGGATGGGTCGGCGGCCGGCGTCCCGGCGGACCTGGAACCAACGTAGTAGAGGGCTCCGCCGAGGAGCGCTATGAGGACGAGGGCCAGCACTACCGTAAGGACGGCGGCGCCGGAGATTCTACGCCGCTCCGCGCCCGCGAGGCCGCCGGGGCTCATCATAGGCCGCTCGAACTCGCTCGACCGCGGGCGCTCGTAGTTGAGCCCGCGTTCGCGGCGCGGGGCCCGCCGCTCCCTGAAGTCCTGGGCGAGCGAATCGCCGTCGAGGCCGAGAAAGTTCGCGTAGGTCTTCAGGAAACCCTGGACGTAGACCTGATCCGGGAGCATGGAGTAGTCCTCCTGCTCCAGTCCTTCCAGGTAGCGCGTGCGGATCTTCGTCGCGTTCTCGACGTCGCGCAGCGAGAGGCCCCTCTCCCTGCGAGTCTGCTCCAGAAGCTCACCGGTTCTGCCGCCGTCGACCTGCCCGTTGTCCGTCCCGTCGCTCACCGAAACGGAGCCTACCACAAAAGGAACGAAATCTAGAAGCCCGGAACGTCCTCCCCGTCCCGGCCGGTGGCTCGGCCGCCACGGGCTCCGGGACCTTCGCCGTGCGGCTCGTCGCCGTCGAAGCGGCCGAACGGGAACTCGACGCCGCCGTCGTCACTAAAGGCGCCGCCGGAGACGCCGGCCTCGTGGTCCGGGGAAGGGTCGGCCGGGGGCGTGTTCGGGGCCTTCTCGGTATCGAAGATGCGGGGGAGTTCGAACTCGGTGGCGACCACGGACCGGCTCTTGGAGCCCTCGTGTGGCCCTACTACGCCCTTGCGTTCGAGGGCGTCGACGATCCTGCCGGCGCGCGAGTACCCGACGCGGAAGCGGCGCTGCACGGCGCTAACGGAGGCCTGCTGAGTGGCGACGACGAAGCTCGCCGCGTCCTGGAGCAGGTCGTCCTCGGGCTCGGAATTTTCCTCCTCGCCGCCGCGGATCTCCGTAACCTCGTCGATGAACCTCGCCTGGGCCCGCTCGGCGCACGCGGTCACGACCTCGTCGACCTCGGTCTCGGAGATGTACGCGCCCTGCACCCTCGAAGGCCGCATCGCGCTAACCGGCTTGAAGAGCATGTCGCCCTGCCCGAGTAGGGCTTCCGCGCCGGGCGTGTCCAGGATCACGCGCGAGTCGACTTGGCTGGAGACGGCGAAGGCGATGCGGCTCGGGACGTTCGCCTTGATCATGCCGGTGATCACGTCGACGCTCGGCCGCTGGGTGGCGACGACGAGGTGTATGCCGACGGCGCGCGCCTTCTGGGCGAGCCGGATGACCGCGTCCTCGACCTTGGCCGCCGAAGTCATCATAAGGTCCGCAAGCTCGTCGATGACCACTATGACGTACGGCATCTGCTTCTCCGGGCGCTTCTCGTTGTAGCCGTCGAGGGAGCGGACCCCGAACTTCTCCAACACCTCGTAGCGCCGCTCCATCTCCGCGACGGCCCAGGAGAGCGCGTTGGCAGCCTTCTTGACGTCCGTGACGACGGGGGTTATGAGGTGCGGCACGCGCGCGAACTGCGAGAGCTCGACCCTCTTGGGGTCGATCAGGACCATCTTGACCTGCCTCGGGTCTGTCGTGAGCAGCAGCGAGGTGAGGAGCCCGTTCAGCATCACGCTCTTGCCGCTCCCCGTGGTCCCCGCGACCAGGAGATGCGGCATCTCGGCCATGTCGAAGAAGACTGCCCGACCGGAGATGTCCTTGCCGAGGGCAACCGGCAGGCTCCAGTCGTTGCCGGCCGGGTACTCGCGGAAGACGTCCCCGAGCGTGACCACGGCGGGACGCGTGTTCGGCACCTCGACGCCTACTGCGCTCTTGCCGGGGATGGGCGCGAGGATACGAACCTCGGTCGCGGCGAGCGCGTAAGCGATGTCTTGCTGAAGGTTCCTGACCTTGCCGACCTTCACGCCGCTCCCGAGCCTCAGCTCGTAGCGCGTGACCCGCGGGCCCACGACCGCTCGCAGGACGGTCGCCTCGACCCCGAGGTCCGCCAGCGCCCGCGTGAGGCGCTTGCTCGTCCCCTCGGCGTCGTGCTCCGGCTCGCTCCGGCCCGCCCTGAGCATCGAGAAAGGCGGCATCGTGTACTCGCCGGGTACGGCGGGCCGCTCCTCGTCGAAGCCCCCGATCTCGTCCCGAAACTCCGGCAGAACCACCTCGAACGAACCCTCGGGCTCCTCCGGCTCCTCCGGCTCGACGATTTCGGGGGGACCGGAGGCATCCGGCTCGTCCTCGTAGTCGAAGACCTTGCCCGAAGAGGTGGAGAGCTCCCCCACGGGCTCGTCAGTCCCCGGGAGCGACGCCTCTGGCGGGGCGGCAGCGCCGTCTTCGACACTCGGCTCGGCTCGAGGAGCTCGGGTGGCACGCTTCGGAGCGGCCGGCCTACGCTCCTCCTCGCGCTGGCGCTGCTCCTTTTGTTGCCTGCGGCGCTCCCTCGCGCCAGCCAGCTTCTCCTTCAGGGAGCCGGCGGCGGAGCCCGTCGCGGCGGTCGCGGTCGCGGCGGATTCTCGCGGGGAGAGGCCGGTAAGGAGGAAAAGACCGGCTGCGTAGAGGGCGAGCAGTACGATCGCCGCCCCGACGGGGCCGCCCGCGGCGTCCAACGCCCCGTAGAGCCCGCTGCCGACGAGCCCGCCGCGGCCCGTGTAGGCGGCTTCGTCGAAGCGGGCCGCCGCAGGCAGGGTCGCGGCGAGGGTAGCGGCGAGGGAGACCAGCAGGAGCGCGAGACCGGCGGCCCGCTTCCCGGGGAAGCGGCCGAGCAGCAGCAGGGCGCCCGCGAGGACGGCGAGGGGCGCGAGGGCGAGACCCACGAGGCCGAGGGCTCGTGTCGCTGCCGACAGGCCCGCCTCGCCGAGCAGGGCACCGCGACCGGTCAGAAACGCTGCGGTAAAGAAGATCCCGGCGACCAGCAGGACCAGCCCGACCGCCTCGCGCGAGAGTAGCTCTCCGAGGCGGGAGAAGAGGCCCGCCTCCCCGTTACGCGAGCCGGATGAGCGCTTCTTCGCGGCGCCGCCGGAGGTCTTGTTCGAAGCCTTGCCGGTCGCCTTGCTCGGGGCCTTGCCCGAGCCTCGGGCGGGGTGTCTGCGGGGGGATCTGTTCGTCGCCATGCCTCGAAGTCTAGCGCAGGGCGACGGGGGCAGAAGGGGGGCACGCTATGTGGTGCCCCCTCGCGCCTTACACCTCTACGATTAGGGGCAGGATGATCGGGCGCTTGCGCGTCTTCTCCGTGAGGAAGCCGGCGAGGTCCTTGCGGATAGCCTTCTTCAGCTCGCTCCAGTCCGTGACGCTGCGCTGCGCGGTGCGCTCCAGGGTCTTCGTGACTACCTTAATGGAGTCGTCGACGAGGCCGTTCTGGGAGGCTTGATCCACGAAGCCGCGGCTGATGACGTCCGGCGGCCCGAGCAGTTCGCCCGACTTCGAGTTGATGCGCGCGACGACTATGAACATGCCCTCCTCCGAGAGCTGCTGGCGCTCGCGCATGATCGACTCGGAGTTGTCCGCAACACTCCCGGCGTCCACGAGGAACATGCCGCTCGAGACGGGGTCGAGCTTCTTCGCCGCACCCGCCTTGAACTCGATCGGCTCCCCGTTCTCCAGGATAAACACGTCGTCGGCAGGGATGCCCATGGAGATCGCCGTATCCTTGTGGTGCTTCTGCATCCTGTACTCGCCGTGGACCGGGACGAGAAACTTCGGCTTGAGGAGCGAGAGCACGATCTTCTGCTCTTCCTGCGCCGCGTGGCCGGAGACGTGAACCCTGTGAAGCGGCGAATAGAGCACGTCGGCGCCCCGCTTCATCAGGCTGTTGATGGTGCGCGAGACGCCCCGCTCGTTCCCCGGGATGGGGTGGGCGGAGACGATCACGACGTCGCCCGGACCCGCCTCGATGGTGCGGTGCTGCCCCGCGGCGATGCGGGAGAGCGCGGCCATCGGCTCGCCCTGCGAACCCGTAGTCAGGATCACGATGTCCGAGTCCGGGACCTTGTTTATGTCCCGCTGGTCCACGTACATCGACTGCGGAAGGTCCATGTAGCCGAGATCCCGCGCGATCTGCACGTTGCGGATCATGGAACGGCCCGTGACGCCGACGAGACGACCGTGCGCCTTTGCTGCCTCGACCACCTGGTTGACGCGGTGGATGTGGCTCGCGAACGAGGCGACGATGATGCGGCCCTTCGTCCGCTCGAAGACCTGGTTGAAGGTCTCGTTGACTACCCGCTCGGACGGCACGAAGCCGGGCCGCTCGGAGTTCGTCGAGTCGCCGAAGTACGCGAGGACGCCCTCCTGCCCGAGCATCGCGAAGCGGTTCAGGTCCATCGGCTCGCCCTCTATGGGCGTGAGGTCGATCTTGTAGTCGCCGCTGAAGACGATGAGACCCGCGTTGGTGCGCAGGGCGACCGCCACGGCGTCAGGGATGGAGTGGTTGACGTTGACGAACTCCATGCCGAAGCCGCCGAGCTTCATCTTGTCGCCGGCCTTGATCTCCCTGAGATCACCCTTCTTTATGCCGTGCTCGGCGAGCTTGGGCCGCACGAGCCCCAGGGTGAGCTTCGTCCCGTACACGGGGACGTTGAACTCCCGCAGGATGTACGGCAGGGCGCCCACGTGGTCCTCGTGGCCGTGCGTGAGGATGATGCCCTTGAGCTCGTTTCGGTGCTCCCTCAGATAAGAAAAATCCGGGAGGACGAGGTCTATCCCCGGCATCTCCTCATCCGGGAAAGACATGCCGGCGTCCACGAGAACGATGCCGCTCTCCTGTCGCACGGCGGTCATGTTTTTGCCGATCTCCCCCAGTCCTCCTAGTGGGATGACCTGCAGTGTATTGCTATCCAATTTGGTTGCTTACCTCCTCTAAAACATCCCGGCCGGCCAGCGAGAATAAAGGCTGGCCGGCCGGGATGTTTAGTTCCTTTTGCTTTCGATGTTTATGCGGCGAGGTACCTGCCAAGATCGAGCTCCTTCGGCCCGACGGCGGAGAGGTACATGTCTTCCCTCTTGAGGTGCTGGTTGGCGAGGCGCTTGAGGTCTTCGGCCGTGACGGCGTCGATGCGCCTGGCTATCTCGTCGGGCGTCAGAAGCTCGGAGCCGGTGATCAAGCTGCGGCCTATGCGCGTCATGCGCGCCGCGGTGCTCTCCAGAGCGAGGATCGTCGAGCTCTTGAGCTGCTCCTTGGTCCGGTGGAGCTCCTCCTCGGTGACGGTCTCCTCCCGAACCCTGTCGAGCTGCTCGGCGATGATGCTCACCGCCTCCTCGACGTTCCCGGTGGTGGAACCGACGTACATCTTCACGGCGCCCGCGTCGGAGTAGCCCTGATGATACGAGTACACGGCGTAGGCGAGCCCGCGCTTCTCCCGAACCTCCTGAAAGAGCCGGCTGGACATCCCGCCGCCGAGCACGTTGTTCAGGGCGAGCATCGCGTACCGATCGTCGCTGCTCGCCGCTATCCCCTGCGAGCCCATCGCGACGTGGTACTGCTCCGTCTCCTTGAACTTGTAGAAGAAACGGCTCGCGGGCGGCGTAACCTCGGCCTTCCTCACGAACGGCGTCCCGCTCGGGAGCTTGCTACCGAGCTTCTCCTCGACCATCTTCTCGAAAGAAGCCGATTCTAGCTTCCCCGCACCCACGACGAAGACGTTCTGGGCCGTGTACGTGTCCTGGTGGAAACCCCTGAGTATCTCGTGGTCCACGCCGCGCACCGTCTCGGCGGAGCCGATGATCGGGCGGCCCAGAGGGTCGCCGTGAAAGACGAGGCCGGAGAGGTACTCGTCGGCGAGCTGGTCGGGACGGTCCTCGTACATCCGGATCTCCTCGACGATGACCTCGCGCTCGCGCTCGAGATCCGCGAAGGTCGGGCGCGTGACCATGTCGCTCATGATGTCCAGGGCGCGCTCGAGGTGCTCGGGGAGGAACCGCGCGTAGAGCACGGTGTACTCCTCCCCCGTCGCCGCGTTCTCCTGGGCGCCTATCCCCTCGAACGCCTCGGCGATGCCGAGGGCGTCCATGGAGGGCGTGCCCTTGAAGAGCATGTGCTCCATGAGGTGCGTGATACCGGCTACCTCGTCCTTCTCGTCGCGGCTCCCCGCGCGGATCCAGACTCCCAAAGAGACGCTCGTCGCCTCCGACAGGGGCTCGGAGAAGACCCTGAGGCCCCCCGGAAGCTCCTTCTTGTTCACGTTCGTCTCGCTCACGGGCTAGTCCTCCAGCTTCTCCAGGGAGATGCGCTTCTGCTTGTCTATCTCGAGGACGCGGACCTTGATCCGATCGCCCTCGCTGACGACGTCCTCGACCCGCTCGACGCGCGCCTTGCCGGGCGCGAGCCGCGAGATGTGCACGAGACCGTCGCGGCCCGGCGTGAGCTCCACGAAGGCGCCGAAGTTCGTGGTCTTGACGACCTTGCCGTTGTAGATCTCACCGGCCTCGACGTCCTTGGTCATCCCGTTGATGGCGGCCGCGGCCTCCTTGGTGACCGCGCCCTCGCCCGAGACGTAGACCGTCCCGTCGTCCTCGACGGAGATGTTGACCCCGAACTGATCCTGGAGCGCGTTGATGGTCTTGCCGCCCGGGCCGATAAGGAGCCCGATCTTGTCCGTCGGAATCTTCAAGACCTCGACGCGTGGCGCGAAGTCCGAGACGTCGGTCCTCGGCTCGGCGATGACGTCGCGCATGATATCCAGAAGCTCGACCCGGCCCTTCTTGGCCTGCCCGAGGGCCTCCTTGAGGAGCTCGGCCGAGACGCCGGTGATCTTCATGTCCATCTGGAGCGCCGTAATGCCGTCGCGAGTTCCGGCGACCTTGAAGTCCATGTCGCCCATGTGGTCCTCGAGGCCCTGGATGTCCGTGAGGATGACGTAGTCGTCGCCCTCCTTGACCAGACCCATCGCGACCCCCGCGACCGGAGCCTTGATCGGCACCCCGCCGTCCATGAGAGAGAGCGTCGAGGCGCACACGCTAGCCATCGAGGACGAGCCGTTCGACTCCAGGATGTCGGAGACGATCCTCAAGGCGTACGGGAAGACGTCCTCGGCTGGAAGGACGGGCAAGAGCGCGCGCTCGGCGAGCGCCCCGTGGCCGATCTCGCGGCGCCTCGGGCTCCCGACCCTGCCGGTCTCGCCGGTGGAGTAGGGCGGGAAGTTGTAGTGGTGCATGTAGCGCTTGCCGGTCGCCGGCTCGATGGTGTCGAGCCTCTGGGCCAGACCGAGGTCAGCCAACGCGAGCTCGGAGAGCGCCTGAGTCTCGCCGCGAGTAAACAGCGCCGAGCCGTGGATGCGAGGTATCAGGCCGATCTCGGCGGTCGTCGGACGGATCTCGTCCATCGCCCGCAGATCGGTCCTCTTGCCTTCCTGCACGTAGAGCTTGCGGAAAGCCTCCTTCTCGAGGACGCCGACTGCCGCGCGGATCTGCTCGGCCTCTTCCTCGTCGCGCCCCTCGGTGATGCCGGCCTGAAGCTCCTCGAGCGCCACGCCCCGCTGCTTGCGATCGGGGTTGATGATGGCGTCCTTGATCCCATCCAGGTACCGCTCCCGCAGGTCGTCGAGGAACGGGTTCTCGTCGGAGGCCGCTACAAACTCGCGCTTGGCCTTGCCGTACTCCGCGGCGTAGCCCTCGATCGCCGTCGCGATCTCGCTTATGGCCCGCTGCGCGACGAGCATCGCGTCGACCATGACCCCCTCGGGCACCTCGTTGGCCCCGGCCTCGACCATCGTGATTGCATCCTTCGTCCCCGCGACCACGAGGTCGAGGTCGCTCTCGTCGATCTGCTCGTAGGTCGGGTTGAGGATAAACTCGCCGTCGAGCGTACGGCCGACGCGGACCGCGCCTATCGGGCCGTCGAACGGGATGTCCGAGAGCGAGAGCGCAGCCGACGCCCCGACCATGCTAAGCGTGTCGTAAGGGATCTCCTGGTCGGCCCCGAACACGGTTCCGACCACCTGGATCTCGTTTCGGTAACCCTTCGGGAAGAGCGGCCTGATGGGCCTGTCGGTGAGCCTCGCGGTGAGGGTCGCCCTCTCGGACGGCCTCCCCTCGCGCTTGATGAAGCCGCCCGGTATCTTGCCGGCCGCCGCCATCCGCTCCTCGATGTCCACGCTCAGGGGCAGGAAGTTGACCCCGGGCCTCGGGGAAGACGAGCCCGTCGCCGTGGAAAGGACCACGGTATCGCCGAGGCGCGCCATGACGGAGCCCCCCGCCTGACGCGCCATCTTCCCGGTTTCGAGCATAATGGAACGCTCGCCTACCGGTATCTCTAAACGCATATTCTCTTCTCCTCTTGCTTCTTTGGAAAACTCGATACTGCCGTACCGCTACCCTAGCGGCGCAGACCGAGCCTGGAGATGATCGAACGGTACCGCTCGACATCCTTGCTCTGGAGGTACTTCAAGAGCCGCCGCCTCTTGCCGACGAGCTTCAAAAGCCCCCGCCTGGAATGGTAGTCGTGCTTGTGCGTACGCAGGTGCTCCGTCAGGTGCCGGATGCGGGTGGTCAGCACCGCGACCTGAACCTCGGGCGAGCCGGTGTCGCCCTCGTTTACCGCGTACTCCGAAATTATCGCCTCTTTGTTCTCGACAACCGCCAACTTCGTCGTTCTCCTCTTTGCTGTCTCTTATAATATAAACCTGTTTCTTGTCACCCTGTATGCTACCACAAGCAACGGGCAACACCCCTACACGACCCCGACCACCCCGCGCGCAGCCTCGACGTCGCGCCCGATCTGGGCCTTCAACTCCTCGATCCCCGAGAACTTCTTCTCGCCCCGAAGCTTCTCAAGGAAGCTCACGTCCACGACCTCCCCGTAGATATCTCCGTCGAACCCGATCAGGTAGGCCTCGACTCGCCTCTCCCGCCTCTCGAACGTCGGCGCCTCCCCAACGTTCGTGCAGGCGCCGTATGTCGTCCCGCCGACCGTCACGCACCCGGCGTATACCCCGGTCCCGGGCACGACGACCCGATGGTCGGGGAGCACGTTCGCGGTCGGGAAGCCGATCTGGCGCCCCCGCCTGTCCCCGACGACGACCTCCCCACGCAGGGCGTATGGCCGGCCCAGCAGCCTCGCCGTCTCCCGAACCTCCCCCCCCGCCACAAGCTCCCGGATCCGCGTGGAGCTGACATCCTCCTCGAAGGCGAGCATCGACACGGCGTGCGCGTCTCCACCGAGCTCCCTCATCTGGCGCCGCAGGCTCTCGAAGTCCCCCGAGGCCCTGTGCCCGTACCGGAAGTTCTCCCCCACGACCACGGCCGCAGCCCCCATCCCACGGACGAGGACGTCGCGCACGAACTCATCCGGGCTCTTCTTCGAAAGGGCCTCGTCGAAGCGTATCTCCCGAACCTCGTCGGCCCCGTAACGGAGCAACAACTCCCGCCTGACCTCCCGGGTCGTCAACAGCTTCGGGCCGCTCCCCGGCCAAAGAACCTCCCTCGGATGCGGCTCGAACGTCGCGGCCATCATCCGGAGACCCAGGCCGCGGGCCTCCTCCACGGCACGCCGGAGCACGGCCTGGTGCCCCAGATGGACCCCGTCGAAGTTGCCGAGCGCAACTACTACCCCGCGCACAACACCACCTCGGCCCTGCCGACCTCCCCGTCGTCCCGATACACCGCCAGCAGCTCCCCGCCATGCTCCACCCGATAACTACTGCCCCCCAACCCGGACATGCTCATC
>CADCVI010000005.1 GCA_902806105.1 uncultured Rubrobacteraceae bacterium
CCCCCGGGCCGAAGGCCGAGGCAGCGACGCCGCAAATCGTGAACGGCCCCCTCGAAGACCGCCGGGCACCGTTCGAAGGGGTTGGCGCCGAGGCCGCCGCGAGCGGGTCCTCGGGCGAACCTGGCCGCGTCCGGTCGGGGGGGCCGCGCGTCGTTTGTACTCTCCGAGAGGTCGAGGACCGAGAGCTCCACGCCGAGGGCGGCCATCTCGTCCCGCAGGCGTTCGCGTTCCCCGGGCGGGCGCCGGTCCGAGAGGGCGACGACCCGGTAGAGCGGGGCGACGTCGCGGACGGCGAGGAGGAGGTTGCGCAGCGTGGATCCGGTGGTCAGCTCGTCCTCGACGATCACCACGCGTGCGTAGGAACGTCCGGGCGGGAGCGCGAGGGCGTGGACCGGGCCGTGCGAGTGGGGCTCGAGAAACCTCCGGCTCTGCGCGTTCCCCCGTGTCTCGCGGGTGGTGAAGCGGAGTTCCGTGTCTTCGCCGAGGCGGGCCGCGAGAAACCAGGAGAGGAGCAGCGCAGACTCGGCCATGCCCACGACGAGGGTCCGGCCCGCGGCATCCCGGGGGAGGGCGTCGGCGGCGAGGGCCGCTATCTCCCGCAGGGCGCCGGCGTCCACGGGGGAGATCTTGCCGATGTGCGGCGAGACGTGGCCGTAGCGGCGCAGGGGGTTACCGTCGCGCTCCACGGTCAGGAGGCGCGTCACGGGTAGCGCGGCCGTGCCCGGACCGGGGCCCCGGAGCAGGTCCAAGTTCCTCGGGCCCCGGGCTAGAGGTTGGCGGAGATCACGGGCATGAGCTCGCGGAAGGTGCGGCCCGTGGCGTTCTCGCCGATGGCGTGCATCTTCCACTCCCCGCCCTGGCGGTAGACCTTCGCCATGACCTGGGCGGTGTGGTTGCCGCGCCCGGAGAGGTTGTAACGGGCCACCTCGTTCCCCGTCCCCTCGTCCAGGATGCGGCAGAAGGCGTTCTCGATCTTGTCGAAGGTCTGCCCCGTAAAAGAGTTGACGACGAACACCAGCGCCCGCACGCCCTCCGGGACGCGGTCGAGGTCGACGACGATCTGCTCGTCGTCCCCCTCGCCGGCGCCCGTGAGGTTGTCGCCGGTGTGTACGATGGAGCCGTCCTTGCTGTAGAGCTGGCCGTAGTAGATCGTGTCGACCGCGTGGCCCGCCTCGTCGAACATGACGCAGGATGCGTCCAGGTCCACGGAGCCGCCACCACCCAGGAGGCCCCGCAAACCGCCGGCCTTCGCCACGTCCCATCCGAGGCCCATCCGGACGCGTGAGAGATGTCCCCCCGCCTCCTTCTCCAGCGAGATCCTCTGGCCCTTCTCAAGGTTGATCGCCACGATCCTACCTCCCCTTCTCGTTCTCCACGGTTCCCGACCGGTACTCTACTACTTCGAACCCGCCGTCCATCGGAAGCCGAACCCGTACCGCTTGTCCGCGTCCTTGTGGCCGCGGAAGTACTGCTCTTCCTTCGTGATCTCCACGGAGCTTCCCGAGGCGCGAACGGTGCAGATCGCGCAGAAGTTCCGGCCCCGGTCCGGGCTGCCGAGCTGGATGAAGATCTGGTCGCCGGACCCGTCCGTGATCGCCATGCGTCCGCCCACGCTCGTGAAGTCGCTTGCCCCGCCGTAGATGAACGCGAAGACCATCACGAGGTCTATCTCCTGCGCCCGGTGCAGGTACAGGTTCTCCCCGTCCGTCGCCACCCCGCTCCGGTCGTCCTTGTCCAGAAAGATGAACGGGGAGCGCTCCTTCGCCCCGAAGTTGCCGCCGAGCGCCTGTATGACGCCCGCGTCCCCGTTCTTGAGCCGGTACATGCATCCGAGGTCGAGGTCCGGCGCGCCGCCCCCGCCGAAGCCGAAGAACCCGCCGCCGCGCCCGCCCCCGGAGGCGTCCCAGTTCAGGTTGATGTGTATCGGCCGGTCCCCGCCGCGCTTGTTCAGGTCCACGACCTGCTTGTCGCCCTTCTTGTCCAGCGTGATCTTGCTGATGTTGACCTTCGGGGCCGGGGGCGCGGCCGGTGGGGGAGGGGGCGCCGGTGGAGCCTCTTGCGCCACCTCTTCGCCGCCGAAGTGCGCGAGGAGGGCGGAGAGGCCGCCGTTGAAGCCCTGGCCCACGGCGGCGAAGCGCCAGACGTCCTTCCGGTAGATCTCCCCTACGATGACCGCCTTCTCCTGGGAGAAGTCCGCCCCCGTGAACGGGAACCGGGCCACCTCGGAGCCGCCCGAGAGCAGCCTCAGGTGCCCGCGGGAGACCTGCGACATCGTGCCCGCGCCGTCGAGGGTCGCGGTGAAGACGAGCTTCTGTACCCCCTGCGGCAGCTCGGAGAGACGCACCTCGAAGGACTCGGCGTCGCCGTTTCGGGGTCCGGTCTGGCGGATCTCACCCTGCGGGCTCGCCTTCTGGTTGAAGAAGACGAAGTAGCGGTCGTCGGAGAGCTTGCCGTCCGCGTCCACCCCGAAGCAGCTTAAATCGAAGCTCGGCGAGCCCGAGGCTTGCAGGTCGAGGCCGACGGTCAGATCGGTGGATGGCGTCAGGTCGGCCAGCTTCGATTTCTGGCCGCGGGTGAACTCCTTCATAAGCTAAGGCCGCACTTTCTCTCGCTCAACCGACGCTGACCCCGTAGTTTCGGGCCATCGGCCCGAGCCCCCCGGAAAAACCCTGCCCGACGGCCCGGAACTTCCACTCGCCCCTGTTGCGGTAGACCTCGCCGAAGAGCATCGCCGTCTCCGTCGAGGCGTCCTCGGAGAGGTCGTAGCGCACGATCTCCCGGTTGGTCTCGCCGTTGACGACCCGTATGAAGGCCCCTCCGACCTGTCCGAAGTTCTGGCGGCGGGCGTCGCCCTCGTGGATCGTGACGCCGAAGACGAGCTTCGCCACGTCCTGGGGCACGCTCTGTAGGTCCACCTTGACCTGCTCGTCGTCGCCCTCGCCCTCGCCGGTGAGGTTGTCCCCGGTGTGCTCCACCGAGCCGTCGGCCGAGCGGAGGTTGTTGTAGAAGATAAAGTCCGAGTCGCTCCGGACCTTGTTGCCCTCGTCGAGCAGGAAGACCGAGGCGTCGAGGTCGTAGTCCGCGCCGTCGGTGGCGCGCACGTCCCACCCGAGCCCCACGACGACCCTCCTCAGGTTCGGGTCCTCCTTGCTCAGCGAGACGTTGCCGCCCTTGCTAAGAGAGATCGCCACAGCTACCTTCCTCCTTCACCCATCCGGATTCGTGTTGCGGGAAAAAGAAGGCCCGGCCGGCGCTAGACTGCGCCGGCCGGGCCACTGAGGAGTGCTACCTCTAGGCGTTCACGCCGTAGTTGCGAGCCATCGGACCGAGGCCGCCCGCGAAGCCCTGTCCGACCGCCTTGAACTTCCACTCGCCCTTGTTGCGGTAGACCTCGCCGAAGAGCATCGCCGTCTCCGTCGAGGCGTCCTCGGAGAGGTCGTAGCGCGCGATCTCGGAGTTGTCCGAGCCGTTTATCACGCGGATAAAGGCGTTTGAGACCATCCCGAAGTTCTGGCGGCGGGAGTCGGCCTCGTGGATCGTGACGCCCACGGAGAGCTTCTGGACGTCCTGCGGGACGGTATCCAGGTTGACCTTGATCTGCTCGTCGTCGCCCTCGCCCGCGCCCGTGGTGTTGTCGCCGAGGTGCTCGACGGAGCCGTCGGAGCTCTTCTTGTTGTTGTAGAAGATAAAGTCCGAGTCGTTTCTTACCTTCTCGTCCTCCTTGAGCAGGAAGACCGAGGCGTCGAGGTCGAAGTCCTGTCCGTCGGTGGACCTCGTGTCCCAGCCGAGTCCTATTACGACGTCCTTCAGCCCCGGAGCCTCCTTGCTTAGCGAGACGTTACCGCCCTTTGAGAGCGAGACTGCCATGTGGTTCCCCTTTCGATCGAAGCCCAGCGCTATGGATTATACAAGACCACTTGTTAATGCATCCCACGAAAGAGGGGATCTGACCCTATCCGAGACCCCCGTAATAGGCGAGCGTCTCGTAATCGAACGAGACGCTCCCGTCCCTCCCATGCCTCCGAAAGACGTCCTCCAGCTCGCGCATCATGGCATCATGGCCCGCCTGCCCCTCGTCGGGGACGTAGGACGACGAGAGGAGCCTGCCCCGCAGCCCGTCGAGATCGAACGCCTGTGAGTGGCGAAACGCGCGCCTTCTAAAGTTCTCCGGCCCGAAGAAGGCCCGGACGCCCTCCTCGCGGTCGAAGTCCTCGTACTCTTCGGTCCTGTAACGCCGTATCAGGTCCTCGTAGGCTTCCATGAAGGCCGACGCATCGTGCCTGAGCTCGTTCCACAGGAGCATCACGCACCCGCCGGGACGCCGCAGGATGCGCGAGAACTCGGCGCGCGTGCCCCGAACGTCGAACCAGTGGAAGGCGTGGCCGACCACGACGAGGTCGACGCTGCCGTCTTCCAGCGTCGTCCCCTCGGCCGTCCCGACGACGCTCGTGAAGAGCGGGTAGCCCGCGAGGTGGCGTTCCCCCGCCCCGCGCATCTCGTCGTTCGGCTCGATCCCGTAGACGCGGTTCCCGTTCTCCAGAAACAGCTCAGATAGAAGCCCCGTCCCCGAGGCGACGTCCGCGACCACGGAGCCTTTCGTGAACCCGCACTCCGCTCGCAGCACTTCCAGAATCTCCCGGGGGTAGCCGGGGCGGTACCTCGCGTAGTTTGCGGCCCTCGTCGAGAACCTAGCCTTCGGATCGGTCATGCGTCAGCCCCTGAGCCAGCATCTTCGTCCACCGCGGAGAAGTTCCATGGCTCAAGATGATCTCACACCTACGCCGCGCCGCGAAAGCTCGCGCCCCGAAGCGCCGCCCGCATGACGAAGGCCCCCGGACCGATGATGCCGGTCCCGGGGGCCTTCGAAACTTCGCCTGCGCGGCGTTCCTCTAGGCGGTCTTGTTCTGCGTGCTGCGGTTGACGAAGAAGGCGATGGCCGTAAAGATCGCGGCGGCGGCGATGGCGATGACCTGGTGCAAGCCCTCCGTCGACTCCGCGACTGCCTGCGCGATGCCGAGCTTGTCGTCGAACATCAGCTCGACCGCGACGTAGACGAGCAGCGCTGCCCCCGCATAGACGATGATGGGGAAGCGGTTCATCAGGTTGCTCAAGATAGTGGCGCCGTAGATGATGATCGGGATCGTCAGCGCGATGCCGACGGCTACGAGCCAGACCCGCGGCTCGCCCTCCGGGTTGCGCGAGATGGCCACCAGCGCGATGACGTTGTCCAGCGACATGACCGCGTCGGCGATGGCGATGATGCGCACGGACTGCCACAGCCCCGACCCTGCCTTCACGTTCGCCTCCTCGTCTTCTCCCCGGACGAGCTGCCAGGAGATGTAGATCAGGAGCAGCCCGCCGATAAGCTGGAGCAGCGGCAGCTGAACGAGGAACGAGACTATAAAGACGAAGATGACGCGAAGCCCGATCGCCGCCGCGACGCCGAGCTGAATGGCCCTGCGGCGCACGTTGCCCTGCAAGCCGCGCACCGCCAGCGCGATCACCACGGCGTTATCGCCGGAGAGAATGAGATCTATTAACAGAACACCTAGAAACGCGCCTAAAAGCTCGAGGCTCAAAAGATTCCCCCCACGACATTACCTTTCTCGGAAGTCCCGCTCGCCACCGTGGCTTCGAGGACACAGCGAAGATTATATACGCGAAGCCGAAAAACGCCGGAAAAATGTACGCCCGTTCTTTGTAGGCCGGGGCAACCATGGCCGAACCCGGCCTGCGTCTGGCCCGGGGAAGTGCCCACTCGCTACCCCCACCGGGCAGCGGTCGCATCCTGCACCGAGGCACCACCATCTCACACTGCTCGCCCCGCTCCGCCCCTGACCGCTCAGTTCACGGAGCGCAGGCGCACGGCCGTGGCCACCATCCAGGAAACAAAGGCCGCGACGAAGAGGCGCTCCGAGACCCCGAACAACCCCTCTCCCAGGACCGGGATCGCGAACAGCGCCCCGGCCGCGACGATCGTCCAAGCGGCGGTCGGGCGCGCGAACGCCCGCCAGCGCGCGTCCCTCCGAAACCCGACCGCGAACAGGAGCATCACGACGACGATGAGCAGAAAGGAAGCCGTCGCGACGGCCCCGTGCAGTACCGCGACGATCCCATCCGGCCCGGTCCTCAGAAAGGCCAGCATGCTCCACAGCAGGCCGCAGACAGCGAGCAGCAGCGGCGCGAGCATGGCCCCACCCATCGAGCGGTACAGGCCGAAGGCGAGCGCCAGGCTGCCGAGGCCGAACGCGAGAAACGCCGCGTCCATGAACCGCCCGAAGCGCACGAGAGAGAGCGCGCTGATCGACTGCTCCACGGGGTCGTAGGCGTCGGGCGTGAGTACGGGCAGGGCGACCACCACGACGAGCCAGAAGCCGAAGCCCGCGAGCGCCAGCGTGGCCGCTCGTCCGGTACCCCCGTACGTCGAGCCGGTGGTGTTCCGCTCGCGCGACACTCCCTTAAAGCCCTAGGAGAACAGGTCTATAAGCTGGAGGTTCTCGAACTCCGCGGCGAGGGTGGGGGAGAGCTGGGCGGACCTCGTGCCCCCCTCGCCCATCTTGCTCGCTACCTCGAGAAAGGCCGCCACGGTGCCGGTCAGCGGGACGTCGCGGCGCCTGAGGGCGACGACGGGGCGCTGCATCTCCGGGGCGTCCTCCACCTCCACGAGGGAGAGGTGCCCGGCCGCCACGCTCCTCACGACCGCCGTTCGGGGGAGGAAAGCCACCCCGAGGCGGTGCTCGACCATCCTCTTTGCGGCCTCTATGTTGTCCAGCTCTATAGTGCTCAGCTCGCGGATCCCGGCGTCCTTGAAGAGGGACTGGGTGGTCTCGTAGTAGCTCGAAGCGTGGTCGAAGAGGATCAGCTGTTCCCGCCCGACCTCCGAGAGCTCCGCCGAGCCCTTCTCCGTGAAGCGGTGCCCCGGATCGACTACCAGCACGAGCTCGTCCTCGTAGAGCGTTACGCTCTCCGCCTCGGGATGGCTGACGGCCCGCGCGATGCCGATCTGGACCGCCTCCTTCAGCACCATCTCCAAGACTTCCTCCGAATGCCCCGTCCTCACCGCGACGGACACCCCCGGATGAACCGCCCTGAACCGCTCCAGGATCGCCGGCAGGGCGTAGGTGCTCACCCCCGGCGACGTCCCTATGGAGATCCGGCCGCCCGAAGCCCCCCGAAGCTCCTTGAGGTGCTGCCTGCCCTCCTCGATGCTCCCGAGGCACCGCTCCGCGTAGGGCAGAAACTCCCTCCCCGCGGGCGTCAGCCGCATCCCACGGCTCGTCCGCACGAAGAGCTGGTCCCCGATCTCGTCCTCCAGCGCCTTCAACCGCGCCGTCAACGTCGGCTGCGTGAGATACATCTCCTCCGCCGCCCGGCTAACGTTCCCCAGCCGAGCCACCGCCAGGAAACACTCGAGCTGCCTCAACAGCACGCAAACCCCTTCCGCCGTCTGCCTTCGATATAAATCTAATCTATTGCGACGATACAAGCAAACAATTGGACTTATAGTAAACGCGTTGTTAACTTGGTGCCAGCTGAAGGATCGGATGGAAGGAGCGGGACATGGTTCCAGTTCAGTACAGGGATTCAGAGACCGAGGAGATACTGGAGCGGCGTCACGAGGACGAGGCCCCGGGGATAGGCGCCGAGGTGTGGCTGGGCGTCAGGCGGTACGAGGTTCTGTACAGGTGGAAGTGCGTCCCGACCTGCTGCATCGTCTACGTGCGTCCCGTGAGGGCCGAGCGGGCCGTCCCGGTTGCGGTTTAGTTAGAGAAGCAGCAAGAGTTTTGGGCTTGGGTCTGCGCGGTGTGGTCCTCGCGGCGGCTTGCTAAAGTGGCTCCTGTTTGGAGAGAGTCGCGGGCAGGGCTGTCGCGGGACCTCGTGTAGAGAAGGAAGGAGCCCGAAACTATATGGCTAGTACGAGGCAGGGGACTGAAGGGGTCGAGTTCACGGCCCCCATACCGGACGAGTTTGCCGAGGTTCTCACGCCGGAGGCGGTAGCTTTCGTCGCGAAGCTCGCGAGGGAGTTCACCGGGAGGCGCGACGAGCTCTTACAGAAGCGCGCCGAGCGTCAGGAGAGGATCAACGCCGGCGAGATGCCGGACTTTCTCCCGGAGACGAAAGAGATCAGGGATGGCGACTGGAAGATAGCGCCGATCCCGGATGACCTCCAGGACAGGCGCGTCGAGCTCACCGGTCCGCCGGACCGGAAGATGACCATAAACGCGCTCAACTCGGGTGCCAAGACGTGGATGGCAGACCTCGAGGACGCCAACTGCCCGACCTGGTACAACATGCTGGAGAGCCAGCTCAACCTGCGCGACGCGAACCGCCGCACCATCACCTTCGACGATCCGAAGACCGGGAAGAAGTACGACCTCAACGAGGAGGTCGCCCTGATCCTCGCCCGCCCTCGCGGCTGGCACCTCAACGAGAAGCACATGATCGTGGACGGGGCCGAGATCCCCGGCGGGCTCTTCGACTTCGGCCTGTACTTTTTCCACAACGTGGAGACGCTCCTGAACCGGGGCAGCGGCCCGTATTTCTACCTGCCGAAGATGGAGAGCCACCTCGAAGCTCGCCTGTGGAACGATGTCTTCAACCTCGCTCAGGACGAGCTCGGGATACCTCGCGGCACCATCAAGGCGACCGTACTCATAGAGACGATCCTCGCGACGTTCGAGATGGATGAGATCCTCTACGAGCTCCGCGAGCACTCCGCGGGCCTGAACTGTGGCCGCTGGGACTACATCTTCTCTTACATAAAGAAGTTCCGCGAGAAGGACCTCTTGCTCCCGGACCGCTCCCAGGTGACCATGACCGTCCCGTTCATGCGCGCCTACTCGCTGCTGACGATCAAGACTTGCCACAAGCGCGGCGCCCACGCCATCGGCGGCATGGCGGCCCAGATCCCCTCCAAGGACCCCGAGGAGAACGAGAAGGCGAACGCCAAGGTGCTGGAGGACAAGGAGCGCGAGGCCAGGGACGGCCACGACGGAACCTGGATCGCCCACCCCGGCATGGTCCCGCTCGCCATGCAGGCGTTCAACGAGCACATGAAGGGCCCGAACCAGATCAACGAGAAGAGCCCCGACGTGAACCCGACCGCCGCCGAGCTTCTGGAGAAGCCGGAGGGCGACATCACCGAGGAGGGCTTCCGGCTGAACGTCAACGTCGGCGTGCAGTACCTCGGTGGCTGGCTCGCCGGGCGCGGGGCCATCCCCGTCTACGGGCTCATGGAGGACACGGCGACCGCCGAGATCTCCCGCGCCCAGGTGTGGCAGTGGATCCACAACGACGCCGGCATCCTCAAGGACGGCACCGAGGTCACGGTGGAGCTTTTCCGCAAGGTTCTCGCCGAAGAGCTCGACAAGATCAAGGAGCTCGTCGGCCCCGAGCGCTTCGAGAACGACGAGTTCGGCAAGGCCGCCGAGCTTTTCGACCGCATCTCCACCGACGACAACTTCGTCGAGTTCCTGACCATCCCCGGCTACCAGTACCTGGACTAGACAGGAACAGCGATAACCCGCTCCGCCATCATCCAACCCCGCGGCCAGGCCGGCGGCTCCACCCGGAGACCGCCGGCCCCCGCCCTGCTGCCCCGGAGCGTGGGCCACGTACCCACGCCCCACGCAGCCCCCCGACTACCGGGTGGGTTGCGTGTTGTAAGCACATACGTTTAGACTGAACGTATGTGTAACAGGGTGGTAGTGAACATCTCGATGGAAGGAGCGGTTGGATGCTCGATGGAAAGAACGGCACGGCGGAGATAGAAGGGTATTTCGCAGATTCCCGGTTCGAGGGGATCGAGAGGCCGTACGGGGCGGATGACGTCGCGAGGCTGAGGGGTTCGGTGCAGATCGAGCACACGCTGGCTCGGATGGGGGCCGAGAGGCTCTGGCAGCTCATGCACGAGCGTCCGTTCGTGAGGGCGCTGGGTGCCCTGACCGGCAACCAGGCCATGCAGCAGGTCAAGGCGGGGCTCGAGGCGATCTACCTCTCCGGCTGGCAGGTCGCGGCGGACGCGAACCTCTCGGGGCAGATGTACCCCGACCAGAGCCTCTACCCGGCCAACTCCGTGCCGCACGTGGTCAAGAGGATCAACCAGACGTTGCAGAGGGCGGATCAGATCCACCACTCCGAGGGCCGCAACGGCATCAACTGGTTCGCCCCGATCGTGGCGGACGCCGAGGCCGGCTTCGGCGGCGCCCTCAACGTCTTCGAGCTGACGAAGTCCATGATCGAGGCGGGGGCTGCGGGCATCCACTTCGAGGACCAGCTCGCATCGGAGAAGAAGTGCGGCCACATGGGCGGCAAGGTTCTTCTGCCGACGGCTCAGGCGGTTCGGAACCTGATCTCCGCTCGCCTCGCCGCCGACGTCATGGGCGTGCCGACCGTGATCGTGGCCCGGACCGACGCCGACGGCGCCGACCTCATAACGAGCGACGTCGACCCGTCCGACGCCGAGTTCCTCACGGGCGAGCGGACGATGGAGGGCTTCTACCGGGTGCGCGCCGGGTTGGATCAGGCGATCGCCCGCGGCCTCGCCTACGCGCCGTACGCGGACGTGGTGTGGTGCGAGACCTCGACGCCGGACCTCGAGCAGGCCGAGAAGTTCGCCGAGGCCATCCACGCGAAGTTCCCGGGCAAGCTCCTCGCGTACAACTGCTCGCCCTCCTTCAACTGGAAGAAGCGCCTCTCCGACGAGGAGATCGCCACCTTCCAGGAGAAGATCGGGGAGATGGGCTACAAGTTCCAGTTTGTGACGCTCGCGGGCTTCCACGCCCTGAACAACTCGATGTTCGAGCTCGCCAACGACTACAAGGACCGGGGCATGGCCGCCTACTCCGAGCTCCAGCAGCGCGAGTTCGCCAACGAGAAGGACGGCTACACCGCGACGAAGCACCAGCGCGAGGTCGGCGCGGGCTACTTCGACGACGTCGCCCAGGTGGTCGCCGGCGGCATGGCCTCCACCACCGCCCTCACCGGCTCCACCGAGGAGGCCCAGTTTAACGACGCCGACGACGACCCGAGGACGGAGATCGCCGACGAGAAGGGCCAGCTTATAAAGTAGCTCTCTGCATCAGGCTCTTGAGCCAAGGAGAGGGGCACCGGAGATTCTCCGGTGCCCCTCTCCTTATTTGGTTGGACTCGTGCGGAGGATACCGGTCCCCGCCGCGGTAGAGGTTTGGGTGCGTTATTCTGAAAGAGTCGTACTGGGAGAGGAGAGGTTTGATCCAACCGCCGCAACACCTGGTGCTGATCTTCGACGGGGCCTGACACTTCTGAACGCGGTCGGCGCGCTGGGTTCGAGCGCTCGACCGAGACCGCCGCGTGACGGTGGTGCCTTACCAGAAGGATGGCGTCCCGGCCTCCGCCGGATTGAACGTCGAGGACTGCGAGAGGGCCGCGTGGGCCTACGAGCCCGGGGACGAGCCCGGCGAGCCGCGCCGCCGGTGGCGGGCGGCGGCCGCGATCAACGCGTCTCTCGCCGTGGCACTCGGGACCGGGCTGCCGCTCTCCTTCTATGGGTTGCCCGGAGTTCGGTTTCTCCAGGACGTCGCCTACCAGATCGTCGCCGACAACCGCGGCAAGATCCCCGGCGACAAGCCCTACTGCAAGCAGTACCCCGAAGAGTGCCGTTGATGGAGCGCTCGCCCCGGCCATAACCCTCGAAGAGCAGAGAGAAGCTCACTCCTCTCTGCTCTTCTCATTCCGGACGCCACGGGAAGGGACGTCCGGACGTACCCCGACCGTAAACGTGAGCCGGGGAACCAAACCTCGGGGCATATGGCTTCGCCGGTGTGTGCCGGTACTAGTGAGTTCCTGGGCTCTTGAGGAACGCGCGGATGCGCTCGTTTACGCGCGCGAAAGCAGCCCTGGAGGGGATGTGGCGGCAACCCTTCAAGAGTTCCGCGTGCGCGAGGTTCGGAAAGATCCGGCGCGCCCGCGCGAGGACCGGCCGGGCGGGGAAGAAAACGTCGTCCTCGGAGGCGAACACCGCAACCGGACCCTTAAATCCCCTCAGCTCCTCCGGGGTGGCCATCCGGGGCAGGTCGGTGTCTAGCCTGACGTCCTGGTACAAAGCCCCGAGCTGGCGGACGGCCGGTCCCTCGGGCTCCGTCATCAACGGGCTCGCCGCGCGCAGAAGGTGCTTGTCCGTGGGTAGCACGCGGTACAGGAGCATGGGAACCATCACTTCGAGAGCCATCCGGGCGACCGGACCGGTAGCGATGGCGGATGGAGAAACGAGCGCCACGCCGGAGATGCGCTCGGGAACGACGCCCATAGCCCTTATCGCGACGCCCGCACCGTACGAGAGGCCCACGAGCGGCGCGCGTTCGAGGCCGAGCCCGTCGAGGACGTCCTCAACCCAGAAGGCGTGGCCGTCGCCCTTCGAGGAGGGCCTGGTCTGCGCGCTCCTGCCCGGCTGGCCGACGATATCCGGCGCGTAGAGGCGGTGGCTACGCGCCAGCGGCAGAAACCATTCCAGGCAGGTGGGGTTTAGAAAGTTGCCGCCCGGCAGGAACACCGCGGGCGGCGCCCCCTCCGGGCCGGTCACGAGAACGTGGGTCTCGCCGGATCTCGTACCGATCCGGCGGCTCTCGTAACCGGCGCCGAGGGCGGCGAGCGCCTCCTCGTAGAGCGAGTCGATCCTCGCCGCCCCTTCGGCCGTCTTGTAGACCGACGAGGGCACCGCCGTACCCCTATGCGTCCCTACGCGGGGATGTTCAGGACTATCTTCCCTATGCCCTTGCCCTCTTCCATGTGGTTCATGGCGGCGGTCGCATCTTCGAGCTCGAAGGTCTCGTTGATGACCGGGTGCAGGTCGTGCTTCTCGTAGAAGGCGAGCATCTCGCCGAACTCCTGGGCGCTGCCCATCGCCGTACCGAGGACGTCGACCTGCTTCAAGAAGATCTTGGGCATCACCAGCTTGGGCACCGGGCCCGCCGTCGCCCCGAAGGTGACTACCCGCCCGCCGGGCTTGGCGAGCGTCACGAGCGCGTCGAACACCTCGCCGCCGATGGAGTCGACGGAGAGGTCGACCCCGCCGGTCATCCCGCGCAGCTCCTTGGACCACTTCTCCGTCCCGTAGTTGACGCCGCCCTCGGCGCCGAGCTCCTTCGCCTTCTCTATCTTCTCGTCGCTCCCCGAGGTGACGAACACGCGCGCGCCCGCAGCGCTCGCTATCTGCACGAGGAACGTGGCGACCCCGCCCCCGATGCCGGGGATGAGGACGGTCTCGCCCTCCTTCAACTGCCCCCGAGTAAACAGCGCCCGGTAGGCGGTCAGGGCCGCGAGCGGGATGGCCGCCGCCTCCTCTTGGGAGAGGTGGCCGGGCTTGGGGAAGACGTTCTCGGCCGGGACCTTGACGAACTGGGCGTAGGTCCCGTCCTCCGGGAGCCCGAGGATGCGGTAGTCCTTGCCGGGCAGGCGGAGGTCGTCGCCCCAGTAGAGCGACGGGTGGATCACTACCTCGTCGCCGTCGGCGGGGCCGTCCGCCCCGTCGCCCCGTGCTGCGACCTCGCCGGAGCCGTCCGAGCCGAGGGTCACCGGCAGGGCCTCGGGCTTCGCCCCCGGGTACATCCCCTGGGTCACGAAGACGTCGCGGCGGTTCAGGGCGGCGTTGCGCAGGCGGACGACTACCTCACCCGGACCCGGTTCCGGCTCGGGGACGTCCTCGTAGGCCAGGCTCTCCGGACCACCCAACTCGTTCAAACGAACAGCTTTCACGTGTTCTCCCTTCGGTAGAACGCCCGCCAATCCTCCGGCACGCCGCTGTCGGCGGCCCTCAGCCCATCAGCTTAATGGTTTCCACGGCTTCCTACCGGCAGAAGAAAGCGCCGGCCGGGAGAAGCTCTCCGGCCGGCGCTTCGAGTTGTACGGGCTGGCCCTCGGGCTACACGAAGGCCGAGACGCCCGTGACGTCGCGGCCGACAATGAGGGACTGTATGGTGTCGGTCCCCTCGTAGGTGTACACGATCTCCATGTCCGAGAGGTGGCGGGCGACGTGGTACTCAAGCAGGACGCCGTTGCCGCCCATGCAGTCGCGGGCCATCGAGCAGACCTCCTTCGCCTTCTTGGCGTTGTTCATCTTCGCGAGCGACGCCATCGGGCCGGTCATCTTGCCCTGCTCCTGGAGCTTGGCGAGCCGGTAGCACATGAGCTGCATAGTCGTGATCTCGGCGAGCATGTTCGCCAGCTTGTTCTGGATAATCTGGAACGACGCTATGGGCTTGCCGAACTGCACCCGCTCCTTGGCGTAGGTGAGCGCCGCCTCGTACGACGCGATGGCGTGACCGACGGCCTCGTACGCCACCCCGCCGCGCGTCGCGGTCAGGACCTTGTTCGTGTCCTTGAAGGAGTTCGCGCCCTCAAGCCTGTTCGCGGCAGGGACGCGGACGTTCTCCAGCGTGATGTTCGGCTGCCAGACGGCCCGCTTGCCCATCTTGCCGGTGATGAGCTCGGTCGAGTAGCCCTCGGGCATGTGGCCGTTCTCGTCCTTTTCGAGCACGAACGCCTTGACCTGCCCGTCCTCTGCGTCGCGCGCCCAGATGATCACGAGGTCCGCGAAGGTCGCGTTGCCGATCCAACGCTTCTCCCCGTTGATGACGTACTCGTCGCCTTCCCTGCGAGCGCTGGTCTCGAGCATCACCGAGTCGGAGCCGTGCTTTGCCTCCGTGAGGCCCCAGGCCCCTATCTTCTCCAGCTTCGCCATCCGGGGCAGCCACCGCTGGCGCTGCTCCTCGCTGCCGAGCATGTGGATCGTCCCCATCGCGAGCCCCGAGTGGACCCCGAAGAAAGTGTTCAAGGAACCGTCGCCCCGCGCCATCTCTATGGCGACGAGCGCCCCGGCGAGGTGGCTCATCCCCGGGCAACCGTAGCCCTCGATGGTCGTGCCCGCGATCCCGAGCTCCGCCACCTTCGGGATGAGCTCGAACGGGAACTGCGCCTTGTCCCAGTACTCGTTGATGACCGGGATGACCTCCCGATCCGCGAACGAACGGACCCTGTCCCGAACCTCCCGCTCCTCATCCGTCAAGAGCTCTTCGAGCAGGTAGTAGTCGGTCCCCAAAGATTGCGTTACGTCGGCTAGCAAAACCGCCTCCTTCAAGTCTCCTTGCCCGGCGCCAACTCTAACATGACGCCCAGGCAAACGTCCTTTTGTTGCGTTATCATCCTTGATGTTGTCAAAAAAGACAAGTTTGGGGTAAGGCGCATGGTTTGCGTGGCGGAGGTGGGCGTTGCTAGACTCGGGAGCGGTTCGGGAAGAGGGGAGCCACTTTAGTTTGGCGAACAGGGTAGGGGAGGCTCGGGCGGCGACGCCGAAGGATGTCTTTCTGAGCGAGGTCAAGTCGCGGAGCGTGTTTCCGTTGTTGGTCCTGCACCTCGTCCGGGAGAAGCCGGAGTACGGCAACAGCATCATCCGGGGGGTTCGCGAGATCACGGGCGGGGTCATGAGCGTCTCGCCGAACACCATCTACCCGCTGTTGAGGCGTCTGGAGGAGAAGGGGTACGTGGCGGGGGAGTGGGAGAAGCCCGAGACGAGGAGCCGCCGTTTCTACACCATCACTTCGGCGGGTGAGGAGAAGTACGCGGAGATAAAGGACCGTTTCGAGGGGCACCTGTTGAGGGTGAAGGGGGCCGTGGAGGCCATTCACGGCGAGATCTACGGCCAGGACGATTAGGGAAAGGGGAGTTCCACCATGCATAAGATCAAACGGGTAGCGGTGCTGGGGGCGGGGACGATGGGCGCGGCGATCGCGGCCCACTGCGCCAACGCCGGCCTGGAGGTCGACCTGCTGGATATCGCGCCGAAGGAGGGCGGCGACAAGAACGCCGTCGTCAAGGGCGGGTACGAGCGGATGATGAAGGCCAAGCCCGCCAACCTGATGAGCAAGGCCGTCGCCGAGAGGATCCGGCTCGGCAACTTCGACGACGACTTCGGCAGGGTCGCGGGGGCGGACTGGATCCTCGAGGCGATCATCGAGAAGCTGGAGCCGAAGCAGGGGCTCATGGCGCGCGTCGAGGAGATCGCCAAGGAGACCGCCGTCGTCTCCTCCAACACCTCCGGTATCCCGCTGCGCAGCGTCGCCGAGGGCCGTTCTGAGGGCTTCAAGAAGCGCTTTCTGGGGACCCACTTCTTTAACCCGCCGCGCTACCTGAAGCTGATGGAGATCATCCCGACCGACGAGACGGACGAAGAGATCGTCGAGGCCGTGCGCGCCTTCGGGGAGCGGCTCCTGGGCAAGGGCGGCGTGATCGCCAAGGACACCCCGAGCTTTATAGCCAACCGCCTGGGGGGCTACGCCGGGATGCAGTCGGCGAGGTACGCCTTCGAGAACGGCTACGGCATCGAGGAGGTCGACGCCATAACCGGCCCGCTCGTCGGCCACCCCAAAACCGCCACCTTCCGGCTCAACGACCAGGTCGGCCTCGACATCGCCGTCGGCGTCGCCGAGAACCTCTACGAGCTCGTCCCCGAGGACGAGTCGCGCGAGGAGCTGAAGCCGCCGCCGAAGCTCAAGGAGATGGTCGAGAAGAACCTCCTCGGCAACAAGACCGGCGGGGGCTTCTACAAGAGGGACAAGCGCGACGGCAAGACCGTCTTCGACGTCCTGAACCTCGAAACGTTCGAGCACGAGCCGGTCCAGAACCCGGAGGTGCCGATCGCGAAGGAGGCCCAGGGCAACCTCGGCGCGAGGCTCCGCTTCCTCATGGAGAGGGCCGGGGACGACCGGCACGCGAGGTACCTGCGCGACACGCTGCTGCCGTACATGGCGTACGCGTCCCGGCGCGTCCCGGAGATCAGCGACACGCTGGAGGACGTGGACCACGCGATGGAGTGGGGCTTCGCCCACCAGGCCGGTCCATTTCGCACCTGGGACCTCCTCGGCGTCGCGAAGACCGTGGAGCAGATGGAAGGGCTCGGCATCGAGGTCGGCCCGTGGGTGAAGGAGATGCTCGACGGCGGCAACGAGAGCTTCTACAAGACCGAAGGGTCCAGGGAGCTCCAGTTCAGCCCGGTGAGCAAAAGCTACGAGCCCGTACGCGTGGACCCGATGATCCTCTCGCTCGACGGGGTGCGCGGGGAGGGCGGGGAGATCTCGCGCAACGATTCCGCGAGCCTGCTCGACCTCGGCGACGGGGTCCTGTGCTTCGAGATCCACTCGAAGGGCAACTCGATAGACGCGAAGGTGGTCGAGCTCGGCAACGAGGCGCTCCGCAGGCTCGAAGAGGAGGACTGGGCCGGGCTCGTAATCGGGAACGAGGGACGAAACTTCTGTGTCGGCGCTAACCTCGGGGAGGTAGCCGGGAGCGCGCAGAACGGCGACCTCGACGCGGTGGGGGAGGCCATAGAAGCCTTGCAGAAGCTCCTGATGGGCTTTCGCTATTCCTCCAAGCCCGTCGTCGCGGCGCCGCGCGGGCAGACGCTCGGGGGCGGGGCGGAGATCGCGCTGCACGCCGACAGGATCTGCGCCGCCGGCGAGACTTATATGGGCCTCGTCGAGGTCGGTGTCGGCCTGATCCCGGCTGGTGGCGGCACGAAGGAGCTTGTAAGGCGCCTCGTCTCCCCGGCCATGCACACCCGCGCCCCCGCGCTCCCCTACGTGCAGGAAGCCTTCCAGAACATAGCGCTCGCCAAGGTTTCGGCCAGCGCCCTGGAGGCGAGGGAGATGGGCTTTCTCGAAGAGCACGACCGGGTCGTGATGAACCCCGACCACCTCATAAACACCGCCAAGCGCGAGGTCCTGGACCTTGCCGACGGCTACGCCCCGCCGATCCACGACAAGGGGATCTACGCCTCCGGGGAGTCCGTGCGCCTGGCCCTCGAAGTCGGCGTGAAGACCCTCCAGTGGGGCCGTTACGCCAGCGAGTACGACGGCGTCATCGCCGGACACCTCGCCCGCGTCCTGACCGGCGGGGATCTCTCCCTGCCCCAGTGGGTTCCCGAGGAGTACATCCTCAAGCTGGAGAAGGAAGCCTTTCTGGAGCTCTTGAAGAACGAGAAGACCCACGAGCGGATCGGCGCGATGCTCAAGACCGGGAAACCTTTGAGGAACTAGAAGATCCCCCGGTGCTCCAGACGGGATAGCCGCCTGGAGCACCGGGGCCGCAAGGGGCGGCCTGCTCACAAGCGTTTTACCGAAGGGAGAACAGATGAAGGAAGCAGTTATCGTCTCGGGGGCACGGACCGCTGTAGGGCGGGCCCCGAAGGGATCCCTCCGGGGCGCTCACCCGGTGGACGTCGCCGCCGCCTCGATCCGGGGGGCGGTCGAGCGTGCCGAGGGCCTCGACCCGGGCGACATAGAAGACGCCATCATCGGGTG
>CADCVI010000006.1 GCA_902806105.1 uncultured Rubrobacteraceae bacterium
CTCCTCCTCCGTCTCTCTCGCGGGTTCGGAGCCCTTCAGGGAGCTTTCCGGGATGCTCCACCGCCCGCTGACGGGATCCTGCTCGGCCTCGATCTCTCCGCTGGCCAGCCACTCCAGGATCCGGCGAAGGGGTACGTGGAGGATGCGGGCGGCCTCGGCCGGGGTGTGAGAGCCGTCTCCGTTCGCGTCGGGACGCCGCTCAGTCACGATTGCTCTTGTGGAAGCTCTCCGGCACCTCCGCGAGGACGTGCGTTTCCTCCACGACCTGCTGCCGCTCGTGCACCTCGTACAGTTTGTCGGCGATGACCTTCTCTATCCTCATCCACATCTCCTAGCCGACGCGTTTCTGCTCCTCCAGATGCGAGGATCGTGGCCGTCGGGCCCGCCGAGTGTGCCCATATGGCCCACGCCGTCGATCCCCTCGGTGTGAGAGGCTTCGATGAGGCCCGGCACGCACACCCGCTCGATCTCCTCAGGGGTCTTCGAGTGCGGTAGCGGTCGCTCATGCCTCGAACATTCTACGCGCCGACCGCAGCTCAAGTCGACGGCCCTCCGTGCCCACGAACGGATGAGCCAACGAGGGGACGACCACTGAACGAAGGCAGGTAGACGCGTGTGACGCAGGATCGCCGTCCTTCCTGCCGCCGTCCGCGGGATGAGCCCGGCTCGGCGGTTGGCCTGGTGATGTGTTGCGTCGTCTGGATCTAGCGACCGGCCCGGAGCCCTGATGCGGAAACGAAGCATATCCTCGAACATCCCTAGGCGCGCGCCGACCGCTCTCTGTACCGCCCTTGCCAAGGAAGAAGCGCGCTCCCGGCGAACAACGCTCTGCCCAGCGTTCCCGGGTGGCCCTGGTGAACGCCGTTCCGCGGGGCCTGGGCTCGAATCCTACTGGGCGCGCACCTGTTGCCTGGAAAACCACGGTGTTCGTAGCCCTTCGCTTCGGTCTGACCCCATGATCGCCACGTCCTTACCGCCCGGTTCAAGCTACCTGGACCACGATAGGTTGCTCTCGGCAGAACAGAACTACCAAGCTTCCTCGCGGGCGTGGATGTTCCCGCGAGTCGATCTACACGATGCAGCCGCGACCCATCCAGCCGATCCGGACCGGCTTGCCTTCCTCGACCAGAACGGGGACCGTACGGCTTCCGCCCGTGAGCGCGAGCATCCGCGCGCGGGCCTCAGGATCCTTCTCGACGTCGTACTCGACGAAGTCCGCCCCGCGCCATTCGAGATCCTCGCGGGCAGCTTCGCTGTGAGGACAACCCGCCGTCGTGTAAAGCTCCACCGGTCCGGACACGTCATCTCCTTCCGGTAACCCTAATCTTTCTTCTACCCGGCATCGTACCCTGTTAGCTCCTGTGAAGTGTTGTGAGATGCTACAGGTGCCCCCGTGCCCATGCATATGGTTACTGTAAGTACTTGCCGAGTATGCGCGTAAGGCGAAACAGGGCGAAGAAAACATTGCGGCAAACGGTTCTCAGCGCGGCTTGACCCATGGTTTACGAGGCTATAAGATACAAATACTACTATCGGCTGGTGGCCAGGGAGCCGGTTTAGTCCAGAAAACCCGGGGTTCAGGAAGGGAACCCGAGCAAGCATTTCAGCGGCTGCTACGTCGGGGAATCGGGGACGGTAGGTGGGGATGCAAGGGCAAAGGAGGAGTTTCTCGTGACGGAGACTCAGAGCACGGCCAGTGGGGTGGAGGAGGTCCACATATTGTGGATCTCGGAGGGGATGAGTTGTGACGGGGACACTGTCTCGATCACGGCGGCTACGCTGCCTAGCATAGAAGATGTGTTGCTGGGCAATCTGCCGGGGCTCCCGAAGGTTCACCTGCACAACAAGGTGCTCTCTCCCACGCTCGGCGGGGAGGAGTACATGCTTCCGTTCCGGCAGGCGGCGAACGACGAGCTGGGCGCGCCCTTCGTGCTGGTGATTGAGGGCTCCATCCCGAACGAGAACATCAACGGGGACGGGTACTGGACCTCGTTCGGGAACGACCTGGACACCGGCGAGCCGCTGACCCTGAACTGGTGGATCGACCGGCTCGCGCCGAGGGCGTGGGCGGTCGTCGGGGCGGGGACGTGCGCGACCTACGGCGGCATCCACGCGATGGCGGGCAACCCCACGGGGAGCATGGGGCTCGCGGACTACTTGGGGTGGGACTTCCGGTCCGTGGCAGGCATCCCGATCGTGAACGTGCCCGGGTGTCCGGTCCAGCCGGACAACTTCATGGAGACGCTGGCGTGGCTCTTGTACCAGGCTGCAGGGCTCTCGCCGATGATCCCGCTGGACGACAAGCTCAGGCCGACTTGGCTCTTCGGGAAGACGGTCCACGAGGGCTGCGACCGGGCCGGATACTACGAGCAGGGCGACTTCGCGATGGACTACAACTCGCCCAAGTGCATCGTCAAGCTCGGGTGCTGGGGGCCTGTCGTGAACTGCAACGTGACCAAGCGGGGCTGGATGGATGGCCTCGGGGGTTGCCCGAACGTGGGCGGCATCTGTATCGGGTGCACGATGCCGGGCTTCCCGGACAAGTTCATGCCGTTCATGGACGAGCCGCCGGGCGGGACCGTCTCGTCGACGCTGACGAAGGCTTACGGGACCATGATCCGAAAGCTCCGCGGCATCACCAACACGACGCTCAACAAGGAACCCAAGTGGCGCCACAACAGGGGTGAGCTCACGACCGGATACGACCCGCGGTGGCGGGCGTAGAGGGGGCGAGAAGAGTGGTTTTGAGAGAGGAAGTACCGCGGCAATCCAGGAACCTCACGGAGATGTCGTGGGACCCTATAACGCGCATCGTCGGGAACCTCGGGATCTACACGAAGATAGACTTCGACAACCGGGAAGTGGTCGAGTGCAAGAGCACCTCCTCCATCTTCCGCGGCTACAGCGTGTTCATGAAGGGCAAGGACCCGCGCGACGCGCACTTCATCACTAGCCGCATCTGCGGCATCTGCGGGGACAACCACGCAGTCTGCTCCGTCTACGCCCAGAACATGGCGTACGGGGTGAAGACGCCGCACCTCGGCGAGTGGATCGTCAACCTCGGCGAGGCCGCCGAGTTTATGTTCGACCATACGATCTTCCAGGATAACCTCGTCTTCGTGGACTTCTGCGAGCAGATGGTCCGGGAAACCAACCCGAGCCTCCTGGAACGTGCGGAGAGGACACCCGCTCCCCACGCTGAGATCCACGGCTTCCGCACCATCGCGGACATCATGCGGTCCTTCAACCCGTTCACCGGGGAGACGTACAAGGAAGCATTGCAGATGAGCCGCCTCACGCGGGAGATGTTCTGCCTGATGGAGGGGCGTCACGTCCACCCCTCGACAGTGTATCCGGGCGGGGTAGGGACCGTGCCGACGCCGCAGCTCTTCACGGATTACCTTGTCCGCCTGATGCGGTTCATGGATTTCGTCAAGAAGGCAGTGCCGATGAACGACGACGTCTTCGATTTCTTCTACGAGGCGCTGCCGGGCTACGAAGAGGTCGGGAAACGGCGCACCCTGCTCGCGTGCTGGGGCTCGTTCAACAACCCGGATCACGTCGACTACGACTACCGGAACATGAACGGCTGGGGCAACGAGATGTTCGTCACGCCCGGCATCGTCGTGGACGGCGAGCTCGTGACGACGAACCTCGTGGACATAAACGTGGGGTTGCGCATCCTGCTCGGCTCCTCCTACTACGAGGACTGGACCGACGAGGAGACCTTCGTAACCCACGACCCGCTGGGCAACCCCATAGACAAGCGCCACCCCTGGAACCAGACCACCGTCCCGAGGCCCCAGAAGCGGGACCTCGAGGGCGGGAACTACTCCTGGGTCATGAGCCCGCGCTGGTTCGACAAGCGAACCGGGGATCATCTCGCGCTGGATACCGGCGGCGGGCCGTTGGCCCGGCTGTGGGCCACCGCGCTCGCGCAGAAGGTCGATATCGGCTACGTCAAGTCCACGGGGAGCAGCGTGCAGATCAACCTGCCAAAGACCGGCGCCATGCCCGAGACGCAGTTCGAGTGGAAGATACCGGAGCAGGGGTCCAACACCATCGAGCGCGACCGGGCGCGGGTCTACTTCGTGGCCTACGCCGCGGCGTCGGCGGTCTACTTCCTGGAGAGGGCTCTGGACCTCGTGCGTGGCGGCGAGACCAAGGTCTTCCAGGAGTTCGAGGTGCCGGACGAGGCGATCGGCTGCGGCTTCCACGAGGCGGTGCGCGGGGTCTTGTCGCACCACATGGTGATCCGGGACGGCAAGATCGCCAACTACCACCCCTATCCGCCGACGCCGTGGAACGCCAGCCCCCGCGACTACTATGGGACGCCAGGGCCGTACGAGGATGCGGTGCAGGGGCTCCGGATCTTCGAAGAGAATGGGCGGGAGGACTTCAAGGGCATCGACATCATGCGCACGGTTCGTAGCTTCGACCCGTGCCTGCCCTGCGGGGTCCACATGTACCTTGGCGACGGCAAGACGCTGGAGAAGCGCCACTCCCCGACGCTCGGCGTGGGCGTCGAGTAGCCCCACGGGCCATGCGGCGGAAATTCAGGCGGGTCCGGAGTTTCGGACCCGCCCCCCGGAAAGGTTGAGATGCTTCTAGACGACCGTGGACATCAAGAGCGGGTCGCCAGGATGGAGATCCTCCTGGAGCGGATCGAGAGCCTCAAGGACCCTGATGCCCGGGCCGTGGCGGGGGAGATGGTGGGGACTCTGCTGGACCTCTACGGTGACGGCCTGGCACGCATGATGGACCTCGTCCACGAGACGGGGAACGGCGGGGCTTTCGAAGCCTTCGCAAACGACGAGCTCGTCTCGCACCTGCTCCTCCTGCACGGGCTGCATCCTGTAGACGTGGAGACGCGGGTGCTCGAGGCCCTCGAAGAGGTGCGTCCCTACCTGCAATCTCATGGGGGGAACGTGGAGTTTCTGGGGGTGGAGGGTGGCGTGGCGCGGCTGAGGATGCAGGGGAGCTGCGACGGGTGCCCCTCCTCCGCGATGACGCTCAAGCTGGCGATAGAGGAGGCCGTACTGAAGGCCGCTCCGGACCTCGACGGTATACGGGCCGAGGGGGTTGCCGAACCCAGACCCGCGCCGAACATCGTGGCTGGTCCGACGCTGCGCAGGAAGGAGAAGAAGCAGCCGGAGGGGGACGAGGCCGCCTGGAGGGCCGTCGACGGGTTGGTCAACCTCACCGGCGGCGGGCTGCTGGTGAAGGAGGTCTCCGGCGAGCCGGTGCTGTTCGTGAAGCTGGCGAACGATATGTTCGCCTACCGTGACCTGTGTCCAGGTTGCGGGGGGGCGTTGGAGGGCGGGATGCTCAGGGTGGCGGAGCTTTCGTGTCCGGGATGCGAGCGCCGCTACGACGTTCGCCGGGCCGGGAGGTGCCTGGATTCCCCGCAGCTCCATCTGGAGCCCATCCCGCTGCTCTTGGGCGAGGACGGGGCGGTCCGGATCGCCATACCGGGCGTGGCGGGCTGAGGCATGGCCGAACGGAGCAACGGGAGGACCTCCTCGGCCTTCTCCGCGCTGCGCCGGTTGTCCCGGGAGTTCGGGAAGGCGGAGGAAGCGGCGGCCGAGGCAGCCCGCGAGCGCGCCGCCGAAGAGCGCTGTGATCTGTGCGGCGCTCCGATACCGGCCGAGCACCGTCACCTCCTGGAGGTGGCGACCCGGGGGATCATGTGCTCCTGCCGACCGTGCTCCATCCTGTTCGACAGCAGGGCGGCGAGCGAAGGGCGTTACCGGCTCATCCCCGACCGTCACCTCTTCCTCGACGATTTCGAGATGAGCGATGCCCGGTGGGAGAGCCTTCGCATACCCGTCGACATGGCGTTCTTCTTCCACAGCGCGCCCGCGGGACGCATCGTGGCGTTCTACCCCGGTCCGATGGGGCCGACGGAGTCCCTCCTGAAGCTGAGCGCCTGGCAGGAGCTGGAGGAGGCCAACCCCGTGCTTCGGGAGATGGAGCACGACGTGGAGGCGCTCCTGGTTAACCGGGCGCGGGGCACACGGGAGCATTTTCTGGTCCCCATGGACAGGTGTTACGGCCTGGTCGGCCTCATCCGGACCCACTGGAGGGGTTTCAGCGGGGGCCGGGAGGTGTGGGAGGAGTTGGAGCGGTTCTTCGAGGAGTTGCGGATGCGTTCCAGGACCGTGAGCAGAGAGAGGAGGGCTTGATGACGGCGCGGGAGAACGAGCGGATCGTGCGACAGGCTCACGCCGCGTATGGCGAGCGAGACCTGGACCGTACGGTCGCGAGCTACGCGGAGGACGCGGAGCGGTTTCAGGTCGCGACTGGGGATACCTACCGGGGGCGTGAGGGGTACAGGCAATGATTGCAGAACTGGATCGACGCCTTTCCCGATTCCAGGACGGAGGTTACCGCCGTGTACGCCGGGGAGGATTTCGCGGTGGTCGAGTATGTGGGCAGGGGCACCCACGAGGGCACGTTCAGGGGACCGGCGGGGGAGATCCCGCCGACCGGCAGGCACGTCGAGCTCCTCTTCCGCGAGATCCATTGTTTCAGGGACGGCAAGATCTTCTCCACGCGCTCCTACTTCGACGTGGCCGGCATGATGGCCCAGCTCGGCTTGCTGCCCTCACGGGAGCTGGCGGAGGCGTGAACCTACGTGTTCTCCGGCCCCGAATCGAAGGTTCGGGGCCACGACTAGAAGGAGGCGGCAGATGGCGAGCTTAAGGGTAGGGAGGCCGGACACGAAGATGGACTCGCCCTCGCACACGAAGGGGGTGCGCCAGGGCAACGCGCCCGGCGGCATGAAGAAGGACCCCGGCTTCGAAGGGACCGGGCCGAACACCGCGAGGTCCTACGCCCGGAGGTCCACGGGTATCAACGCGGGGGCCAGGAACCCGATAGACCCGAACAGCCCGAACCTGTCTCCGGCTTGAACGGGTGGATAGCTTTCGGCTACCGGCGGTCGATCGGGGTAGAGGAAGGCGGCTAATGGGGGCCGGTCGTGCCTGACCTGGATTTCGTGGTGGAGGGCGCGGAGGTCCTCGAGTACGCGGCCGTGCCGAGCCTCGTGTTCAAGGTTCGCGTGGAGAACCTCGACGGGGAGCCCGTCCGCTCCGTCTCCCTGAACACGCAGGTCAGGATCTCGGCGACGCGGCGCCACTACGAGGCCGCGGAGCAGGGGCGGCTCCTCGACCTGTTCGGTGAGCCTCACCGCTGGGGCACCACGCTCAGGAGCTTCCTGTGGACCCACACTGTGGTGCAGGTCCCGCCGTTCGTCGGGAGCACGGTCGCCGACATGGCGGTTACCTGCACCTACGATCTCGAAGTGGCGGCGGCCAAGTACTTCCATGCCCTAGAAGGTGGCGAGGTGCCGCTGGAGTTCCTTTTCAGTGGCTCGGTCTTCTACACGGGGGAGGGTGGGGGGTTGCAGACCGCCAGGATCTCCTGGGAGAAGGAGGCGGAGTTCGGGATGCCGGTCCGTCTGTGGAAGGAGATGATGGAGCACTACTTCCCAAACAGCGCCTGGGTTCGCCTGAGAAGAGATACCTTCGACGAGCTCTACGACTACAAGGTCCGCAGGGGGCTCCCGACGTGGGAGGCCGCCGTGGAGTCGCTGCTTCAGGCGAGGAAGCAGGGGGTGGAGGGCTAGGTGGACGCCACGCAGATGATCGCCCAGGCAGTTCTCTACGAGGGGTACATCCTGTGGCCCTACCGCCGCTCGGCGAAGAAAAACCAACAACGCTGGACGTTCGGAGGAGTCTACCCGAGAGCCTACAGCGAGGCCAGGGGCGGGGACGACCCCTGGCTGATGCAGACCCAGTGCCTCGTGCTCGGAGACGGGGGAGCCACGATCGAGGTAAAGGTGCGGTTCCTGCACGTCACCGAGCGGAAGGTCGGCGTGAGAAGGGGCGAGGCCCTGGAGTTTGTCGAGGAGCTACGCATCGGGGGGGAGCTCTACCTCCCGTGGGAGGAGGCGACCGAGCGAGAGGTAGCGGTCGGGCGGTTCGGGCTCTCCGAACTTCTGGGATCGGCGAGGCGCGTGGATATAGACATACCCGGGGGGAGCAGGAAAGAGCTCCTGACCCGTCCTGGCGGGGAAGTCGCGGGGGGCCTGGTGCGTAGCTGGCGCGCCCTGCGCGGGGTGGTCGAGGTAAGCGCCGAGTTTCTAGAAGATAGGCTTTTCAGGGTGACGGTCGGTATCACCAACACGACGCCCTGGGGGGGCGAGGATCGGGAGAGCACGCTCGGTCAGACCTTCGCCTCGACCCACACGGTGCTCGGGGTGGAGGGTGGGGAGTTCGTCTCGCTGATGGACCCGCCGGAGGGGATGCGCGAGGCCGTCGAGGGGTGCGAGAACCTGAGGACCTGGCCGGTGCTGGTCGGGGAGGAGGGAGAGAAGGGCGCGATGCTCTCGTCCCCGATCATCCTGTACGACTACCCGCAGATAGCGCCCGAGAGCCCCGGCGACCTTTTCGACGGCGGCGAGATCGACCAGTTGCTCATTCTCAACATCCTCTCGCTGACGGACGAGGAGAAGGAGGAGATGCGCGCCTCCGACCCGCGGGCCCGCGAGATCCTGGAGCGTTGCGAGTCCCTCTCGCCAGAAGGGCTCATGAGCCTGCACGGGATCGTCCGCGGGTCGCAGAGGTTGAGGGGATAAAGTGGAGGATTTCTTCCGGGAGCACGAGGAGAGGCCCGCCCTTCAGAGCGTGACCGTACGTGGTGTCGAGCTCCGAAAGGGGAGCCGGGTCCTGCTCTGGCCGCGCGCCGGGGGGGACATCATGGATATCGCGCTGGGCGGGAAGGTCGCGGTCGTCGAGGGCATGGAGCAGGACTATGAGGATCGAATCCACCTAGCGGTCACGCTGGAGGAGGATCCGGGCAGGGACCTCGGCGCGGACCGCATGCTCGGGCACCGCTTCTTTTTCTCCCCGGAGGAAGTCGAGCCGCTGGACTTCGAGGTGCCTCGTGGCCTCTGAGCGCGTCCTTATCGCAGGGATCGGCAATATTTTTCTGGGCGACGATGGTTTCGGGGTAGAGGTGGCGAGGCGGCTCGCCGGGCGCGAGCTGCCCGACGGTGTAGAGGTGAAGGACTTCGGCATCCGGGGGATGGACCTCGCCTACGCCCTTCAGGACGGCTACGGGCTCGTCGTCTTCGTGGACGCTACGCCGCGTGGTGGGGAACCGGGCACTGTTTATCTCATCGAGCCGGAGGTCGAGGAGAACGGGGGGGTGGCGCTCGATGCCCACGGGATGGACCCGGTGGGGGTGATCAAGCTGTCCCGCTTCCTAGGCGCCCCCCCGGTCCGCACCCTCGTGGTGGGCTGCGAGCCCCTGACGATCGTGAGCGGTGAAGACTACGACGACATGCTTATGGAGCTGAGCGAGCCGGTGCTCGCCGGGGTGGAAGAGGCGGTGAAGCTGGTCGAGTCGCTCCTGGGGGAGCATGCCGGAGGGAGCGAAGGCCGGGGCGTTGCGTCGGACTCGGCCCACACGATGAGAGGAGGTGAGCCTAAATGAAGGCAACGACACTGCTACGCCTGGGGTTTTACGGACTGATCCTGGGGGCTGCGGCCGCTACGGTCGCGCAATGGCCGGAGATCCAACGGTACATGAAGATCAGGGCGATGTAGGACCGGGGGCGCGCATGGGCTCGAAGGGAACCAACGCGGAGAGAGGAAGGTCCTCCGACACGTTTGCAACCCCTGCCGGACCTTCCGGGCAGAAGCCCCGCCGCGGGGTGAATATGCCCGCGCTCGAGCGCCGGGAGATCCGCGTGCACGGCATCGTCCAGGGCGTCGGCTTCCGGCCGTTCGTCTACGCCCTGGCTCGCCGTCACGGGCTCTCGGGGCTCGTGCGCAACGATGCCGAGGGCGTCCTCATCGAGGTCGAGGGCGTGCCGGAGAATCTGGAAACCTTCGCCCACACCCTGAAGGCCGATCCACCGCCGCTGGCCCTGGTCGAGTCTGTCGACTGGCGACCCGTTCCGGCGGCAGGGGAGCGTGGGTTTCGTATCGAGGAGAGCCGTGATGGGGCGCGGCGCCACGCCCTCGTCTCCCCGGATACCGCCACCTGCGAGGACTGTCTCGCGGAGATCTTCGACCCCGGCGACCGGCGCTACCGCTACCCGTTCACCAACTGCACGAACTGCGGTCCGCGCTTTACGATCACCCGGCAGGTCCCCTACGATCGGGCCACGACTACCATGTCTGGCTTCGAGATGTGCCCCGAGTGTTACCGCGAATACCACGACCCCTCGGACCGCCGCTTCCACGCCCAGCCGAACGCCTGTCCGGTCTGCGGACCGCGGGTGAGGCTGCTAGACGGTAGATCCGGCCGCGAGCTGCGCGGCAAGCGCGAGGATGCGCTCCAGCGTGCGGCGTGGCTGTTACGCGGACGCACGATCCTGGCCGTGAAGGGGCTGGGCGGCTACCACCTCGCCTGCGACCCGTTCGACCCGAAGGCCGTGGGCACCCTGAGGGGCCGCAAGGTGCGTCAGGACAAGCCCTTCGCGCTGATGGCCCGCGACCTTGCGCAGGTTCGCAGGCTTTGTCGGGTCACGCCGGAGGAGGAGGCACTCCTAACCTCACCGGCCCGGCCCATCGTGCTCCTGGAGCGCCTGGAAGGCAACGGCGTCGCCGAGGAGGTGGCCCCGCGCCAGGGTACGCTCGGCGTGATGCTGGCCTACACGCCGCTCCACCACCTGTTGCTCCAAGACGCCCGGATACCGCTCGTCATGACCAGCGGCAACTTCTCCGACGAGCCCATCTCCTACACGGACGAGGAGGCTTTCGCACAGCTCGGCAACATCGCCGATTTCTTCCTGGTCCACGACCGGCCGATCCACATGCGCTGCGACGACAGCGTGAACAGGGTGGCCCTGCGAAGACCGTACCCGCTTCGCCGTTCGCGGGGCTACGCCCCCGCGCCGCTGCCGCTGGGGGCGAGCGTCGAGCGCCACACTCTGGCGTGCGGCGGGGAACTCAAGAACACGTTCTGTCTGGCGAAGGACCGGCACGCCTTTCTGAGCCACCATATCGGGGACCTTGAGAACTACGAGACGCTGCGGTCGTTCCGCGAGGGGGTCGAACACTACTGCCGGCTCTTCGACGTTGAGCCGGAGCTTGTGGCCCACGACCTTCACCCCGAGTACCTATCGACAAAATACGCCCGCGAGCTGGGGGAGGCCGGGCTAGACACGTTCGGCGTTCAGCACCACCACGCCCACGTCGCGAGCTGTCTTGCGGACAACGAACGGCCCGTCGACGAGCGCGTGATCGGGGTTGCCCTCGACGGGACGGGCTACGGCACCGACGGGGCCGTGTGGGGTGGGGAGATCTTCGAGGGCAGCCTGCGAGAGGGCTTCGTCCGGCGGGCGCACCTGGAGTACGCCCCGCTGCCGGGAGGGGCGGCGGCGATCCGTCAGCCGTGGCGCATGGCCGTGGCGCGGCTGGTCACGTTATACGGGGAGGAGGAGACGCTCAAGCTTCCGCTTAACCTGGTACGGGGCGCGGGGGAGCGAAACGTCCGGCTTACCGCGCGGCTCGTGAAGCACGGGCTGAACACCCCGCCGACCTCCAGCGCCGGACGGCTCTTCGACACCGTCGCCGCGCTAGTCGGGGTACCGGGCTCGGGACGCTCCACTTACGAGGGCCAGGCCGCGATAGAGCTCGAGCTGGCAGCTCGCGGCACCACGGCGCGGCGAACGTACCCGTTCCGGCTGCGAGGAGAGAACGGCTCACGGGTGGTCGAGACGGGCGGGGTGGTGGCCGCGGTGGTCGAGGACCTGCTGGCCGGGAGGCCCGCGGCCGAGGTCTCCGCCGCCTTCCACCGCACGATGGCCGGGATGGTCGTCGCCGCCTGCGAGGAGGTCAGGGAGGCTGAGGGCACGGGCGCGGTCGTGCTCTCGGGCGGGACGTTCCAGAACATGCTGCTCCTCGTACAGACGGTCGCGCTTTTAGAGGAGAAGGGTTTCGTGGTCCATATGCACGGGCGGGTGCCGGCGAACGACGGCGGGCTCGCGCTCGGTCAGGCGGTGCTGGCGGACGCGGCTTCGAGAGAGAAGGGGGCATAGGGAGTATGTGCTTGGGGATTCCGGGGCGGATAGTGGAGATACTCGACGAGGACCTGCTGCTGGCGAAGGCCGATGTGAGCGGTGTTCGGCGCAACATCAACATAGGGCTCGTGTACCACGAGGACGAAAGGGTGGAGGTCGGGGACTGGGTCTTGATCCACGTCGGGTTCGCGATGTCGCGGCTGAACGAGGCCGAGGCGCAGGGCACCCTCGAAGCCCTGCGGGAGCTCGGTGAGGCCTACGAGCAAGAGCTGGAGGAGCTGCGCGCCTCCCAGATCGAGTAGCCGTGGAGGGGAAGCCATGATCCCGGACTCCTACTGCACCCTGGATCACGACGGCTGCGTCGTCTGCTCCGACGCCGGTATCCCCGTGCGGGTCGTCTCCGTGGAGGGCGAAGATGCCCTCTGCGAGGATTCGGCCGGGAACCGCGCCGGGATCGCCGTGGAGCTCGTGGCCCCGGTGCGGATAGGGGAACTGCTGCTCACGCACGGCGGGGTAGCCATCGGCAGGGTGGGACGGGAGAGCGGACGCGCAGAGATACCGGCGGTTGGTGTGCCGCCGAGCGGAGGGAGGCACAAGTGAAATACGTGAGCGAGTTTCGAGACGCGGAGCTGGCGCGGGCGGTATCGGCGGAGATAGCCGCGATCTCCGACCCGTCCCGTCACTACAAGCTGATGGAGGTCTGCGGCGGCCACACCCACACGATCTACCGCCACGGCATAAAAGACCTCCTGCCGGAGGGGATAGAGCTCGTCCACGGCCCCGGCTGTCCGGTCTGCGTGCTGCCAATGGGGCGTGTGGACGACGGCATCGCAATCGCCGAGCGCCCCGAGGTCATCTTCACCTGCTTCGGAGACATGATGCGCGTCCCCGGCTCCAGGGGGAACCTCCTCGAGGTAAAGGCCGAGGGTGCCGACATCCGCATGGTCTACTCGCCCCTGGACGCCCTGCGGATCGCGCGGGAGAACCCCGACCGCGAGGTCGTCTTCTACGCCATCGGCTTCGAGACCACTGCCCCCTCCACCGCGCTGACCCTGCGGCGCGCAAAGAAGGAAGGTCTGGAGAACTTCTCGGTGTTCTGCAACCACGTCACCATCGTCCCGCCGGTGCGCGCGCTCCTCGACTCGCCGGATCTGAGACTGGACGCCTTCATCGGGCCGGGCCACGTCTCCACGGTAATCGGCTGCCGGCCCTACGAGTTCATGTCCGAGGACTACGGCAAGCCGTGCGTGGTGGCGGGCTTCGAGCCCCTCGATCTGTTGCAGTCCATCCTCATGCTTATGCGACAGCTCGGGGAGGGGCGTTGCGAAGTCGAGAACCAGTACAGCAGGATCGTCCCCTGGGAGGGCAACCTCGCAGCCCTCGGGGCCATGGCCGAGGTCTTTGAGCTGCGCCCGTACTTCGAGTGGCGGGGCATGGGCTTTATCGCCCAGTCGGCACTGAAGCTCTCCGACGCCTACGCCGACTTTGACGCCGAGCTTCGCTACTCCGTCCCCGGCGTGCGCGTCGCCGACCCGAAGGCCTGCCAGTGCGGCGAGGTCCTCAAGGGCGTCCTAAAGCCCTGGGAGTGCAAGGTCTTCGGCACGGCCTGCACCCCGGAGAGCCCGCTCGGGACCCTCATGGTCTCTTCCGAGGGGGCGTGCGCCGCGTACTACAACTTTGGCCGCAAGGCGCACCAGAAGGTCGAGATCGGGTCGAAGGTATGACCGGGCAGAGGGAACAGCGTGTCCTCGACACCCTGGAGCAGAACCGCAGGCGCCCGCCGAAGTTCACCGCCCCGCGCATAGACATGAGCCACGGGGCCGGGGGCAAGGCTACCCACAAGCTTATCGAGGGCCTCCTGCTGCCGGCCCTGGATAACCCGGCCCTCGCCCCGCTCTCGGACGCGGCCTTTCTCCCCTTCAGCGATGCGCGCCTCGCCCTCTCGACGGATTCCTACGTCGTGCGCCCGTTGCTGTTCCCAGGCGGCTCCATCGGCGAACTCGCGGTCAACGGCACCGTCAACGACCTCGCCGTCTCCGGCGCCGCGCCGCTCGGCCTCGCGGCGGCCCTGATCATCGAGGAGGGGCTCGAGACCGAGGTGCTCAGGCGCGAGGTCGAGGCGATGGCGAGGGCCGCGGAAGGGGCCGGGGTCTACATCGCCACCGGCGACACCAAGGTCGTCGAGCGTGGGAAGGGCGACGGGCTCTACGTCGTAACCACAGGGGTCGGGATCGCGGACCCTGAGTTGAGCCTCTCGTCCGCATCCGTGCGTCCGGGAGACAGGATCATCTGCTCCGGTACCCTGGGCGACCACGGGGCGGCCATCCTCATCGCCCGCGGAGACCTCGAACTCGAAGCCGAAGTCCTCTCCGACACGCGGCCCCTGGTCCCGCTCGTGCAGTCGTTGAAACACTTCGCGGGACCGGGCTTACGCTTCATGCGCGACCCCACGCGCGGCGGCATCGGGACCGTCCTCAACGAGCTCGCCCGCGACTCGGGGTTCGGGATCGTGTTGTGGGAAGAGAAGCTGCCGATCCGGGATGTCGTCAACGGGGCATGCGAGATCCTGGGCATAGACCCGCTCTACGTGGCGAATGAGGGCAAGCTGCTCGCCGTCGTCGCCCCCGAACTCTCCGACGCGGCGATCGAGGCGCTGCGCGGCGTCGAGGGGGGCGAGGACGCCCAGATCATCGGCGAGGTACGCGAGGAACCCGCTCGCATGGTCCTCATGCACACCCAGTTCGGCGGCACCCGCATGATCGACATGCTCGTGGGCGACCCGCTGCCGAGGATCTGTTAGGGAGCCGTCCGGGGATCTAGGAAGCGAGACGATCAACTCCAGCCGGGACGCTTGCAGAGGAGGCGATGCAATGTCCAACAAAACCCGCGAGAGGGTCCTCGACCTCCGGGCCGTCTTCGGGATCGAGGCCCGGATCACCACCCCCGCCGAAGCCACGAACGGGGCTTATGTCGAGATGGACTGCACCCTGGATCCCGCCGCCGGCAGCATCATCCACTACCACCCCGACCTGGTAGAGACCTACCAGGTCCTCGACGGGACGCTGGAGGTCTTGCACGACGGCCGCTGGCACGCGGTTCGGGCAGGCGAGTCGCTAACCGTGCCCCGGCGAGCGGTGCATGGGTTTCGGAATACGAGCGAGGTTCCGGTCCGCTTCATCAACGTGCACCGGCCCGCTCTCGCGTTCCAGGAGAATTTAGAGGTGCTCGACCGCCTGATCCGGTCGGGCAAGATCCGGGGAATGAAGGATTTCCGCTCCCTGATATACATGTCCATTGCCTCTGTGAATTACCCCCCGTCCGTGGCGGTCAAGCCCCCTCAGTGGTTGGTGGGGGTACTTGCTTTTATCGGCCGGCGCCTGGGCTACACGCTGTGAAGGTCCCGCCAAACATGGACGCACTCGCCGCCCGGAGCCTGGAGGAGCTAGGGAGGCGCAACGCTGTCCTCGAGTCTTTCTTCGGGGTCGAGGCGCCGAGGCTGGCCCGGGCCTGCCAAGAGATGTCCCGCCGGTTCCTGGCGGGCGGACGTCTGCTCACGTTCGGGCGTGGCTCCGCATCGACGGATGCCGAGCACGTCTCGGTCGAGTTCGTGCACCCGGTGATCGTGGGAAAGCGGGCCCTGCCGGCCCTCGACGTGGGGCCGGACTTCGAGCTTCGCCTGCCGGTGATCACCCGCCCGGAGGATATGGTCATGGGTTTTGCCTTCCCCGAGGCGGATCCGGCGGTGGAGCGGGCCCTGGCTGCGGCGCGGGAGCGGGGCGCGCTGACGTTCGCCCTCACAGGAAAGATGGGAGAGTACTCCTTCCAGCCGCCCGACGGGGATCCTTTCGTGGTCCAGGAGGTCTTCGAGGTCCTATATCACCTGCTCTGGGAGACGGTGCACGTGTACTTCGAGCACCGCGAGCAGGGCCACGACGTCGGCGCTTCCTCGTTCCTATATCCCTTTCTCGGCAAGACCGAGCAGCGCATGGGAGAGGTCGTGGAAGGGGTGCGGGGCTCCATGCTGCAGAAGGTGGACGAGTTGAACGGCATGCGTACCGGCGTAGCGGAGACGGAGGCCGAGGCTATCTCGGAGGCGGCCTTCGCCGTCGCCGACAAGCTGCGGCGCGGCGGCAAGGTAGTCGCCTTCGGCAACGGCGGGTCGGCGACGGACGCCAACGACTTGGTCATCGACTTCGTCAGCCCGCCGCCGGGCATGCGGCCCTTCCCCGCGGTCTCCCTCTCGGCGGAGCCCGCGAACATCACCGCCATAGCGAACGACATCGGGACGGACGCGATCTTCTCCCGCCAGCTTATCGCTCACGCCCGGCCGGAGGACGTGGCGGTGGCGTTCTCGACGAGCGGAGGCTCGTCGAACATTCTGGTCGCGCTCGAGGAGGCGCGCAGGCGGGGCCTGCTCACGGTAGGCATCGTGGGCTACGACGGCGGGAGGATCGTCCGCGAGGGGCTCGTAGATCACGCGATAGTGGTGCGTTCGGATTACATACCGCGCATCCAGGAGGCGCAGGCCTCCGTCTACCACGTGCTGCGCGACCTCGTGGACGATCTGGTGAGGGAGTAGCCCGTGCACGAGCTCTCGATAGCAGGGTACATCGTGGACGTCGCGACCCGACACGCCGAAGGGCGGCGCGTCACGAAGGTCTACCTGAAGCTCGGGCACCTGCGACAGGTCGTCCCTTCCGCCCTCTCCTTCGGCTTCGAGCTCGTGGCCATGGGGACGACCGTCGAGGGCGCCGGGTTGGAGATCGAGAAGATACCGGCCGCCGGGCTGTGCTGCGCCTGCGCCTCCGAGACCCGGCTCGATAATTTCCCGCTGCGGTGCGGGGCGTGCGGAGGCTTCGAACTGCAGATCATCGCCGGCGAGGAGCTTTACGTAGAGTCCCTGGAGATGGAGGAGCAAGGGGTGAAGGGCGGCCCGTAAACTGCCGAAGCACCGAAGGGCCGACAAGCCGACCAGGAGGAGGGCCAGATGCACCAGACGGCCGTGAAGAAGGTGATCCGCGAGGGCGTCCTCGACGCCAACGACGCCCTCGCGCAGGCGAACCGCGAGAAGTTCGACCACGCCGGCAACTACGTGGTCAACATGATGAGCTCGCCCGGAGCGGGCAAGACGGCGCTGCTGGAGCGCACGCTGGAGATCCTGAGCGGCGGTCTTCGCCTCGGTATCCTCGAGGGCGACGTGCAGACGACCCTGGACGCCGACCGGCTCGCCCGCTTCCGCGTGCCGATCGTGCAGGTAAACACGGACCCCGGTTTCGGCGGCGAGTGTCACCTCGACGCCAACATGGTCAGATCCGGCCTCTCGGAGCTCCCGCTGCACGACGTGGATCTCCTGATCATAGAGAACGTCGGCAACCTCGTGTGCCCGGCGGAGTTCAAGGTAGGGGAGGATGCGAGGGTGATGGTCTACTCCATCACCGAGGGCGAGGAGAAACCCCTCAAGTACCCCCTCATGTTCCGCTCCGCCGACCTCGTCCTCGTCAACAAGATGGACCTCCTGGAGCACCTCGACTTCGACCTCGACCAGTTTCTAGGCAACCTCGACGACGTCAACCCCGGCGCCCGGCGCATCCTGACCAGCGCCCGTACGGGGCGGGGCGTGGAGGAATGGTGTTCCTGGCTGAAGGAGAAAACCAACGGAGGCTGAACACCAGTCTCGAACACGGTCTCATGGCGAAGCGGCTCAACCGACGCACGCCCGCTCGCGCCCCGAAGCAGGTCGGCCCACGCGCGGCCTTCGCTGACGGCCGAAAACCGTGCCTCTCCAAGGCTGCACCTGGCGGGGCGCATCCCATTGCCGTCAAGCTGAAGTTGAAGCGGATTACCGTTTTCCGGGGACGCAACGGCCTGCGCGTCTTGCCACGACAAGAACCTTCGGTTCTGCCTTAGTCCGTAGCTGCTCTGTGTGGGGATTACGTCTTGAGCCGGTACCCCGTCTTGAAGATCCACGCTGTCGCCGCCAGGCACAGAACCAGGAAGAAGATCGTCATGACGAGGCTCACGCCGACGCTCACGTCGGAGATCCCGTAGAAGCTCCAGCGGAAGCCGCTGATGAGGTAGACGACTGGGTTGAAGAGGGTGACCGTCTGCCAGAACGGCGGCAGCATGTCGATGGAGTAGAAGCTGCCGCCCAGGAAGATCAGCGGCGTGACTATAAGGAACGGCACGAGCTGCAGTTTCTCGACC
>CADCVI010000007.1 GCA_902806105.1 uncultured Rubrobacteraceae bacterium
GTTAACTCGCGCTGCTCGTCGGAGAGGTCGGTGTCCAGGAGGAGTCCGGTCATGCCGATGACGCCGTTCATGGGGGTGCGGATCTCGTGGGACATGTTCGCGAGGAACTCGGACTTCGCCCGATCGGCCTCCTCGGCTGCCTCCTTCGCCTCACCCATGGCTTCCGCCGTCCGCTTGAGCTCGGTGATGTCGCGGGCAGAGGCGAGCATCATCCGCTCCCCGCCGTAGTCAACCGTGGCTACCCGCACCTCGACGGGGAACGTGCTGCCGTCTTTGCGCCTGTGATCCGCGAGGTGAACGCCCCCGATAATCTCTTGCACTTCCTGGCCCGCGGTCCGTCGCGAGAGCGATTCGCCGTGGACCTCCCGCTCTCCCGAGGCGAGGTTCAGGGCGAAGTCTTGCACCGAGAGCGAGAGCAGCTCCTCGCGCGAGTACCCCAGCGAGCGGCAGGCCTCGTCGTTGCAGTCGACCATCCGACCGGCCTCGTCGTGCACCAGAAGGGCGTCTACGGACTGCTCGAAGAGTTGCCGAAAGCGCAGCTCGCTCTCACGGGAGTCCTCCTCGGCCTGCTTACGAGCGGTGACATCACGGACGATCGCCGAGGCCCCCACGACGTTGCCCTTTGCGTCCTCGGTAGGAGATACGGTCAAGGAAACGTAGACCCTCCGGCCATCCTTGGTCAGCCGGACCGTCTCCTGCACGTCTACGCCCCGCCCCCGCCTGACCTTCTCCAGGTTTTCCACTTGCTCGTGGCTCAGCTCTGCCGGGCAAAGGATGGAGATGGAGCGACCCATAATCTCCTCTGCCGAGTAACCGAAAAGCCTCTCGGCGCCCCGGTTCCAGCTGACGATTGAGCCGTCCGGTGTTACGGAGTAGATGGCGTCACTGGAGGATTCGACTATGGAGGCCAGAGCGGCGCGCTCCTCCTCGGTACGCTTACGCTCGGTGACGTCGATGACCAGACCTTCCAGCGCGACGACGTTGCCTTCCTCGTCGTATATGCCCTGCCCGACCTCTTCCACGTACCTTACGGTGGCGTCCTTACGACGGATGGGGTAAGCGATCTTGAAGCGTTCGCGTCCGTCGAGGGCCGCCTGCACCTCATTCCACACCCGCTGCTGGTCTTCTTCCAGGATGAGGTCGCCGAATTCCGGTTCCCCACGCTTCAAAAAATCCGCAGTACGGTAACCGGTGAGTTCTCGGGCATACTCGCTGGCGAACTCCATGGGCCAATTACCTTTGTTGAGGCTCCGGTAGACCATGGCCGGGGCGTTGGAGAGTAGGGTTGCAAAGCGGCGTTCGCTCTCGGCGAGGCGCTCTTCGGCTTGCTTTCGCTCGGTTATGTCGCGGAAATACCACACCCTGCCGTAGTAAGCGCCGTCCGCGCTCTTTACGGGGGCGCTGTACCGGTCGAAGGTCCGGCCGTCCTTGAGCATGATCTCGTCGCGGCTCTCCTCGTCGGGGTGTTCGTAGAGATGGGCGACACCCGCCAAGAACTCCTCCGGATCTGCCAGTTTATGCAGTGCCGCCCGTAGCGTATCCTCACCCGACCGGGTCGCGATCACTTCCTCCGGGACTTCCCACATCTCCAGAAAGCGTCGATTGTAGGAGCGTATCTTTCTGTCGTGGGAGACGACGAGGATGCCGTCGATGGAGGCCTCGCTCTGGGCCTTGAGTAGGGTCCTCTGGAAATCCAGTTCCTCTTCGTCCCGCTTGCGCTCCGTGAGATCGCGGGCGATGGCCGAGAGCCCCACGACGTCGTTCGCCGAGTCTCTGACCGGCGAGATGGTCATGGAGACGGGTATGCGCCTGCCGTCCTTGGAGAGGCGCTCGGTCTCATACCCGGAGACGGTCTCCCCCCGCGCTACCTGTAGGAACTTTCCTTTTATCTCGTCCAGGCGGTCTGGCGGCGCGAGGATCGAGACGTGTTTGCCCCTGATCTCCTCCTCCGAGTAGCCGTAGAGCCTTTCCGCGGCGGGGTTCCAGCTGACGATGGTGCCGCCCAGGCTCGTGGATTCTATGGCGTCGGTGGAGTTCTGGACGATCGATGCCAGTATGCGTTGGGTTTCCTCGGCCTCCCTGCTCTTGTCCATCAGGCCTCGGGCATGACCCTGAAAAGCAAGAGGACGAGCACGGCCTCTATACGCATGACCAGTTCGTGCGGCGTTGTGACCCAAACTAGATGTTCGGGATCGAAGCTCTCAGGAGATACCGGCGTTTCTGGGAAGGGCTCCTCGCCAACCCGGTAAGGCATCGCAAGCTCGATCCCGATTGGGATCGATCGATCCTTCCAACCTAGCCGATGAGGGGCGTTACCCTGCAACTCGTCCTCCCAGTTTTGTCTATGCTTCGCGATCCCGGCACCAAGCGTGTGCTTCGTTGACTTTTCGGCTTTCAAGCGCTCCGAGATTGCTTCCCCCACTTTCTACGGTCCTCACCCTAATTATCGGCACGATTATTCCGAAAGTTTAACGACGTCTCCCATAAGCCTTCGAAGCGGTACTTGGCGCCGCAGCATCGACGCGACGCGGCCCTCGACCGCTCTAACCCGGGCTACCCTACCCCTCACGCCTGACTCCGCGTGACCCTCCCGAATCCTCTAACGCTGATTACGCCTCGAAGATCCATGCCGGCGAGAGCATCGTTGTTGATATCCCGGGGACACGCTCCGGGTATCGCGCACCCCTGCGTCGAAGAGATAGTTGCGCAGTGCACCAGTGCGATGGGGTATGGGACGGGTTCGCCGGGGCACGCTAAAGGCAGAAACGGCGTTTCCAGTTTCTCCACCCTTCAGAGCAGCCCCGTCGAGAGATTGGAGTGACTTTCCTTCTATGGGTAGGGCGATCAGCGTTACCCCGGGGCTTCGAAGGCGACGGGTAGAGAGGACGCGTCAATCGCCCGGCAGTGGCAAGCTTCGCCCGGTAGATACCGGCACCGGGGGGCTATCGGGCCGATCGGGACCCGGGGGGAAACGCCCGAGCGAGGCGAGCAGGGGGAAGTCCGGTGCGGCGGGCTCTCCGCGGTTAAGGGGAGCGTTTCGCGGCGGACTGCTAACCGGTCCCCCTCGAAGCTTTCTTCAGGGATCGCGACGCAGCCTCGTTGGCGACGACGAGCGCGGCGAAGGTCAGGGCGAGTGTGAGATGGGCGGTGGCATACAAGGCCATAGCGGCCGAACCGAAGACCAGCCGTTTTTACCCCGAACCTGACGAACGGCAGGGTTACCGGGGCCCGGGGCGCCGCGAACGTTCCCCAGAGGACCGCCGCCAGGAGCGGCGCGCCGAGTTCTGGGACCGTCCTGGTGATCGGTCCGGCCCCGGTCCGTACTCCCCAGTAACCCAACGCCATCAGGGCACACAACTCCAGCACGAAGGCGAACGCGAGGTTGGTCCAGTGGAAGATCCGGCCGGTCGTCGCTTCCGTGGCTTTTCTGCTCGTAGTGCCCCTCGGGGAGGGGGGTAGTACTTTAGATGCTGTCCGAGGTCTGGTCCACGAGGGTCTGGCGCTCGGGGACGATCCAGAGCATCACCCGTTGGCTCTTTATGGCGCTCTCGTCGTACGGACGGCCGTCGTACTTCTGCGAGAGCTCGTCGAGCTGGCTGCGGGCCTCGGGACCCGTGACCGTCTCCGCCACCTGGCCGCGTATCTCGGCGTAGCGGTAGGGGTTCTCTTCGTCCCGGATCGTCAGGGTCACCCTCGGGTCGCGCTGGACGTTCTTGTACTTGGGCCGGTGGGTCTCGGTGTTGACCACGAGGCGCTCGCCGTCGGAGTGGACCCAGACGGGATGAGTCTGGAAATGACCGGAGGGGAAGATCGTGGTGATGTGCGCGTAGTTGCGTCCCTGTGCCATCCCGACCGTGGCCGGGTGAAGCTCGGGGCCGTCCTTGCTGGTCGCCGCCATCTTTGTAGACCTCCTGTTTCTCGGACCATCGTACGGATGCTTCGTATCGGCGACGTTTACCCGTGAAGCGCCGTCCGGCAAACTAGCCGCTCGGGAAGGGACGTTCGCGGCGGAGGCCCGATTACCCGGGTTCAGGTAGCTACTACTATGAGGCGGACCGTGCAGGCGACCAGCAGGAGTACGCCGGCCGTGCCGGGCAGCAGCCACGCCGCCGAGCCGCGCCCGCGCTCCCTGGCGGCCACCGCGAGGCTCACGCCGCCGACCACGATGCACATGATGGTCGAGAAGAGCAGCGCGTAGCCGGTGCCGCTCACGACGGAGGGCCCCCGGTCTCGTCGGAGACCGGGCGTACGCGACGGCTCCTCCAGGCCTTCATCAGCTCCTCCCGCCGCTCCTCCTTCTCCCGCATCCACCTTTCGGCCTCGCCCCACGGGGCCTTGGCGGGGCGCCACCTCGTCTTCTCGAAGACTTCGATCAGCTCCTCCACGGGGTTCTCCGGCTCCTCGTAGGAGCGTCTTTCGTCCCGGCGATCCGTCACGACGTCCCTCCACGGACACGCTCGCCCGGAGTAGAGACCGTTCCCGACCTGGCGGCGCTGCGCGCGTCGGGGCGTTCGAGATCCCGGCTCGGACCGACCCCCGGAACCGCCGAGACCTCCCGACGCCGCTCGAAACCCCGTCTCTTCATGCCGCCGCAAACCTTCCTTCTTGTTTCGCGCTTCCCCATCGCTCGGAAGCTTCCTGCTCGCCGGGTCGACCAGGCGCAGGCACGTCCCCCCCTGGCGAGGCTGCGCCATCCATTATGCACGGGGCCGCAGGGAGAAGTGTAGTCCGTTCGCCGGGCAACGGGCTCCGGGAGTGGCTCTCCGGGGTCGCGGCAGGGAGCTCGAAGGTACGAAAGTCCACCCGGGACCTCGCGTGAGTGTTCGGGCCTCGGAGCCCGGGCGTCGGGGTCGCGTCCATGGGACGGTTTCTATACCACCAGCGAGATCAGGGCGTAAGCGAGGATACCCGTGAGCACGGTCAGCCCGAGGTTCCCGAACCTTATGGCGACGAGCAGCGTGGGAACGAGCGCCGCCGCGTTGCGCACGAGCTCGGCGTCGGCGGCAGGGTCGCCGGGCAGCAGGGAGGTGACCAGGAGCGCGACGACGACGGCGGGCGCGACGAGGGGGAGCAGGCCCTTCGTCGGGGCGTCCTGCCCCCTACCCTCACGGTGGCGCAGGGCGAAGAGGAGCGGCAGGAAGCGCATGAGGTAGTTGCCGACGCCCACCAAAAGGAAGAGCAGGAGCAGGGCCACGGGGCTCATGGGCGGCCCGCATCCTGCGGGACCCTCGCCAGCAGGAAGCCGACCGCCGGTCCGGCGACGGCGGCCGCGGGGATGCTCCACGAGCCGAGGCCGGCAAGGTGCAGGGTGGCCGCGACGGCGACCGCGGCGAAGACCGTGGCGGCGAGGGGCTTTCTCGCCTCCCCCGCGGGGGCTCTCATCATGGGGACGAGCAGGGCGACGAAGAGGGCGGGGAGGGCGAAGGAGAGCGCGGGGGCGAGGATCGGGAACTTCTCCACGAGGGCCGCTCCCGAGGCCGCGCCAACGAGAGAACCGAGCGCCCAGGAGGCGTAGGCCCCGAGCTCCAGGCCGAGCATCCAGCCGAGCCCCGCGGGCCTCCCCGGCAGGGAGGCAGCGGCGACGGCAAAGACCTCGTCGGTGAGGCCGAAGGCGGCGAGGGCGGAGCGCCCGGGGGTGAGCCCGCGAAGGTGTGGGGCCAGGGAGGGACCGTAGATCACGTGTCGCAGGCCCAGGACGAGGGCGGTCGCCACCACGACGAGCCACGGTACGCCAGCCGCGACGAGGCCCACGATGGCGAACTGGCTCGCGCCGGAGTACACGATGAGGGACATCAGGAGCGCCTCGGTAGTGCCGAGCCCCGCCCCCCTCGCGGCGATCCCGAACGCCACCGCAGCCGGTACGTAGCCCAGGACCACGGGCAAGGAGGAGCCGAGGCCGGCCGCGAAGCTCCGCCCGTGCTCCTCCCCGTTCACGCGGCATGCCCCCCCGTTCGAGACACGTCCACCACGCACCGCCGGTACCCCACGCCGGAGGCCCCGTTACCGTCCGGGACGTACCCGATCAAAATCTCATGCCCCTACAGGCGGAGGGAAGGACGGCGCGTTGGGTTGCGTCGGGGCGGGCGGCGCGTACCGGTGGAACCTCTCGCCACACCGTTGCGCCTCCGCTGGCAGAGCGTATGGGCCTTTCCGTTCCGGTCTCGACAGGACCCGGAGATGGGCCGTGTCTCATGGCGTCGTGATGAGGAAGGCGAACACGGTGAGGCCGCCGCCGACCAGGGTGCCGAGGAGGAGTTCCACGGGGGTGTGGCGCAACAAGGTCAGCCGCGCCCACCAGACCGCGGGCAGGACGAGAAAGGTCGGCGCCGCCCAGGGGCCGAGGATCCAGGTCAGGCATACGCAGGCCCCGGAGATGCCGGCGGCGTGCAGGGAGATCTTGCTGACCGGCGTCAGGAGGGCGAAGGCGGCGGTGGCGAGGGCGTAGGAGAGCAGGACGGCCCGCAGCTCCGCGGGACCGTCGAGCAGCGTCACGAGAGCCCAGGCTGTAGCGTGGAGCCCCGCCACCACGCGCAGGGGTCCGGTCCTCTCGACCTGCCGGATGCTTCCGGGGTCCGCGACCTTCCCGGAGCGGGTCAGGTGGAGGAGGTAGAGCAGCGAGAGCCCGCTCGTCAAGAAGATGCACAGGCCCGCCCAGAGCAGTCCCCGAGCTCCATCCGCCGTGAGGCCCACGAGCAGGAACAGGGGGACCGCGATCAGCGGCAGCCTCGTCGAGGCGGAGACCATCCGTGCTATCCGTTTGCGGTCCACTACCAGAAGATTAGTACAATTCCCCCGTGATCCGCGTCAGGGAGATACAGGCCGCCGTCGAAGGGATAGCCCCGGCGTCCCTCGCCGAGGACTGGGACAACGTGGGCTTGCAGGTCGGCGACCCGGACGCGCGGGTGAGCCGGGTGCTCGTCGCCCTGACGCCCCTGCCGGAGGTCTTGGACGAGGCCGAGGAGATAGGGGCGGACTTTCTGCTGTTCCACCACCCGCTCGTGTTCCGGCCCCTGAAGAGCGTGAACACCTCCTCGTACCCGGGCGACCTCGTCGCGCGAGCCATCAGGGGGGGCCTCGCCATACACGCGGCCCACACAAACTACGATGCCGCCCCGGGCGGGGTCTCGGTCGCGCTCGCGGAGGCCCTGGGGCTGAGAGGTCCGCTGGAGGTCGTGGTCCCGCAGGGGGCGATAAAGAAGATCGTGGTCTTCGTGCCCGACGAGAACGCAGACGCGGTCGCGGACGCGCTCTCCGGCGCGGGGGCCGGAGTTATAGGCGGTTACACCCGCTGCACCTTCCGCTCACCCGGGACGGGCACGTTCCTGGGCGGCGAGGGGACGGACCCCTACGCGGGCGAGAGGGGCCGCCTGGAGAAGGTGGAGGAGCTCCGGCTGGAGACCGTGGTCCCGGCCCACCTCGTCAGCGGGGCGGTCGCGGCGATACGGGCTTCCCACCCCTACGAGGAGCCCGCCTTCGACCTGTACCCCGTCGACGGCTTCCCGGAGGGCTGTGGCTACGGGAGGGTGGGGCGTTTGGCGGAGCCGCTCGCGCCGCAGGAGTTCGCGGCGCACGTCTCGGACGCTCTGGGGTTCCCGGTCCGGCTCGTGTCGGACCCCGCGCCCGGGGTACCCGTGGAGCGCGTCGCGGTGCTCGGCGGCTCGGGCGGCTCGTTTATCGGTCAGGCGGCGGCCTCCGGGGCGGATGCCTACGTCACCGGGGATCTGAGCTACCACGACGCGCTGCTCGCGGAGTCCCTGGGGCTCGTCGCGCTCGACGCGGGGCACGCGGCGACGGAGCTGCCCTCCCTCGCGCCGCTCGCGCGCAGGCTCGGAGAGGCGGTGGACCTCCCGGTCTCCGTCAGCCGGGTGCGTCGCTAGGCTCGCCCCGGAAGCCCTCGCGGGAGAGGGAAAAGTACGTCAGGTCTTGTCCGTTTCGGAAGTCCCGGCCGTCCGGGTAGAGACCGGCCTTCTCCATGACGCGCAGGGAGGCTGCGTTCTCGGTGTCAGCGCCGGCGACGATGCGGTCCAGCCCGGCCTCCTCGAAACCGTACCGGACGACGGCCCTGGCCGCCTCCGTCGTTAATCCTCCGCCCCAGCACGGCGTCCGGAGGCCGTAGAGCAGCTCGGCCCCGCGGTCGTCCTCGCCGGAGGGCCAGAATCCGCAGAAGCCGATGAGGGCCTTGGATCCCTTTTTCGTCACCGCCCAGAGGCCGAAGCCGTGCTCCTCGAAGCTTTCGACGCTCCGGACGAGCATGGTGAGGGCCTTCTCCCTGGTGACTACCTCCCCGTCCCACAGGTACCTTCTGACGCCCGGGTCCGTCCATAGCTCGTGCGCGGCGTCGAGATCCTCCGGCAGGAGCGGCCGGAGGGAGAGCCGGTCGGTCCTTATCTCCAGGGTCCCGAAGCGCTTCTCCGGCTCGGTCAGCGCGCGCCCCTCTCTCCCATGAAGCGTTCCAGCTCCTCCCTGGTGGGAAGCGCGCGCATGGCGCCGTAGTCCGTGCAGGCCAGCGCGCCGGCGGCGCAGCCCCTCAGGGTCGCCTCGCGAGTCGCCTCCTCGTCCCAACCATCCGTTTCGGCCAGGTGGACGAGCGCGGCGGCGAGGAAAGCGTCTCCGGCCCCCGTGGCGTCCACGGCCTCTACCGGGAATGCGGGGACGCTGCCGCGGAAGCCCTCCGACGCGTAGAACGCCCCGTCGGGGCCGAGGCTCACGAGGACGAGGACGGCGCCGCGTCCGAGCAGCATCCCGGCGGCCTCGTCCGGGTCTTCGGTGCCGAGGAGCGGGCGGAGCTCGTCGTGGCCCATCTTGACGATCTGGGAGCGGTCGAGGAGCGGGTCGACGGCCTCGCGGGCGGCTTCGACGCTCTCCCACAGGTGCTCGCGCAGGTTCACGTCGAAGGCCACGGGGACGGAGAGCTCGTTCGCCAGCTCGGCGGCCCGGTGGATCGCGCCGCGCGAGGGCTCTTTCAGGAGCGGGATGCTCCCGAAGTTCACGAAGGAGGCGCCCGAGATCCCCTCGCGGGCCACGTCCTCGGGGGAGAGCAGCTCGTCGGCGGCCGGACTGGAGCGGTAGAAGGTGAAGGAGCGGTCCCCGTCGTCCGAGACCTCGACGAACGCTATGGAGGTGCGCGTCGGCGGCTCGCACCGCCTGACCGCAGAGACGTCCACCCCCTCGTCCTCCAGCGCCCGGGCTATAAAGTCCCCGAAGAGGTCGCGTCCGACGCTCCCTACAAAGGCGGCCTCCGAGCCGAGCCTCGCTGCGGCCACCGCGACGTTCGCGGGCGCCCCGCCCGGCCGGGCGACGAAGGGCAGCTCTACCGGCGAGGACGACTCCGCCCGGTAGATGTCCGATACGACCTCGCCAAGCGCAACTATCCTGCCCATGTACCCTCCTCAAAGGTAGAACATCGCCTCACGACAACCCGACCTCCCCCAGCGCCGCTATCCGCGCGTCCGTGTGTCCAGCCTCGCGGAGCGGCCGGATCACGTCTAGTTCGAGATCCGGGACGTAGCAGGCGACGAGGCTCGCTTCCTCGCCCTCGCCCGGCACGACGCGCACCTCTCCAATCGCCGCGGGCAGGACGCACGACCCGGCCCGCCCGAGGGCCTCGACGCCGCCGCCGTACTCCAGCGCCACCGCGCCCTCCCCAACGTTCGAGAGCAACAGGCAGCGGCGGGGGTGAGACGGCTCGACGTAAGGCCCGGCCAGGCTCCAGCGTTCGAGGGCGAAGTGGGGCCCGGCGCAGCCCATGACCCGGCGGTTGGAGGACGCGCCTCCATCGAGAAGCAGTCCTGAGTTCGGGACGGGGAGGTAGTCCGTCTTCAGCTCGTCGAGGGCGGCGTTCGTGTTCGCGTCCCAGGTCCCTTCGTCGAGGCGTTCGCCGTAGAGGTCCGTCGGGGTAACAAACTGGCCGAGGTCGCTCGTCTGCTGGATCTCCGCTATCAGGGTGTCCGGTCCGAAGGTATGGATGATGCCGCCGGGGACGTAGACGGTGTCGCCGGTACGGACCTCGTAGCGCGGCATCACCCGGTCGAAGTCTTCGTCTTTAAAGGCCCGGAAGAGGTCTTCCCGGGAGAGACCCTCCTTCAAGCCAGCCAGGATCGAGGCTCCAGGCGCAGCCCACAAGATATGCCAGGCCTCGGACTTTCCGTGGGGCTCGCCGTGGGCCTTCCTCGCGGTCTCGTCGTCGGGGTGGAGGTGGACGGGGAGGGTGTGCGAGGCGTCGAGGAACTTGAGGAGTAGCGGGAAGTGCGGGCCGCTCCAGCCCTCCCCCACGAGTTCGTCCGGGAACTCCTCGACAACCTCGTGGAAGGGGCGTCCGGCGTAGGGGCCGTTGGTGACCGTTGCCCGGGCCTCGCGGTAGTCGCTGACCTCCCAGGACTCGGCGACCCTGCCGTCCGGCATCCCCTCCTTGCCGAGCAGATCGGGGATCAAGCGCTCCCCGAAGTAGTAGGTGCGGACGTGGGGGGTAAGCTTTATGGGATAAGTCTCCAAGGTCGCGCGTCCTCCCTCTCGGCTGCTCCTATACGGAATGATAGACCTGTCTTAAGTTTGCCGCGTGGGTGCTGGGTATACTGGCCCGAGAAGTGGAGTCTATGCTTGGGGGTGTAGGGCATGTCTAGTTCGGCGTCCGCGGGATCCGGTGGGAACCGAAGCAATGCGCTGGTCTACTTCTTCGGGGCGCTGGGGGGACTCCTCTTCGGTTACGACACCGGCGTGATCTCCGGGGCCATCCTGTACATCCAGGACGATCTCGGGACGACCTCGTTCATGAACGGACTGATCGTCAGCGGCCTCCTGATCGGCGCCATGATCGGGGCGGGCACCGCAGGGCCGCTCTCCGACCGCCTGGGCAGACGCAACATAATCCTGATCGCCGCCGTCATCTTCTCGGTAGGCGCTATCGGCGCGGCCCTCTCGCCGAACGTGGCGACGCTGGTCTTTTTCAGGGTGGTGCTCGGAATAGCCGTGGGCGGGGCGGCCCTTATTGTGCCGCTCTACCTCTCAGAGGTCGCCCCGACGGAGATACGCGGCGCCGTCGCCTCGTTGAACCAGCTCATGATCGTCTCGGGCATCCTGGCGGCGTTTATCGTGAACTACGCCCTCTCGGAGGCCGAGGCGTGGCGCTGGATGATCGGGCTCGCCGCGATCCCCTCGGCCATCCTGCTGGTCGGGATGTTCTTTATGCCGGAGACGCCGCGCTGGCTCGTGAGCAAGGACCGCGACGAGGAGGCGCGCCGCGTGCTGATGCGCACCCGCAGCGGGGAGAACGCGGATCAGGAACTCCGGGACATCAGGCGCGTGGAGAGCCAGGAGGAGGGCGGCATCCGGGAGCTCACGGCGTCCTGGGTCAGGCCCGCGCTCGTGGTCGCCATCGGGCTCGCCGTCTTCCAGCAGATCATAGGCATCAACACGATCATCTACTACGCCCCCACCACCCTCACGAACGTGGGCTTCGAGGCCTCCGGCGCGATCCTCGCGAACGTCGGCATCGGCGTCGTCAACGTAATAATGACCCTGGTCGCGATACGCGTGGTCGACCGGGCGGGGCGCAAGCCGCTCCTCCTCGGGGGCCTCGTCGGGATGGTCTTGAGCCTCGCGGTCCTCGGCATCTCGACCCTCACCCTCCCCGAGCCCTCGAGCCCGTCGGACCCGGTTGCCATCATCACGCTCGTCTGCCTCGCGCTGTTTATCGCCTCCTTCGCCGCGACCTGGGGGCCGGTGGTCTGGGTCATGCTCCCGGAGGTCCTGCCCCTGAAGATCAGGGGTGCTGCGATGGGTGTTGCCATCTTCCTGCACTGGGGCGCCAACTTCCTCGTCTCCCTGACGTTCCCGGTGCTCCTGGACGCGATCGGTATCGGCCTCCTCTTCCTCGGCTACGCCCTCGTAGGGGTGCTCGCCTTCTTCTTCGTCCGCGCCTTCGTCACCGAGACCAAGGGCCGGAGCCTCGAAGAGATAGAGGCCGACCTGCACGAGAGGATGGCCGTCTAGGGGGACGGGCCGCCGGCGCCGGGCAGCCGAACGCCGGCGGCTCTTACCGTTAACATCCCCGCATGGCGGCGATCGTGCGGGCGGTGCTCTCGATGTCGGCGGCGACGGTGCTCTCCAGGATCACCGGGCTCGCCCGCACCCTGGTGCAGGCGGCTACCCTGGGGACCGGCCTCGTCGCCGGTTCCTACGCCTTCTCGAACACGCTGCCCAACCAGATCTACGAGCTCTTCATGGGCGGCCTGCTCTCCTCGGTCTTCGTCCCCCTCCTCGTGGAACGTCTCTCGCGCCACGGCGAGGAGGACGCCCGCCGCCTCACGGACGCCCTCCTTACGGTCGTCGTCCCCCTACTGGCGCTCGTCGCCGTGCTCGTCGCGGTCTTTGCGGGGCCGGTGGTCGAGCTAACCACAGACTGGAGCGGCTCCCGGAGCCTCAGCCCGGGCGAGGCGCGGGAGAAGACGGGCCTCGCCGTCCTGTTTCTGAGGCTCTTCGCGTTGCAGATCCTGCTCTACGGCCTCGGCGCGATAGCAACTGGCGTCCTGAACTCGCACCGGCGCTTCTTTCTCCCGACCCTCGCCCCCGTCCTGAACAACCTCGTCGTCATCGCCTCCTTCGCCCTATATGCTTCCCTGGCCCAGGGACGCCCGATCCTCGCCGTCTACGTCCTGGCGCTCGGGACTACGCTCGGGGTCGCCGTAATGTCCCTCGTCCTGTTCCCGGCGGTCTACTCCCTGGGCTACCGTCCCCGGCCTCGCCTCGGACACCCGGCGCTGCGTGCCGCCGCGAGGCTCTCCGGTCCCGCCCTCGTCTTCGTCGCGGCGGCGGTCGGGGTACAGGCCGTGGCGAACTACCTCGGCTCCCGCTACGACGGGGTCGAGGAGCTCTGGTACGCCTTCACTATCTTCTCGCTGCCCTACGGGGTGTTCGTCGTCTCCGTCGCCACCGCCATCGCCCCCGAGCTCTCCGAGCGTTTCGCCCGGGGGGACGCCGCGGGCTACCGCGAGACCCTCTCCTTCGGCCTGCGCGCGACGGCCTTCGTCGTCGTCCCGGCCTCCGTCGGGATGGCCGCCCTCTCCGAGCCGGTCGTCGGCCTGCTCCTGGAACGCGGCAGCTTCGATGAGCGCGCCACGGCCTCCGTGGCGGACCTCCTCGCCCTCTACGCGGCCGGCCTCCTCGGGTATGCCGCGTACTCCGTCCTGGTCCGGGCTTTCTACTCCCGCCAGAACACGCGCTCCCCCGCCCTGCTGAACGCCGCGCTCTTCCTGCTCTACACGGCGCTCGCCTACGGTCTCTCCGGCATCTTCGGGCTGCCGGGCGTGGCTCTGGCCTTCTCGCTGGCCTACGCGGTCCTCGCCCTGCTCTGCCTGCTCTCGACGCGAGAGGAGATCCAGCACGTCGACGGGCGCCGTCTGCTCCGCTCGCTCCTGAAGATCTCGGCGGCGGGCGCCGCGATGTACGCCACGGCCCGCTTCGGGGTCTTCCTCCTCGGCCCCGGCTCCGGAACCCCGGGGCGGGCGTTCGTCCTCTTCGTGGCCGGTGGCGCCTCGCTCGCCGTGTACCTCGCGGCGGCGTTGGTGCTGGGGATCGAGGAGCTGCGCTCGGTGGTCTCGTCGCTCAAGGGACGACGGTTCTTCGGGTAACCCGGGATCCAGGTCGCCCTGTCGGGGGATGAAGCGGATTTCGCCCTACTCCTCGTATTCACGAACAAATCGGTTTCTCCGACGAGCCGAAGTTGTAGGCCGGGGGCTACGCGGGTTCTCCCCGGGATGCCGCCTTGTGGTGGGCCGGGCCGTGCTGGTTCCGGGCGACACCGTGCCGGGGTTCGGCTACAATCGCCGGGCTGTTCGACGGTACCGGGGGCCGGAATGTGGGATCGTATTTCGACGGGCGCGCCGTCCGGGCGCGAGAAGCCTGCCGCTCGCACGGCGGGAGGGTTCAAGGGGCACCTCCTGGTGCTTTTCCTGTACGCCGCGCTGGCGGCGGTCTTCACGTACCCTCTGGTCCTGAACCTCGACCGGGTCAACGGGACGGGGGACCCCGCGGTGATGGTGTGGAGCATGGCCTGGATCTCCCACGCCCTCACCACCGAGCCCGCGACGCTCTACGCTGCGAACATCCTCCACCCCCTCCCCGACGCCCTCGCCCACACCGACCTGCTGTTGACCAGTGCCATCCTCGCCGCCCCTTTCTTCCTCCTGACCGGCAACGCCCTCCTGGGCTTCAACGTCCTCATGCTGCTCACGTACGTGTTCTCCGGCTACGCGACCTTTCTGCTCCTTCGCAGGATACTCTCGGGCAGGCCGTACGCGACGCATGCCGCCATCTTCGCGGGCGCGCTCTACGCGTTCTGCCCCTACAGGCTCGCGCACGTGGCGCAGCTCAACACCATGACCACCTACTGGCTGCCCCTGATCCTGCTGGCCCTGCACCGCTACCTGGAAGGAGGCCGCCGCCCGCGTGACCTCGTGCTCGTCGCGGTCTTCTTCTCCCTGAACGCCGCCTCCGGCCTCTACTACGGCGCCTTCGCGGCCCTGATGGGCGCCCTCTTCTTCGTCCTCTGGTCCCTGATCCGGCGGGAACCCCCGAGAGCACGAGACTTCCTCTACGGCATCCCCATCTTCGGGGTCGCGGCGGCCCTGCTCGCGGCCCTGCTCTGGCCCTACCTCTCCCGGAGCGCCGAGACGGGACACGCCTGGGACATCGCGAACGTGGCCTACTACTCCTTCGAGCCCGCGGCCCTGCTGGCCTCCCCGCCGCAGAGCCTTCTCCTGGGCTGGACCCCCGAGGCCCTCGGCATCACCCCCGAGAACGGCAAGCCCGCCTACGAGCTGATGCTCTACCCGGGCCTCGCGGCCTCCCTGCTCGCCGCATACGCCATACTCCGGCGCTCGGCCTCCGGCACGGAGGCCCTCTACGCGGCGCTCGGTGTCGCCTTCTTCGTGCTCTCGTGGGGGCCGCTGACGACCTTCGACGGCTCCGTGGTCTCCCTCCCCTACCGGCTGCTCTACGATTTCGCGCCGGGCTTCGGCAGCCTTCGCGTCCCGGCGAGGATGTGGGCCGTGGTCATGCTCTGCGTCGCGGTCTTGGCGGCCCTGGGCCTGCGGGCGATCCTGGAGGGGCTCGGCGGCCGCCGGGCACTCGCCGTCCTCGGCGCCATCTCCCTCCTTGCGGCCCTCGAGTTCGCGCCCGCCCTCCCGCTCGAGCGCTACGGGGATCCCGGCTCCCCCGCCCCGGGGCCCGCATACGCATACCTGGCCCAGAACGCCGGAGAGGACGACGTGGTGGTGGAGGTGCCGTTCGCCTCGCCCGTTGACCCTTTCCGGGAGACGCCGCGCATGTACCGCTCCACGCTCGGCTTCTGGCGCCTCGTGAACGGCTTCGCGAGCTACATGCCGCGGGAGTACTGGGAGAGGCGCAGCACCCTCAACGCCTTCCCGGACCCGAGGAGCCTCGCAGAGATGCGCCGCCTCGGCGTCGACTACGTGGTCGCCCACCCACAGGAATACGCCGAGGACGGCGTGGATGGCCAGAAAGTCGCGCGCGAGGCGGATCGGACGCCCTCCCTTGAACGCGTCGCCGGCGGAGGGGAGGAAGCGACGCTCTACCGGCTCTCGGGACAAGGGGAGCCTGCGCCCGCACCCGGGGAAGGACTTCGTTAACCTCGCGAGGCCCCCAGCATGGCCTCCTGGCCTTCTCGCTGCCCCGCATCATCCCCGTCGCTCCCATGCGTCCGGGCAACGGAGCAGGGGTAGACCGTCACCTCCCGCGCTCACGCCGTGGGCTCGGCTGTAGCTACCGTGGCGACAGATGGCCGTGGAGGAAGAAATTCCGGAGCTAGGCCGCTTGCTCCGGGGGAGATCGGCAATGGGTTGCGTATCCCGGTGGACCGTCCCTCGTCACGAGCTCAGAATCACGCGGCTCCGTTCGATACCATTGCTCTCGACGGCGACAAAGGAGATGGCATGGCATACCTAGAAGGCAGATTGCGCAGGCACGCGCCCGATGAGGCGGAAGGCGAACATACGGGTTACGTGCTGGAGATAGAGGTAGACATGGCGGCGATCCGGGATGCGGAAGGGTTGGCGGACGAGGGGGTCGCGGTCACGGGGGAGGTCGAGATCGTGGACTACCCCGAGCGGGGCAAGGTCCTGCTCTTCAGGGCGACTTCGGCGGCGGGGATGGACGAGCATCCCGAATAGCGGGCACTCCGACGCGCAGACCATGTTGCGGGTTCGGCACTAACGTTAGAAACCCGGAAGCGGCCATGGAAAGATTCTAACCTCCGACATCCCGTACCGGCGACCGGTCGACCGAAGGTCGAGGATCGCTAGCAACCGAGACCCGGTGAGCTACTTACCGACGCTGAGGGTACCGATCGAGCGGTGCGGGTGGTTGGGGAAGGCATGAAAGGCAAAGAAGCCCTCGAAACGTGCGGCAGAGACCATCGTGTGGGCCATACACGACAACGGCGGGCCACGAGGAGGGGTGGAGCGCTGGTCCTCGCCCATGCCCGCACGAGCCGCAGCTTTTTGGCCCGTGCGTAGTGAAGATGGCGGGGTTACCCTGTACTCGTGCAAGAGCTTCTGGACAATCGCTACCGTCTCGTCCGGCCGCTTGGCGGCGGAGGGATGGGCGAAGTGTACCTTGCTCACGACGAAGTTCTCGGGCGGGACGTAGCGCTCAAGCTGCTCGACCGAAGACTCGCAGGGGACGAGGAGTTGGTGGAACGTTTCAGGAGGGAGGCCAGGAGCGCGGCCTCCCTCTCACACCCCAACATTGTCCCCGTCTACGACTGGGGCCCTTCGGGGGACGGCACGTACTACATAGCCATGGAGTACGTACCCGGCGGTACGCTGAAGGATCACATCCGGCGGGAGGGAGCACTCTCCCCCGCCACAGCCGTAGGGGTAGCCGAACAGATCGCCGAGGCGCTCTCTGCCGCCCACCGAAAGGGCGTCATCCACCGGGACATCAAGCCCCAGAACGTCCTCGTGACCGATACGGGCGACATCAAGGTCACGGACTTCGGCATCGCAAGGGCGGCGAACATGACGACCATGACGAAGTCGGGCTCGATCATGGGTACCGCCCATTACGTCTCCCCCGAACAGGCGATGGGCGAGACGATCGGCCCGAGGAGCGACCTCTACTCTTTGGGGATCGTCCTGTACGAGATGCTCACCGGCAACGTCCCCTTCGACGCCGAGACGCCGATCGGCATCGCCATGAAGCACGTGAACGGCCGCCTGGTACCACCCCGGGACCTGAACCCGGGGGTTCCCGCATGGCTAAACGCTCTGACGGTAAAGCTTCTGTCGAAGGATCCTGAGGATAGGCCCCCGGACGCAGAAACCCTTGTCGAGGCCCTGGAGGCAAGATCCGAGAACGCCTCCCCCGATGCAGAGACCCGGATACTCCCGGACCGGGCTTCTTCACGACCCCACCCGGGACGCACCGATCATATCGGCCAGACAAAGGCGTACGGTCCGCCACCACCCCCGCCTGTACACCCGGGCAACTACGGCGGCGGGGAGAACCGGCGACGAAACGGAGCCTCCCGGGGCATGAGCAGGGTACTCGCCTGGGCGGTGGCGCTCGTCCTCCTGATAGGCGTGGGCTCTCTGGCAGCCCTGGCGCTCGACGGGAGGATAGGTCTGCTGGGAGGGTCGCCTCAACCCGCGGATGATGGGCGCAGCGTACCAGATCGGGAAGAACCGACGGCGGATTCCCCGCCCGAACAACCCCTCCCCGTGGCACCCGGCTCCCAGTACGGAGAACCCTCGACGAGCGAACCAGAACCCGGCACCGTAGACCCGGCGGACGTCGAACAGGCCGCCGGGGACTACTACCGGGCCGCAGGCGTCGAAGACTGGGACTTTACGTACGACAACCTCGACTCCGAGACCCAGGCGCTGTTCACGAGGGAGGAGTGGTCCCAGAAAAACCAGTGGTTCGCCGACAACGGCTCGGTGATCTACCACATAGAATCCGTGGACGTGGGAAGCGACCCCGGCAACCCCTTGGCAACGGTAAGGCTGAAGATCACGCAGGATGACGGGTCGGCCTCGACCCGGACCACGTACTTCGTCTACGAGGACGGGGCCTGGAAGCACCGGTTCGGCCAGGAGGAGATGGACCTCTTCATGCCCGAAGCCTCCTACGAGGAGTTCGTTCGGGCTCGGGAGGTATAAATCCAGCACGGGTCGGACCCTCCCGGAGGTCCGTTCCCCTACGCCGGTAGACCGTT
>CADCVI010000008.1 GCA_902806105.1 uncultured Rubrobacteraceae bacterium
ACGGGGCGGCGCGGTTCGGGCTCCTGGCCCCCGGAAGCTCGGCGGGCCTGAACTCTTTCGTTTTCTACTTCGCCCTGCCGGCATTCCTGTTCTCCCTGATGTCGGCCTCCCCGATCGGGGAGGTGCTTAACGTGCCGTTCATCCTGGCCTACTCCTCGACGAGCCTCGTGCTGTTCGCCCTGGCAGCGCTCGGCGGAAGGGCCCTCTTCGGGGTCGGGAAGGGCGAGGCGGCGGTGCTGGGCCTGGCGGCGGTCCTCCCGAACACCGGCTACATGGGGATACCCCTGATCTCCACTGCCCTCGGAAAGGAGGCCGCGCTCCCGATCGTCGTCGGGCTAATCGTCGATGGCGTGGTCCTTATCCCGATCGCGATGGTCCTCATAACGTCCGGCAAGGGAGCGGGCGGTAGCACCCTCGGCAACCTCGCCTCGACGCTCACCCCCCTGGTACGCAACCCCATCATCGTCTCCATCTTCGCCGGGCTGCTGTTCTCGGCGGCCGGTCCGGACACGCTACCGGCGCCGATCTCGAGCTTCCTCGACCTCCTCGCCGCCGCGACGGGACCGTGCGCCCTCTTCGCCCTCGGCGCGACCCTCGCCGGGAGGTCCGTCTCGGGCGCCGCCGAGGTCTCCTACATGACCGCCCTCAAGCTCTTCGTACACCCGGCCGCCCTGTGGCTCGCGGCCACCCTGGTCTTCGGCGTCGACCCGATGTGGGCGACCGCCGCCACCCTCGGCGCGGCCCTCCCCATCGCCGCCAACGTCTTCATCGTCGCCCGCCAATACGACACCTACGTCGAACGCACCTCAAGCGCCATCCTCGTCTCGACCTCGGTCTCCGTCGTCACGGTCTCCATCCTCCTCGCCCTCCTGAACGCCGGCTGACCCCGAGCTTGAAATTCTCGTATCTAGCTCTATAATTTAATTAGCCTGCTAAGTAATCTCAAAGATAGGGGACGTCGTGGGTGTTGTAGCGGAGAGGATCGAGAAGGAGTTGCGGGACTGGCCGGGGGTGGAGTCGAGGCCGCACAGGTTTGGCGGGGTGGAGTTCAGGGTTCGGGGGCACGAGATCGGGCACCTTCACGGGGACCGGTTGGCGGACCTGCCGTTCCCGGTGCGGATACGGCGGGAGCTCGTGGCGTCGGGGAGGGCCGAGGAGCACCACGTCATGCCCGAGACCGGGTGGACAAGCTATCGCATGAGGGGCGAAGGGGACGTGGAGGGGGCGCTGGAGCTTTTTCGGATGAACTACGAGCGGATCCTGGCACGGGGAAAGGTTTGATCGGACCTGGCAGGGCGGGCCGTATCGGGGAGACGTCGGGTTTCGTTCTGGCGAAGGCGGCCCGGGCACACAGGGCGCGGGTCGGGGCCGCTCTCGCGGAGGTCGGGCTGCACGTCGGCCAGGAGATGGTCCTGCTGGAGCTCTGGAACGAGGACGGCCTCAGGGGGGGCGAGCTCGCCGCGAGGCTCGGCGTAGAGCCCCCGACCGTCAGCAGGATGCTCGGCCGCCTGGAGGGCTGCGGCCTCCTGGAGCGCCGCCGCGACCCGGAGGACGCCCGGAGCTTCCGGGTCTGCCTCACCGACAGGGGACGTGGCCTGCAGGGTCCCGTCGAGGACCTGTGGCTGGGGGTCGAGGAGCGGGCATTCAGGGGGATGACGGAGGAGGAGATCCAGCTTCTCAAGGGGCTCCTGAACCGTGTCAGGGAGAACCTCTGCGCGGGTTAGAAAGCAAGTTGTTTTGCTGACGTTTCTATATGCGGGGAGAAGATGATGGTTTCGAGAGATGGACGTTTAGGGGTTGTCGGGATAGGCGGGACGTTGCGCGAGGGGTCTTCGAGCCTCGGGGCGCTCCGCCGGGCGCTCGGGGCGGCGGGAGAGGCAGGGGCACGGACCGAGCTTCTGGACCTCAGGGAGCTAGACCTGCCGATGTACGTGCCCGGGAGGCCGCTCGCCGAGTACGGCGAGGGGGCGCAGAAGCTCGTTGAAGCCATGCGCGGGGCCGACGCCTTGATACTCAGCACGGCCGCGTATCATGGGACGCTCGCGGGGGTGACGAAGAACGCCCTTGATTTCGCGCAGTTTCTGAGCCGGGAGGAGAGGCCCTACTTCGACGGCAAGGTCGTCGGGATCGTCGCGACGGCAGGCGGGGAGATGGCAGGGGCCAACACGACCGGGGCGCTCGTGAACGTCGTGCACGCCCTCAGGGGTACGGTGGCGCCGCTGATGGTTGCCGTGCCGCGAGCGTGGGAACGCTCGGACCGCGACGGTAACGTCACCGACGAGGGATACGCGGGACGCCTGGAAGATCTGGGCAGGCTCGTCGTGGACCTCGCGTCGAGGCTCGCGGCCGGGAAAGGTTCGGCGCGGAGGCTCAGGGCCACCGCCTAGCGGGGCCTGCAAGAAGTCGGCGGCGGCCCGAAGTCCGGAAGGAGAACCCCTTATCGCGGAGAACAAAACGCCCTCGGGCGAAGGAGGCGGGGGCCGTATCTCGACGAGGCTGTTGCTGCTCGTCCTGATCTCTGCGGTCTTCGTCTCCGTCCTCAACAGCTCGATGGTGAACGTGGTGGTGCCCGTTATTGGGCGCGAGTTCGGGGCGTCGGCCGGGCAGGTAGGGTGGGTGATCACGGGCTACCTCCTCGTCTACGCCGTGGGTATCCCGCTCTACGGGCGGATCTCGGACCTGTTCAGCCTGCGCTCGACGTTCACGCTGGGGCTACTGATCTTCGCCCTGGGCTCCCTGATCTGCGCCCTTGCCCCGAGCCTCGTCGTGCTCGTCGCCGGGCGCATCGTGCAGGCGGCGGGAGGGGCGGCCATTCCGGCGCTCGCGAGCGCTTCCGTCGCCAAGCTCCTGCCGCCCGGGGAGCGTGGCGGCGCGCTGGGGCTGGTGCTATCGAGCGTCGGGATCGGGGCGGCGGTGGGGCCGGTCGTGGGCGGGCTCGTCGCGAGCCTTGCCGGTTGGCAGGCCCTGTTCTACGCCACGCTCATGCTGGCGAGCGGGCTGGTCATCGGCGCGTGGTTCGTGCTGCCGCACACAAGGCCCTCCGGTGAGCGCTCCTTCGACGTCCCCGGCGGGGTGCTTCTCGGGCTCGCCGCGGGGCTTTTCCTCTTCGGGGTCACGCAGGGGCAGGTCGAGGGGTTCGGTTCCCTCTCCTCCTGGGGGAGCTTCGTGGGCTCGGCCGTCGCGGCTGCGGGGTTCGCGTGGCGGATCACGACCGCCGTCCACCCGTTCGCCCCGCCCGACCTCTTCCGGAACCTTCCCTACGTCGCGGCGCTGGCGGTCGGGTTCTTCTCGATGCTCGCGAACGTGACGAGCCTGGTCTTCGTGCCGCTCCTGGTCTCGGAGGTCAACGGCCTCACGGCGGCGCGCGCCGGGCTCGTGCTGGCGCCGGGGGCGATCGCGCTGGCCCTCCTCTCTCCCTACGCCGGACGCCTCTCGGACCGCGTGGGGGCGCGGCCCCTGATCTTCGCTGGGCTCGGCGTCATGCTCGCGTCGGCGCTCTTTCTCTCCAGCTTCGGGGCCGGGGGCTCCGCCGTGACGGTGTCACTCGGGATGCTCGGGTTGGGCTCCGGGTTCGCCTTCGCCAACTCCTCCACCAACAACGCAGCCCAGGCCGTGCTGCCCAGGGAGGAGATCGGGGTGGGGTTCGGGATCTTCCAGGGCCTCTTCTTTCTCGGCGGCGGGACGGGACCGGCGGTGATAGGGGCCTTCTTCGCGGCGAGATCCAGCGCCGGGGCCAGCGCCCTGAACCCGTTCTACGGCCTCGGCGCCGACCCGTTCTCCGACGCCTTCCTCATGGTCGCCGTCGCGCTCATCGTCTCGCTGGTCGCCGCCGTCTGGGTGCGGGGCGGCGGGAAGAAAGAGGCCGCGTAACGCTCGAAGGAGGAAGTACCGGAGCGCAGAGGGATCAGAGCTCGGCTACAGGGATTCGCCGCGGGCCGCTCGTGACGCGTTTCGGGTGGTGGCGCGAGGGGATCCTTCGGCAACGCGTCGTTTCGGGGGGGTGCGCCACGGGTAGTCCTTTCTGGTCGGAAAGCGATGGCAAAGACCGTGTAGCGAAGCAAGTACGTGAGGGAGAGATTCGTGAAGAAGCTGATGCATATCGTCGTGGCCGCCCTTGTAGCCCTAACATTTCTTGCGCCGGCCGCCATAGCGCAGGAAGAGACGACGATTTTAGAGGAGACCACCGTGTATCCCGACGGCGCCCCCGCTGCGGGGAGCACGGGCGGCGCTACCGAGGATGCCGCCGGATCCGGCGGCACGATGGGCGGCAACACCTCCGGTACGACACCTGATGGAAGCATGGGTGGCGCGGACACCGCCGCAACCACGGCCGGTGGTCCGCTGCCCACGAGCGGCGGTCCCGCGATCCTCGCGCCGGCGGTCGCCCTGCTCCTCGGCTCCGGCGTCGTGGCGTTCGCGGTGCTGCGCCGCGGAAGGTAGCACGGCTCAACAACTAGAGGGCGACCCGCCGTTGGGCTGAGCATGGCGACGAGCGCGCCAATCCAGATCCCTCCCGCCCACGAGGGTGTCTCGCCTTTACCCTGGGGACATCGCGAACTCGTCTGATGGCCAAAGGGTCAACGGAGGACTACGAGCAGCAGGTCGAACTCTTCGCAACCAAGGTCGCCCCGGGAGTGCGAGAGACCGTCGATGGGATCGCGCTCACGAGCATGGCAGCCGGTGACGGGTAATGGCGGAGGGCGGGCATGCCGAGTACACATCAGCTCGCGGTTGCGTTCCCCGGTCCCGGGTGAGGGTATAGTGGGGCGGGACCTGGACACGAGCCGCCGGAGGCGAGCATGAGGAGATGGGTCAAGGGTGTGCTTGCGGCTGGTGGGGCCGCGGTTGCCGCGGGTGCGTTGCGCGATTACCTGAACCCGGAGCCGCGCTACTCGCCCTGGGAGAGGCGACCATACGGGGTTTTCGAGAAGAAGGTGCTCGTCGTGGGGGGCGGCTTCGGGGGCTACTCCGTCGTCGAGAAGCTCACCGCGGCGACCCGTCGCAGGGACGACGTCGCCATCATGATGCTCTCGCGGGAGAACTTCTTTACGTTCTGGCCGATGGTCGCGGGCACCATATCCAGCGACATCGACTCCCTGAACGTCGCCCAGCCCTTGAGGAGGGCGCTCATTACCGCCGGGGCGAGCTTCAGGAGGGCGCCGCTGGAACGCATCGACCACGCGAGGAAGATTGCTGTTGCAGGGGGGAAGGAGTTCCCCTACGACCAACTCGTGATCGCCGTGGGGGCCCAGCCGAACTTCTTCGGGATAGAAGGCGTCGAGGAGCACTGCCTGACGATGAAGGGGGTCGCCGACGCCGAGCGCATAAGGAACCGCGTCATCGAGCGCTTCGAGGACGCGACGCTCGCCGACGGGGACGTGCCGCCCTCGCGGCTCACCTTCGCCGTTATCGGGGGCGGCTCGACCGGGGTCGAGACCGCGGCGGAGATAGACGCCCTCATCAGCGACGCGCTCGCGCCGGACTACCCGGGCATAAAACGGGCCGACGCCAAGGTGATCCTGCTAACGCGCGGCTCGGAGATCCTGCCCGAACTCGACCCCGCGCTCCGGCGCGCCGCCCGCGCCCGGCTCGCCGCCAGGAACGTCGAGGTTTTAACCGGGGCCGCGGCCGAGCGGGTCGAGGCGGACCGGGTAGTGTTGAAGGACGGGCGTGAGATCTCGACGGAGAACGCGATCTGGACGGCCGGTGGCCGCCCGAACGAGCTGCTCAAGAGCCTCGACCTCCCGCTCACCGAGCGCGACGGCGTGATCGTGGACGAGTACCTGCGTGTCGAGGACCGCCCGGGCGTGTGGTCCCTCGGCGACTGCGCCGCAGTCCCGAACCTCCGGTCGGAGAGCGAGAAGGAGAGGTTCGTCCCCCCCACCGCCCAGGCGGCCGCGCAGCAGGGCGAGGCGGCGGCGAAGAACATCCTCGCGACCCTCGACGGGCGGGAGGCCGAGATGGAGCCCTTCGAGTACCGTCCCCTGGGCCAGCTTGTCGAGCTGGGGAGCGAGTTCGCCGTCAACGAGGTGCTCGGGGTGAAGTTCAGTGGCCTGTTGGCCGCGCTCGTGTGGCGGGCCACCTACCTGTACAAGCTGGAGAGCCCGAGGGGCAAGGCGGCGGTCGCCGCCGACTGGACGCTCGGACTGTTCTTCCGCCCGGTCGCGGCCGAGATCCGCAGGGACTGAGGGCGCGTGAGCGTGGCGTACCGCGCCGGCTGGCCGATGGGACCGTGAACGCGGCGGTCTGCCCCGGCAACGACACGACCGCTACCCGAAGGAGAGAACGTCCATGAGCACGAGCGAGAAGCAGCCGGTGATCCCCGAGGGCTACAATGACCTGCTCTCGTCAGCCGCCCTCGCCCACGTGGCGACGCTCGGCCCCCACGGCGAGCCCCAGAACAACCCCGTGTGGTTCGACTGGGACGGCCAGCACCTCAAGTTCAGCCAGACCAAGTCGCGCCAGAAGTACCGCAACCTCGAACGCGAACCGCGCGTCGCACTCTCCATCGTCGACCCCGATAACCCCTACCGCTACCTGGAGGTGCGCGGCGAGGTCGAGAAGATCGAGGAGGACCCGAACCTCGACTTTATCAACGCGATGGCGAAAAAGTACCTCGGGATGGACGAGTACCCCTACCACCAGCCGGGCGACGAGCGCGTCGTGATGTTCGTGCGCCCGGACCACACCACCAGGATGCCCTAGCGGTCCCGGCGGTGGCGCGGCGCGAGAAGGGCTCGGGCAGCATGGGGGCGCTCCGCCGCGCCCTGGCGTACCTGCGCTCGTACAAGAAGGAGGCCCTGGGGGCCTTCCTCGCGCTGCTCCTGGTCTCGGTGGCGAACCTGGTCACGCCGCAGCTTGTCCGCTACGCCATCGACAGCGGGGTCACGCCGCCGGGGAGCCTGCGCGTGATCCTGCTGGCCGTCGGGGGACTCGTCGGGGTGGCGGTACTTCGCGGGGCTTTCCAATTCGGGCAGGGGTACCTCGCGGAGCGGGCGTCGCAGGGGGTGGCGTACGACCTGAGGAACGCGCTCTTCGAGAAGATAGAGCGCCTCGGCTTCGGCTACTACGACCGGCAGGAGACCGGCCAGCTCGTCACGCGCCTGACCAGCGACGTGGAGCAGATCCGCACCTTCGCGGGCTCCGGGGTCGTGCAGCTCGCCTCGGCGGCGCTGATGCTCGTCGGGACCACGGTCCTCCTCCTGTTCCTGGACCTCGGGCTCGCCCTCGTCGCCCTTTCGACGGTGCCGGTGATCTTCGTCCTGCTCCTTCATTTCGTTCGTCGGATCGGACCTTTGTTCCAGGGCGTCCAGCAGGCGCTCGGGAAGCTGAACACGGTCCTGCAAGAAGACCTCTCGGGCGTCAAGACCATCCGGGCGTATGCACGAGAGGACTACGAGACGGCCCGCTACCGCGGGGTCAACGACGACCTCCTGGAACGGAACCTCGCGACGGTGCGGACCTTCGCGAACAACTTCCCGTTCATCTTCTTCGTGGCGAACCTGGGCACCCTAGGGATCGTGCTGTTCGGCGGCATGCGCGTCATCGAGGGCTCGCTCACGATCGGCGAGCTTATAGCCTTCAACACGTACCTCGGCTTCCTGCTGTTCCCGATCCTGACCATCGGCTTCCTCTCGGCGGCCTTTTCGAGGGCCGGGGCCTCGGCCGCGAGGGTCTTCGAGATCCTGGACGCCCCCATCGAGGTCGAGGACAAACCGGACGCCGTCACCCTCCCCCCCATCCGCTGCCGGGTCGAGTTCGACGACGTGCGCTTCCGGTACCCGGGGGGCGAGAGGGAGGTGTTGAAGGGCGTGAGCTTCCACATCGAGCCGGGGCAGACCGTCGCCATCCTCGGCACGACGGGCTCGGGCAAGTCCACGCTCGTCAACCTGCTGCCGCGCTTCTACGACGTTACGGCAGGAGCGATCAGGCTGGACGGCCACGACCTGCGCGACGTGACGCTCTCGTCGCTCCGCTCGCAGGTCGGGATCGTGCTGCAAGAAACCCTGCTCTTCGGCGGCACGGTCCGCGACAACATCGCGTACGGCAGGCCCGAGGCGACGATGGAAGAGGTCGAGGCCGCCGCGCACGCCGCCCGGGTCGACGAGTTCGTCCGGAAGCTCCCCGAGGGCTACGAGACCGTGGTCGGGGAGCGCGGCATCGGGCTCTCGGGCGGGCAGCGCCAGCGCATCGCCATCGCGCGGGCGCTCCTCGTCGACCCGAGGCTGCTGATACTCGACGACTCGACCTCCGCGGTCGACGCCGAGACGGAAGCTGCCATACAGGAGTCGCTCGACAAGCTCATGCGCGAGGAGCACCGGACGGTCTTCGTCATCGCGCAAAGGGTGTCGACGGTGAGGGACGCGGATCTGATCCTGGTCCTGGACGAGGGCGAGATCGCCGCCCGAGGCACCCACGAGGAGCTCGTCCAGACGAGCGAGCTCTACAACGAGATCCTCGGCTCCCAGCTCGAACCAACCCGCGCCTGACCCCGAGGGACAAACCGCCACCGTCCCCCCAAGCCCGACGATACTTCCGGTTCCGTACCACCCGACGGCTCGTAGAAAGCCAGCAGGGCGGCCGACGAAGTAAGCATGGAATCTCCTGTTCGAGCAGCACTACCGCGGGCAGGCTCCTCGCCACAGCTCCCGGTAAACAGAGCTCCCGACCCCAATGCCCGCTTGGACGACCTGGCCTCCGAGAGCGGTGGAGCAAAAGCGGCCTCCGCGACGAGAAAAGCATGGAACGCTTCCATGATATGGCGGCCATGAAGCCGCGTCTGCGGGGTCTACGGTCCCTCCAGAATTGATTCGAGGACGGCGTATCGTCGAGCGCGTCCGGTAGAGCGACGCGCCCTCCTGAAACCCGTCGATCGATCTCGTCTATTCCGGCTTTGGCAACAACTCCTCTGTCCCCATGGCAATAAGTACATATTGCACAAGCTTTTGGCCGAGCGTAGGCTTTCGTTTCAGGGGGATCAAATCGTTGATAGAGGCAGATGGGAAAGGAAGGGTTATGGCCCAGGCCAGCATCGAAGGTGGTAAGGCCGATTCGGGACGTGGCGGCTTCAGGGTAAGGGTACAGAAGTTCGGCAGTTTCCTGAGCGGCATGGTGATGCCCAACATCGGGGCCTTTATCGCGTGGGGTTTGATCACGGCGCTTTTCATACCGGATGGTTGGATCCCGAACGAGCGGTTGGCGGAGTTGGTGGAGCCCACGATCCTCTACCTCTTGCCGCTCCTTATCGGTTACACGGGCGGTCGGTTGGTCCACGGCACGCGGGGCGGTGTCGTAGGCGCGGTAGCCACCATGGGCGTCATCGTTGGGAGCGACATCCCGATGCTCCTCGGCGCGCTCATAATGGGGCCGCTCGGCGGGTACGTAATCATGCAGCTCGACCGTCTGGTCGAAGGTAGGGTCCGCCAGGGCTTCGAGATGCTGGTGTCCACCTTCTCCGCAGGCATCGCGGGCGCCGTCCTCGCCATCGTCGGCGTCCTCGGCGCCGGTCCCCTCATCACCGCCGTGAGCAATGCCCTCGGGGCCGCGGTGGACTACATCGTGGCCCTGGGCCTCCTGCCCCTCGTGAGCATTATCGTCGAGCCGGCGAAGGTCCTTTTCCTGAACAACGCGATAAACCACGGCATCCTCTCGCCGCTCGCGATAGACCAGGCAAGGGAAGCTGGGAAGTCTATCCTCTTCCTCGTCGAGACCAACCCCGGGCCCGGGCTCGGGATCCTGCTGGCTTACACGTTCTTCGGGCGTGGCATCTCCAAGTCTTCGGCTCCGGGGGCTTCGATCATTCACTTCTTCGGGGGCATCCACGAGATCTACTTCCCCTACGTCCTGATGAAGCCTGCGCTGGTGCTCGCGGCTATCGCCGGGGGAGCGAGCGGCCTGCTCACCGCCACCATCTTCCAGGTCGGGCTCGTCTCGACCCCTGCGCCGGGGAGCATCGTCGCCATCCTGGCGCTCACGCCGAGGGGTGATTTCGTGGGCGTGATCGCGGACGTTCTCGTAGCTACCACGGTGTCGTTCCTCGTGGCCTCCGTGATAATCCGCCGCTCTCCGGGGGACGAGGCTACGGAGGAAGGCGAGCTGACGCAGGCCACGGCGCAGATGCAGACGATGAAGGGCAAGAAGAGCAGCGTGGCCGGCCCGCTCGCGGAGAACGGCAAGGAAGAGCCGTCCGGCGACCGGGAAGAGTCCTTCGACTACTCGCGGGTCAACAAGATCATCTTCGCCTGCGACGCAGGAATGGGGTCGAGCGCGATGGGCGCCTCCCTGCTCAAGAACAAGGCCAAGAAGGCTGGGCTGGACGTCGAGGTCAAGAACGCCTCGATAGCGCAGATACCGGACGACGCGGACATCGTCATCACGCACAAGGACCTGACCGACCGGGCGCGCCATAAGCTGCCCGGAGCCCGGCACGTCTCGGTCGACAACTTCCTCGGCAGCCCAAAGTACGACGAGCTGATAGACGAAATCTCCACTGCGCGCGTATAAGGGGGGCGAAGAGCAGACGGGCCGTTGCGCGATGGGGCTCACGATCCGTGAGATACGGCTGATCGAGGTCCTGTTGCGCAACCCCGGGGTCCTCACCGCAGACGACCTGGCCGACCGGCTCGGGGTGAGCGTGCGGACCGTCCACCGTGACCTGCAACCGGCATCGACGTTTCTCGCCTCGCACGGCCTCACGCTCGTGAGGAAGTCGGGGCGGGGGATCATGGTCGAAGGTCCGGCCCCGGCCCGAACAAGGGCGCTTGAGGAGTCGATCAGGATGCGTTCCATCGCGCTGACGCCGGAGGAGAGGCGGGTCTCCCTGCTCGGCGTACTGCTCGGCTCCGACGAGCCGATAAAGCTTCGGGCGCTGGCGAGCCGCTCGAAGGTCTCGGTAGGAACGGTCAGCCGAGACCTCGACGAGGCGGAGGACTGGCTGGCGGCCTTCGGGCTCTCGCTCCTGCGCAAGCGCGGCTACGGCATCCAGGTGCTCGGCGCCGAGGGCGACCGCCGCCAGGCGATGAGCGAACTCGTCTTGCAGTACCTCGACGAGGCAGCGTTCCTCTCCTACCCGGAAACACCCGGCGAGCATCCCGCGGACTATGCCGGCTCCATGGAGCGCATCTCCGGCGGCCTGATGGGGATGATCGACGAGGGCCGGCTCCGAGTGGTGAAGACCCTGACCGGGGAGGTGGTGAAGGGCCTCCCGTACGCCATCGCCGACAGCGCCTTCGTAAACCTGAGCGTCCACGTGGCGCTGATGATCGAACGCCTCCTTCGGGGCGGCGAGATCGAGATGGATGTCGAAGACCTGCAAAGGCTGCGCGAGACGTCCGAGTACGAGAACGCCCGGAACCTGGCCCGAGCCATAGGGGAAGAGTTCCGGCTCGACGTACCTGAGGGAGAGGTCGCCTACATAACCCAGCACCTGCGCGGCACGAAGCTCCGCCAGGACGACGAGCTGGACCGTTACTTCGAGAGTTCCGACCTGGAGATCGCCTCGAGGGTGAAGGCCCTGATCCACGGGTTGTCCGAGCAGACCGGGGTGACCCTCGTCGGGGATAGCTCCCTGTATACGGGGCTCCTCGCTCACGTGGAGCGGGCCATACACCGGCTGCGAGAGAACATGAGGATCTCCAACCCGCTGCTCTCGGAGATGAAGGAGAACTACCCGGCCCTCTTCGACCTCGTGGACCGGGGGATGAAGAAAGTGTTCGTCGAGGACGAGATCCCCGAAGAGGAGGTCGGGTTCGTCGCTATGCACTTCGGGGCGGCGCTCGACCGCGCGCAGGGAGACTTCCCGAACAGCGTGCTGATCATCTGCCCCAGCGGCATCAGCTCCTCCAGGATACTCACCTCCAGGCTGGAGAGGGCTTTCCCGCAGATCCGGCGGGTCCACAACGCCTCGTTGTTCGAGCTGGGCAAGCTCGACGCGGACGAGTTCGACCTGGTCGTCTCCACGGTCCCCCTGCACATCCCCGACGGGTCGTACGTGCAGGTCCGGCCCCTGCTCTCCGAGGATGAGATCGACGAGATCAGGGACCACCTCAGGGGGAAGATGCTCGGCGTCCGTCCGGCGGACCGCGCGGTCTCCGAGTCGTTGGAGGTCTTCGGCGGGGGTCAGGAGAAGCTGCGCCAGATGGCGGAGGCTACGCAGCTTATCGCCGAGCTCGTGGACGACGTCTTCCTGGGGCGCCACGAGGCGGGCGGCTCCGTCCGGGAGGCGGTGCACCGGATGTGCGTCTCGCTCGCCATGCGGGGGCTCGTCTCCGACCCGCGAAGCCTGGAGGCCAGCTTGCTGGCGCGCATGGAGCTCGGCGGCATAGGGATTCCGGGGACCGCGCTGGCCCTGTTTCACGCCCGCGACGCCGCCGTCGGCCGGCCCGCCTTCTCCCTGCACGACTTCGACGAGCCCCTGGAGATAGAAGGGATGGACGGCGCGATGATGCGGGTGCGCCGGACCCTGCTGATGGTCGCGCCGCTCGACATCTCCACGGTAGCCCTCGAAGCCATAAGCGAGATCTCCGTCGCGATGGTCGAGCAACCGGCGGAGCGCAAGACCTTCGAGGACGGCTCGGAGGCCGAGGTCGTGGCGGTGCTCCAGAACATCTTCAGGCGCTACCTGCACGACAAACTCTCATGAAAGGAGCCTGGATATGTCCGAGATATTGACGTCGAAGACCGTCGAGCTGGGGGCGAGCCTGAGCAGTAGGGACGAGGCGATCCGGCGGGCCGGCACGCTGCTCGTGGAGAACGGGCACGTGGACGAGCGCTACGTGGACTCGATGTTCGAGCGCGAGAAGTCGGTCTCGACGTACATGGGCAACGCGGTCGCGATACCGCACGGCACCAACGATTCCAAGCAGTGGGTGACGAGGTCCGGGCTCTCCATCATCACCGTGCCGGACGGGGTGGAGTACGGGGACGGCGAGGTAGCGAAGCTCGTCATCGGCATCGCCGGCAAGGGCGACGACCACCTGGACATCCTCTCCAAGATCTCGCTCGTCGTCGCCGAGGAGGAGAACGTCGAGAGGATCGTGCAGGCAAAGACCAAGGAGGAACTGCTGGCGATCTTCGACGAGGCGACCTAGAGATGCGCGCCGTACACTTCGGAGCCGGCAACATCGGGCGCGGGTTTATAGGCCAGCTTCTTCACGAATCGGGCTACGACATCACCTTCGTGGACGTCCGCGACGACGTGGTGAACGCCCTCAAGACGGAGGGACGCTACGACGTCATCCTGGCCGACGAGGGCGAGGAGCACATCCCGGTGGATCGGGTTACCGCGCTCCACTCCGGCTGGGACGCCGAGGAGGTGACGGAGCGGTTGGCGGAGGCGGACCTCGTCACCACGGCCGTCGGCCCGTCCATCCTGCCGGTTATAGCGCCAGCGATAGCCAAGGGACTCCTGGAGCGGGCCCGGCTCGGGGGCGCGCCCGTGAACGTGATCGCCTGCGAGAACATGGTGGGGGCGAGCCAGGCGCTCAGGGGTTTCGTGATGGAGCACGTGCCGGACGAGAGCGCGGAGGAGATCGAGAAGGTCGCCGGTTTCCCGAACGCGGCGGTCGACCGCATCGTGCCGGAGTACCAGGCATGAGCGTGGACGTGCTGGTAGAGCCCTTCTACGAGTGGGTAGTCGACGCCTCCCAGATCAAGGGTGTCCGCCCGGACGTCTCAGGCATCACCTACGTCGAGGACCCTCTACCCTACATCGAGAGGAAGCTGCTCACCGTAAACACGGGCCACTCGGCGATAGCCTACCTGGGATACGCGCGCGGCAGGGCGACGATCCATGCCGCCCTCGAAGACGACGGCGTGCGCGACATAACTTCAAGGGCGCTCGAGGAGACCGGCCTGCTGCTCGCCCGGGAGCACGGCTTCGCCCCGGAGGCACTTCGCGTGTACCGGCAGAAAGTCCTCTCCCGCTTCGAGAACCCCCGGATCTCGGACGAAGTGACGAGGGTGGCGCGCGCCCCGATCCGCAAGCTCGGACACGACGAGCGGTTCGTCTCCCCGGCCCTGCGCCTCCTGGAGACCGGCCATACGCCGACCCATCTGGCCATAGTCATAGGTGCCGTGCTGCGCTTCGACCACCCGCAAGACGAGGAAGCCGTGGAGCTGCAAGAGACCATACGCGCGGAAGGCGAACGTTCCGCTCTATCCCGCTACGCCGGGATTGAGCAGGATCATCCGCTCGTGGATCTGGTCCTGGAGCACTCGAACCGTATCCTGGGGTAGGCGCCGCGCCGGGGTGAGGGAAAGGAGCCGAAATGAGCGACGATCTGCTGCTGGGCGTGGACATAGGGACGTCCGGCACGAAGGGCGTGCTTGCCAGGCCGGATGGTGAGGTGCTCGGCATCGCCGAGAGGACGTACGAGCTCTTGCTACCCCGTCCCGGGTGGGCCGAACACGACGCGGAAGAGATGTGGTGGAGGGGCTTCAGCGAGGTCTGTGCGGAGCTCCTCGAGAAGACCGGGGGCGGTTCCGTGGCGGCCGCGTGCATCAGCGGCATCGGTCCGTGCTTTCTCGCCGCCGACCGGGAAGGAAGGCCCCTCAGGAACGCAATCCTTTATGGCGTGGACACCCGGGCCTCGAAGGAGGTCGACGAGCTCACGAGGAAGTACGGGAACGCGGACATCACCAGGCGCTGCGGCAACCCGCTGAGCGCACAATCCGTGGGACCAAAGATCGCGTGGCTCGCGCGCAACGAGCCAGATGTCTACGAGCAGACGCGCTACTTCTTCATGGCGCACACGTTCGTCGCCCACAGGCTCACCGGGGCTTACGTCCTGGATCACGCCTCGGCCAGCATGTGCGAGCCGCTCTACCACACGGGGGAGAATCGCTGGATCGAGGACTGGTGCGAAGACGTGGCGCCGGGCCTCGAGATGCCCGAGCTTCGCTGGTCGGCGGACGTAGCTGGCAGGATCACCGAAGAAGGGGCCCGGGCGACGGGCCTGCCCGAGGGCATCCCGGTGGCCGTGGGGACCACGGACAGCTTCGCCGACAGCCTGAGCGTAGGGGTCAGGGAGCCCGGCGACGCCATAATCATCTACGGCTCGACCATGTCGATCATCGTGGTCGCCGAAGAGCCGCTGCCTTCCAGCAACCTGTGGAGCAACGCCCACCTCTTCGAGGGCACCTACAACCTTTCGAGCGGCATGGCTACCTCCGGTTCGCTGACGGGATGGCTCAAGAAGATCTCCGGCGACAAGCCCTTCGAGGAGCTTACGGAGGAGGCCGCCGGGGTTCCTCCAGGCTCGGACGGGCTGGTCGTGCTGCCGTACTTCGCCGGGGAGCGGACGCCGCTCCTGGACCCGGACGCGCGAGGCGTGATGTGCGGCCTCACCCTGGGCCACGGGCGCGGCCACCTCTACCGGGCGCTCCTGGAGGGTACCGCGTTCGGGGCGCGCCACCTCCTGGAGGTCGTGAACGAGACGGGTGGAGAGGGCGAGCGCGTCGTCGCCGTCGGCGGAGGGACGAAGGGGGGCCTGTGGACCCAGATCATCTCCGACGTCACCGGTATGACGCAGAAGCTCCCGCAACAAACCGTCGGCGCCTGCTACGGCGACGCCATGCTGGCCGGCATCGCCTGCGGCCTGCTGGACCGCGACACCCGGTGGACCTCCATGGCCGACACCGTCGTGCCGGATCCGGAGAATCGCGGGATCTACGACGAACTCTACGCCATCTACAGAGACCTCTACCCGGCAACGCGCCAGCAAGCCCACGCCCTCGCGAACATACAAACGAGGGGAGACGCGGTCCTGGAAGAATCGTCGACGTAGAGGGGAACGCAGGATCGAGGGAGCGAGGAAAGGCAGATGGTAGAGAAAGGAGCGATGGCCGTACCGGCGGCCGGTTTGCACGCCAGGTTCATCAACGAAGCCAAGTACTACTCGTCGGAGATGCCCGTCGTCAAGAACAGGATAAGGGCCAATGCGAAGGGCTCGCTGCGGCACATGGCGCACGGAGAGAAGGTCGGGGCGGAGGGCGAGCAGGCAACCGTGGACGCAGTCGTCGCCATCCCCGGGGCCAGGTACACCATCTCCTCCGGGCTGTAGAGGAAAGGTTGTGTGTGCCCGCCGCGGGGACCAAGCTTTACGGCGGGTATGAGGAAGCGGAAGTGGGAGGACGACCATGAAGGCGCAGGAGGAAGACCAACGGACGGGCGGCGGGGCCGCGCAGGCGAGGGTGGACGGAAGGTTCGTCTACGGGTTCTCGGATGGTCTGGACCCGGCCGACGTTCTCGCTCTCTGCGGCGGGAAGGGATCCGGGCTCATCAGGATGCGCGGTCTCGGTCTCCCGGTGCCGGAGGGTTTCGTCATCACGACGGAGGCCTGCGTCTCCCACATAAGGACCGGCGAGATGCCCGGGGGCCTGATGGCCGAGGTGAAGGATAACCTCGAACGCGTCGAGGAGGCCACGGGACGAGGCTTCGGAGATCCCGAGAACCCGCTCCTGGTCTCGGTCAGGAGCGGAGCGCCGGTCTCCATGCCGGGGATGATGGACACCGTCCTGAACCTCGGCCTCAACGAGGCTACCGTTCGCGGCCTGGCGAGGAGCACGGGGGACGAACGCTTCGCCCGGGATTCCCACAGGCGCTTCATCCAGGCGTTCGGCGAGATCGTGTTGAAGGTGCCGGGGCACCTGTTCGAAGACGCCATCGAGGAGATGAAGGGCGAGCGAGGCGTCGAGGCGGACACGGAGCTTACGGCCACCGACCTCGAAGAACTGGTGGCACGGTTCAAGGAGATCGTGGCCCGGGAGGCCGGGGTAGACCTTCCGGAGGACCCTTACGGGCAGCTGGAGCTGGCGATAGGAGCGGTCTTCGACTCGTGGCTCGGGGCGCGGGCCGTGGCGTACCGCAGGGAGTACGGCATCCCGGACACCCTGGGGACGGCCGTGACGGTGCAGCGGATGGTCTTCGGGAACATGGGCGAGACCTCGGCGACCGGGGTGGCGTTCACCCGCAACCCGGCCACGGGGGAGCAGGGGCTCTTCGGGGAGTTTCTCCTGAACGCACAGGGCGAAGACGTGGTCGCGGGCATCCGCACGCCGCGACCTCTCAAGGAGATGGAGGCGGTACTGCCGAGGGCCTACCGGCAGTTTCTGGAGACGGCGCAGAAGCTCGAACGCGAGTACGGCGACATGCAGGACATGGAGTTCACCATCGAGCGCGACCGGCTGTACATGCTCCAGACCAGGAGCGGCAAGCGGACCGGGGCGGCGGCCCTCAGGATCGCGTGCGACATGGCCGGTGAGGGCCTCATCTCCCAGCCGGAGGCCGTGCTGCGCGTCGAGCCTGCGGCGCTCGATCAGCTGCTCCATCCGCGCATAGACCCCGGGGCCGAGCTCGACGTCCTCGCGCACGGCCTCCCCGCCTCGCCGGGGGCGGCGACGGGGAAGGTCATCCTCACGGCGCAGGAAGCGAAGAAACGAGCGGAGGCCGGGGAGGCCGTGCTGCTGGTGCGCCGGGAGACCAACCCGGACGACGTGGAGGGCATGATCTCAGCCAGGGGCGTTCTCACCGCCCTGGGTGGCATGACCAGCCACGCGGCGGTCATAGCCCGCGGGATGGGCAAGCCCGCCGTGACCGGCTGCAACGCCCTCAAGATAGATCTAAAACGGGGTTCGATCTCCATCAACGGGGAGACCTTCGAGGCCGGCGAGGTCCTGACGATAGACGGGGCGAGCGGCAGCATCATCCGGGGCGAGGCTCCACTGGTCGCGCCCGAGCCGAGCGAGGACTTCGAGACAGTGCTGCGTTGGGCCGACGAGGCACGCGTCCTGGGCGTGCGGGCCAACGCCGACACGCCCGAGGACGCGCGGAGGGCCAGAGAGCTCGGGGCCGAGGGGATCGGGCTCTGCCGCACGGAGCACATGTTCATGGAGGGCGAGCAGATCGGAAGAGCACACGTC
>CADCVI010000009.1 GCA_902806105.1 uncultured Rubrobacteraceae bacterium
CAGTCACTGTCGGACGGGCTCGGCGCCATACTCGGGGCGCTGCCGGCGCTTATCGGCGCTCTCCTCATCCTCGTCATCGGCTACATCATCGCCAAGGTGCTCCAGGGCGTAACCACCAAGGCGCTTGAGGCCGTGGGCTTCCAGGGCTGGATGGAGCAGGGCGGCATAAAGCAGTTCTTCGACCGCTCGCAGACCCAGCAGACCCCGCTCTCGATCCTGGGCAAGCTGGTCTTCTGGCTGGTGTTCTTTATAGCCATCACCATGGCCGTTGACACCCTGGGCATCTCGGCGATCAGTGATGTTCTGGCGCAGTTCATCGCCTACATCCCGCAGATCATCGCCGCCATCCTGATCCTGGTCCTCGCCACCTTGCTCGCCAACTTCGTGGCCGGGATAGTGCGCGGGGCTACGGGCAGCAGCGTCGCGGGCAGCGTGGCGCAGTACGGCATCATCGTCTTTGCGGCCTTCGCGGCGCTGACACAGCTCGGGATCGCGGAGGAACTGATCGCGCCGACGTTCCTGATCCTGCTCGGCGGGGTGGCGCTGGCCGCGGCCATAGCGTTCGGCCTCGGCGGCCAGGGCGTCGCGCAGCAGATAGTGCAGGACGGCTACGAGAAGAGCGGCGAGGCCCGCCAGCAGATCGAGCAGCAGCAACAGCACAACCAGCACCAGCAGAAGAGCGGTTCTTCCGAGAGCACGGAGGACGATACCGAGAAGCCGGAGACCCGGCGCCTGCGGCGCTAGTACCGGCGGCCGACAGCAGGAAGGACGATGTTGAGGAACGAGGCAGTACGTCGCACGGGCGGGGAGTACCGTAAAGGCGACTCCCCGCCCGTGAGGGAGACGGGCTATGCGGTGCTGAACGATGAGTCCGGTGAGAGGTTCGCGTCGCCGGCGGAGTTCGCGGACTACGCGCTCCAGGGTCCTTCGGGCGCGAGATAGGCAAGACCGAGAAGCTCTTCGTCAACGGCAAGGGCGGGGCCGAATACGTGTCAGTCAAGGTTGGTTTCTTTCTGCACAAGACTTTTCTGATCCCGGTGGATTCCGTCTCGGCGGACGGCGAACGGCGGATCCTGGCATTGCGGTAGGATCGTTTTTGCGATGCCACCGCAACGGGTCCGGGGCGGGCCGTGGCGAACGCCGGAAGGGAGGCATCGGTGGGTGAGGGCGGCGAAGATTTGCGAGAGTCCGGGAAGAAAACGGGTATCAAGTACGCCCAGTTCTCGCTCGTCGGGGGCTCCAACGCGCTCGTGGACATCGGGGTCCTTAACTTGCTGCTCCTGCTCTCGCCCACCCGCAGCCCCGAACTCCTCGTCGTCTACAACGTTGCCGCGCTGGTCGTCACGAACGCGAACAGTTACCTGTGGAACACCCTGTGGACCTTCAGGCACCGGGCCCGTCACGACGCCCGGCAGGTCGGCCTGTTCACCGTGCAGGGGGTCCTGAACGTCGCGGTGGGCGGGTTCCTGATCTGGCTGCTCGCCCGCGGGCTGATGATCTACACGGACCTCTCGCCGCTGGCCGGGAGCAACGTCGCCAAGGTCTTATCGATGGTGGGCGCGTCCACCATGAGCTTCGTTTTCCTCCGCTTCCTTGTCTTCCGGAAGCCGAAACAGTGAACCTCCTAGAGAAGAGCATGCCTTGAAGTCGGCACGCGAGAACATCGACAATAGGTTCACGGAACTGAACCGCACCCTCCGCTGCCTTGAGGACTCGTTCCCGCGCAACGAGTCTGAGAATACGGAATCAAAGCACGGATCATTCCCCGAGAAGAGTGTCGCTGGCCGCGGCGCCGGTTCCCTGGCGCAAGTCCAGGGAGAGGCGGCGGAAGGGCCAGAGCGATATGCCATCAGCAAGACCGAGAGCTGACGGTGCGAGGGGCGGAGGCCGGGCTCCGCCCCTCGCCCTAGCTACGTGCGAGTTCCTGTTCCGACCTTGTCGCGTGGCGCTCCACGAAGCCTCGCAGGCTCAAGGTCACGAGGGCGATGGTCGTGCCGAACATGGAGTCCAGCATCTCCGGCAACGGGTCGAGTGCCACGAGCTCGATACCCGCGCGGTGGTACTGCGCGAGCCGCGAGAGAAGCTCTGCGGCCGTGCTCTCGGTGATCCGCCAGCCCCGCTCCTCCAGACCGCCGAGCTTCAGGAACATCTCGGCCTCCTCCGGGAAGCTGAAGACCGGTAGCGCCTCTCCCTCCGCCTCGACGCGGACGGTAAGCTTCTCCGACCGCCCGACCTCGATGTTCTCGATCAGCCAGTAAACGGTTGCCAGGTTCGGCGGCCGGGCCGCCCCGCTCCTCGACATCTCTGATCCCCCTCCGCGTGGAGATCGGCCCGCGATGGTCTTGCGGGATCGTGGTTCCCGATGCCCCCGCGTCGCCGTAATGGGTATGAAAAGGCACCTTAATATACCGCTATTCCCCCGGAAACCCCGCGAGGTCGATTGCCACAGTAAATACATCGAAAGGTGTAGGCGCCTACACCGACTCGCTCGCGGCCGACGCGCCTCGAAGGTAGTCGATTATGCATATAAATGTACAATGCACATATCAAGATTGGCATTCGGGCGACTTTCTCGAAGGGTTTAGCGTGGTGGAGGGCTTGTACAGGATCGGTGAGGCAGTCGAGCGTTCCGTGCGGGTCGTCGCCGGGGTTCTCGGGCGGCGGCTTGGCGGCCTGGCGTGATCCGGGGTCGTCCCCCTTCCGACGGGGCGGAGCCATCACGGCCCGAAAGCCGTCCGGACGGGGGTTGGACCCTCGGGCCGTTCGGCGTCTGCAACTACGATGGTCCCGAGACGATCCGCGCCAGGAAGTACGCGACGGGCACGCACGTGCTATTGCAGGAGATAGGGGTCGAGACGGGGGTGACGCCCGGGGAGGTCGTCTGGAGTAGGAACAAGACCCGGCTCTACCGTTACCGGAGTCCCGACGAGGGTGGCGGCGTGGGGGAGAGGCGTCCGGTGCCGGTGCTCCTGGTCTACGGGTTCGTGCTCAAACCCTACGTCCTGGATCTCGTACCGGGCAACAGCCTGGTGGAGTACCTGGTCGGGGAGGGTTTCGACGTCTACATGCTGGACTTCGGGATCTCCGGCGTGGAGGACGCGAAGTTGTCGCTGGAGGACTTCGTACTGGACTACATGCATGTCGCCGTGGAGAAGGTCGTCGAGACCTCTGGGTCGGAGAGGGTCAGCCTCTTCGGCCAGTCCCAGGGGGGAGGGGACGCTGTGCGCCATGTACGCCTCGTTCTTCCCGGGGGGACCCCTCAAGAACCTCGTCCTGCTCGACATCGCCCCCGAAGTTGCGTACTACGGTAGCTTCTAGTCCTTTGGCACACTCTGGTTGCGCGGTGAAGCTCCCCGGCGTACCCTCCCTGTCGATTCTCACGCCATGAGGGAGATCCCATGAGGGAGGTCCGCCGTGTACAAGAGGTATGTCGTTCGTCTGACCGACGAGGAACGCC
>CADCVI010000010.1 GCA_902806105.1 uncultured Rubrobacteraceae bacterium
TCGCGCACCGCCGCCGAGCGCAGGCTGTACGCGCCCGCGTCGAAGCCCTCGCCCATGAGCCTCGCGTTGGCGAGGCAGCCGTCGAGCTTGTAGGCCCACTGGTGGTAGGGGCAGACCAGGGACCGGGAGCGCCCCCGGGACTCGGTGGCGATGCGAGAGCCCCGGTGGCGGCACACGTTGAAGTGGGCCCTGACGCCGCCCTCCTTGTCGCGGAGGACTATAAGCTCCTCCCCGCCGACCGTGAGCAGGAAGTAGTCGCCGGGCTCCGGTATCTCGCACGTGTGCCCCGCGAAGAGCCAGTTGGTGTGGAAGATCCGCGAGAGCTCCTCCTCGAACAGCTCCCGGTCCAGGTAGAACTCTCTGGGGAGGGTCTTGTTCGGTTCGCGGTCCCTCAGGAGGTCGGTAAGGTCGGCCATGGTCCTTTCCCCCCTCACGCGTGGAAGGCCTTCTCGAAGGCTTCGTCGGCGACCGCGGGCCGGTCCAGGCCGAAGGCGCCGATGGGGAAGGTGGATCGCCCTTTCAGGGCGAGCTCCGAGAGGATGCGTCCGATCAGGCCGGCGAACTTGTAGGCGTGGCCGGCCCCGATGGCGACCGAGATCTGGGGGTGGTCCGCCAACGTGTCGATGACGAAGTTCTGGTCCGGCGGGATCGTGTACAGGCACGTCTTTGTGTACAACTCGGGCCCGAGAAAGCCGGGCACGTACCTGCCGAGAAACGCCCGGTAGCGCTCCACACGAACAGGATCTGGCTCGAAGGTCCTCGTATCGGCGGTCACCTCGTGCCCGCCCATGTGCTGCCCGAGCTTGGTGGCCACCTCGCCGTAGACGGGGAACCCGTAGAAGTTGTCCTTCCCGTGCCACATAAAGACGGGGAAGCGCTCCGGGGAGAACTCTTTGAGGTTCGGCGTCGCGTAGTAGGTGACCTGCTCCTGGGTGACGGTGAGCGGTATGCGCGTGCCGGTCTCCCTAAGGACCTCGTTGGTCCAGGCGTCGCTGGCCACCACCACCCGGTCGGCGAGGTAGGTGTGTTCGTCGGTGACGACCTCGACGCCATCTCCGCTCGGGAGGACGGCCCTGACGGGGGTCTCGTCGAGCACCGTGGCGCCGCGCGAGCGGGCCAGGGCGACGTGGGCGGCGTTCGCCTTGCGGGCGTCCACGAGCCCCGAGTCCTTCTGGAAGATTGCACGCTCCGACCCTTCGAGGCGGAACTGCGGCCAGCGGTCCATGAGCTCGACGGGGTCAAGCAATTCGTAGTCGAAGCCGTGTTCCTCGAAGGCAGCGACGTAGCCGTCCACGTTGCGGGCGCCGACCTTCTCCGGGTCTCGCTCCTCGTGGGCCTCTATGACGAGGCCGCCGGTCTTAAAGAGGACCCGGACACCGGATTCCTCCTCGATCTCGGCCCAAGCCTCGTAGGCGTGGGGGGCGAGGGCGGCGTACTCGGACTGGTGCTGGGCGAGCCGGATGATGCGGGAGTGGTCCTGCGACGCACCGCGGTCGTGGCCGAGCCGGAACTGCTCCAGGCCGAGCACGTCAGGGCCCAACTCCCTGGAGAGCCAGTATAGGGCCGCCGAACCCAGCCCGCCGCACCCGATGACGATAACTTCGTAGTTCTTGTCCATACCGGAAATGTAAGAGCCAGCCCGCAGATCGTCTAATACGTTTTTCGACGGGGACCATAAGCATGGCTTATAGAGGGATTCGCTCTGGGTGGACCCCGTCTGACGGGCCCGAAAAAGGGTACAGTACGAAGCACACAGGGGAGGGTACGAGCGGAGCAACTATGGAGCTCAGGCACCTAAAATATTTCGTCGCGGTGGCCGAAGAACTGAACTTCAGCCGGGCGGCAGGGCGGATGTACCTCTCCCAACCGGCCTTGAGCCAGCAGATCCGGAAGCTCGAACAAGAGCTCGGGGTCGCCCTTTTCTATCGGTCCAAGAAGCACGTCGCGTTGACGGAGGCCGGGCAAGTTCTGCTTGAGGGTGCCCGGCGGGTCCTGGTGCTGGTCGAGCAGACGACGCGCGAGGCCAGGGAGATAGGCGGCGTCGAGGCCCGTCACCTGAGAGTGGGGTTCCCAGAGTACGCGAACCACACGCCCATCGCGGACGCCCTGCAGACCTTCCGCAGGCGCTACCCGTACGTCGAGCTCGAAGAGCACGAGACGTTCACCTTGCAGGAGACGCTGCAACAGATCGACAAGCTGCGCAGGGGAACGCTCGACATCGGGTTCATGCTCAGGCCCGAAGAGGACGAGAACCTAGAGGTAGAGCAAGTCCTGAACATAGAGCTCGTGGCCGCCCTCCCCGCAGGGCACCCCCTCGCCGGCCGGGACGAAATCTCCCTGCGAGAGCTGTCGGACGAACGCCTCATCCTCTTCTCCCGCGGCTTTCACCCCCGCTCCTACGACTACGTGGTCGCGTGTTGCCGGGGGGCGGGCTTCGAGCCCAAGGTGGTGCAGCGCAAGGAGCCGCAGCTGTACTCTGGGGCCGCTACCTACAGGATGGTGGCCTCGGGCATCGGGGTCGGCATCGTCGCCCGGCCCATGGTCTCGGGGCACCGGCCCTACGGCGTGGTCTTCAAGCCCCTGCGGGACCCCTCGCCGGCGCTGGAATTGGTAGCGGCCTGGTGGCGCGACAACCTCTCCTCGAACCTGCAAGCCTTCCTAGAGATCGTCCGGGAACTCACCACGGAAGGAGATAGGAGCGCCGCCCCACCTGACGGGCACACCGTCCTCGGTGCCTGATGGTCGACAGCCGGACGGCCACGCCCTGGCGAAGACCCTCGACGAGGTGCGCTGACGGGACGACCCTCGAATTGGTGGTGGGTTGGACGGGCTATCCGTCCCGTTCTCTCACCTGCTGGCCCACGGGCTCCCCGGCCTCGTGGCGGCGCATGATCTCTTGCATCTGGCCCTTCTCGACGTTCTGGTCGTGGGCCATGATCTGCCGTATCTGCTCCCTCTCTTCTCTGTAATCGGACTTGAGGGTCTTGTACAGGCACCAGCACATCAGGCACATGAGTATGGCGAACGGCGTGGCGGCCAGGATCGCCCCGTTCTGGAGCGCGTCGAGACCCCCGGCTAGGAGCAGGCTCGCGGCGAGCGCCCCCATTATCGCGCCCCAGATCAGCTTGATCCTCCTCTTCGGGTTCAGGACGCCCCCGGCGGACAGGCTGCCGAGCACGATCGTGCCCGCGTCCGCGCCGGCGACGAAAAAGATCCAGACCAGAAAGAGCATGGAGACCGACGTGAGCAGGAAGAGCGGGCTCTGTTCGAGGAACGCGAAGAGCCCGAGGGCCTCGCTGTTTCCGGCGGCCGAGCTGATAGCTCCATTGGTCTGGTTGTCGGCCTGGATGCCGGCGCCCCCGAACACGGAGAACCAGAGCATGGAGAAGATGGTCGGGGCGATCATCACCCCGAGGATAAACTCCCGGATGGTGCGCCCGCGGGAGATGCGG
>CADCVI010000011.1 GCA_902806105.1 uncultured Rubrobacteraceae bacterium
GGATCACCTTCCCCCCGATGCTGCTGTTCTCCTTCGACGAGCCGGTCGCCATCGTGATCATCTACGCCTCCTTGGGCGCGGTGTTCATGCCGTTCCTCGCCATAACCCTCCTCTGGCTCCTCAACCTGCGCGTCCCGCGCGAGTTCCGCAGCGGGTGGCTCTCGAACCTGGTCCTCGGCGTCTCCCTCCTGATCTTCCTCTACGTGGCAGCCCAGGAGCTCATCGGCGCCCTGGGAGGGTAGAACCCACAGCAAGTTCACGAAACTTAACAAAACTTTAAAGGTATCTTCGGCGTAGGCGCTGGAAGTAGCGCGCTTACGGGTTACTATGTGCAGCGTTGTTTCCGGGCCGCTTCGCCCGCAACGGTCTTCGATCGGGGCGTGGTCCTGATATTTCTCCCGCGGCGTCCTGTCGCAACCTGAACAGATCACAGCATGGTTTTGTCGTGAACGGAAGGTCAGGAAAGGGCGTTTTGGGATGAGAAGAGGGACGGATTCGACGGTTGACGTGGGCGTCTGTAGCATTTTGGCTGGCAAGGCCAGACCATCCACACCCCGGCAGGTGCGCCCGGAACCCGACGCGCGGGAGTGCTAGGCCGGCCATGGATGAGCGAAACCTCTGCCTGCACGAGTTGTTCGAGCGCCAGGCCCGCAAGACCCCGGACGCGACGGCCGTCGTGGACGCCGGGACCACGCTGACCTACGCTGAACTGGACCGGCGGGCCGACGCGCTCGCCGGCCACCTGATAGCACTCGGCGTCGTTCCCGACGCCGCCGTGGGCGTGTACATGGAGCGCTGCGCGGAGTACGTGGTGGCGATACTGGCCGCCATGAAGGCCGGCGGCGCGTACGTGCCCCTGGAGCTCGCCTACCCGGCGTCGCAGCTGGAGGACGTCCTCTCCGACTGCGAGCCCGTCGTCGTCCTCACCAAAGACGCCCACACCGGGCGCCTGCCCGACTGGCAGCGCAGCTTCCGGATGGACGTAGACGAGCCCGAAGCCGCGGACGGGGTCGCGGAGCCCCCGCCGGTGACGCGCGAGGACCTCGCCTTCATACCCTACTCGTCCGGTACGACGGGCAAGCCGAAGGGCATCGCGAACCCGCACCGGGCGCCGGTGCTCTCGTACCTGTGGCGTTACGGGGTGAGCGACTACGGTCCGGGAGATCGGGTCGGGTGCAGCGTCTTCTTCGTGTGGGAGGTGCTCCGGCCGCTGCTCAGGGGCGGGGCCTCGTACGTCATCGGGGACGACGTCATCTACGATCCTCCGGCCCTGGTGCGGTACCTGGAAGAGCACCGCATCACCGAGATCCAGATGACCTCTTCGCTGACGGAGGCCGTCCTCGACTGGGGCGGCCCGGATCTGGCCGAACGGCTCCCCGACTTGAAGACGATCTGGGTCTGCGGCGAGGTCGTCACCAAGACGCTCGCCCGCCGCCTGCTCGAAACACTTCCCCACGCCCGCTCCTTCAACCTCTACAGCATCGCCGAGACCCACGAGGTAGCCGTGACCGAGCTGCGGGAGGTCGTGGACCACCCGGATTCGACGTACTGCCCCGTCGGCCGTCCGGTCCGCCCTGACCGGCTCTATATCCTTGACGACGAGCTCCGGCGCGTGCCGGAGGGGGAGCCGGGCGAGGTCTGCGTCGGGGGGGAGATGCTTGCCCGCGGCTTCGTGAACCTGCCGGAGAAGACCGGCGAGCGCTTCGTGCCCGACCCGTTCGCCGGGGAGGAGGGCGCGCGGATGTACCGGACCGGCGACAGGGGGCGCGTCCTGCCGGACGGGCGGCTGGAGATACTCGGCCGGGCCGACTTCCGCGTCAGGGTCCGGGGCTACAACGTAGAGCTCGGCGCCGTAGAGGCCGCCATCGAGGAGAACGTCGCCGTCAGGGCTTGCGTGGTGGTCTCGGAGGGCGGGGAGGGGGAGGATAAACGCCTCGTCGCCTACGTTGTTCCCGAGCCGCGGGAAGACGGCCGCTTCTCCGGCTGGAGCCTCGACCCGAAGACGGGGCGGAGCAAGGAGATCCGGGGCGTCCTGCGTAATGTGTTGCCCCACTACGCCGTCCCCGCGGTCTACGTGGCGCTCGACGCGCTCCCGATCCAGGCTACTTCGGGCAAGGTGGACCGCAAGAGGCTCCCACCGCCCCCGCCCCGCCAGGCCCGCGCCGATGGAGGATCGGCGGCCACGAAGCTCCCCGCCGGGGCGCCGCGCGCGCAGAAGGAGGACCTGCTCAAGAGGATCTGGGAGGAGGCGCTTCGCCTGGACGAGGGCGAGGTCGAGGCGGGGGACGACTTCTTCGACCTCGGCGGTCATTCGCTCGCCGCCGCCGGGCTCTCCACCCGCGTCGAGGAGGGCTTCGGCGTTCACGTCTCGATGCCCCTCTTCATGGAGGACCCGACGGTGCGGGGCCTGTGTGACAGGATCGAAGCGCTCCAGCGCGACGAAGGCGGCGACGCCACGGGCCCTTCGGAGATCGACCTGCGCGCCGAGGCCGTCCTCGGGCCGGAGATCTCACCTGAGGGTGCGGTAGAAGCGGCGGCCCTCCCGGACGCCGAAGACGTCTTCCTGACGGGCGCCACGGGCTTCCTCGGGGCCTTCCTCCTCGACGGGCTCCTATCCACGGGAGCCCGCGTCCACTGCCTCGTTCGGGGGCGGGACGGCGAGGACCCGCTGGAGACCATCGCCGCCAACCTGGAATCCTACGGCCTCCCCACCGACCGGATGGATCTGGTCGTGCCGGTCGTCGGGGATCTCGGCGAGCCCCTGCTCGGGATGGACGAGGAGGGGTTCGACGCGCTGGCGCGCGAGGCGGACCTCGTGATCCACGCCGGCGCGGCCGTGAACCTTGTCTACCCTTACCCCGCGCTCGCGGCGCCGAACGTGGGCGGCACGCGAGAGGCGCTGCGCCTGGCCTGCCGGCACAAGACAAAGCCGTTCCACTTTGTCTCCACGGATGGGATCTTCCCCCCGAACGCCGGCCTCTGCATGGAGGACGCGGACCTCGACCTCCTCGCGGACGCCCGCGAAGACGGCTACGGCCGGTCCAAGTGGGTGGCCGAGAGGCTCGTCAGCGAGGCGGCGGACCGCGGCCTGCCGGCCTCCGTCTACCGCCCTGGCTTTATCTCGGGCCACTCGCGGACCGGCGCCTCCAACCCGCGCGACCTGCTCGCCGCGGTCCTCTGCGAATCTCTGCGCCTCGGCGCCGCCCCCGAGGTCGAGGGCTGGGGGATGGAGATGACACCCGTGGACTTCGTGGCCGCGGCGATACTCGGCATCGCCGCGGACCCGGACGCGGCCGGCGGAACCTACCACCTCGCCAACCCGGAACCCGCGCCCGCCGGGACGCTCTTCGACCGGCTGGAGGACGCGGGGTACGCGCTGGAACGCGTCACCTACGCGGAGTGGTTGGGCCGGCTCGAAGCCGCCCCGC
>CADCVI010000012.1 GCA_902806105.1 uncultured Rubrobacteraceae bacterium
CCTCGTGGAGGCTCACCCGATCTGGCTGTTCGCCCGCAGACGGGTCTATTGGTGTATCGTTACGCACGACATCTCCTTTGCTGTGGGGTGTCTTTGGGACCGTCGCCGGTGCTTTGGTCGGCCTTGGCGCCGGTCCCTCCTATTCGCTACTTCTTGTCGTTCGGCTTTGCGCCGAACACCCTCTCGTATACCCGGTCCACCTCCTCCCTGCCCAAGGCCCGCATAAGCTCCGTCAAGGCCCTGGACACCGCAGCCCGAGAACCGGACGCCGGGCGTGCTGACACTCCCTCGGTCCGTTCCCTCAGGCGGTCCACATGGGACATCTGGATCGCGTTAGGTAACTGCACGATTCGGCTCGGGTCTCCTTTCCATCCCTCCGCGCGAAGCCCCTCGATGATGTCCCTCGCCGCAGAAGGGGTCGCTCTGGTCTCGCCCCGGATAGTCCGCCGCAACCCAGAGGCGTTGCGCCCGATAAGCCGGGCGAAGCTCTCCGGGGTGTGCCCGAGCCCGGCCAGCACATCCATCAGGTTCACCGTCTTCTGCATGGGACGGCGCCACGGCGGCTCGCGCTCCGTCATAGCATCCCTGACCTCTTTCCGCTTCGCCTGCACGATTTGTACCGTACTTACACGGTACTTGTACGGTATAACGTCGACATGAAAAGTGCAAGGGCAGAATTAGCTTACGACCACGAACCTCGACCACGGCGCGAGGTTCGGAATCTTGCAGTATATATGCATATCATGTTTAAATCAGGGGGTACACGATCCGGAAAGAGAGGAGCCCCGCAATGAAAACTGAGACCTCGCCTGCCAAAAAGTCCCCGCAGACATCAAACGGTCCTTGCGTCGTTGACGCCGCCTTCGCCGCCACCCTCGGGGAGCACTTCGGCATCCCGGCGGCCTTCGTGCTCAGGGCGCTGGAGGGCGAGCCGCGATGCCGTGCCATCGCAATGTGCCGGTATGCCAGCCACCAAGTGGAGCCCAACGGGACACTGCTGATGCTGGCCCGCAGGTTCGGGAGGGGCCGCACCCGCCGCCCGCGCACCGCCGCCAAGCCCCCGGGCGGGCACGGTGACGTATCTCCTAGCCCCACGGTAGACCGCTCCGGCCCCGGCGTGGTGCGTGGCCGCCCACAGCAGGACGGTTGCCCTCTCCGGGGCGTCTGCGACTCGGACGCGCTGGAAGCCCAGGTCGGAAGGGTGTGAGCGTAACGGTGTCCGAGCTACCGGACGCGGGCACCTTCGCCCACCAGCTCGCGGAGCACGTAACGGATCTGGTGGGCGACGAGAACGCGGACGCCTACCTCGCCGAGGTGGTGGGCGAACTGATGCTGCTCTGCCCCGGCGTTAAGGACAGGTTCAGCGACGAACTCCTCGGTGAACTCAAGGAGGAGATAGCCAGACGCGAAGACCCCAGGTACGCGCACGCCACGATCATGCTGATAGAGGTAATCGAAGCAGATTGGAGGAACAGAGAGTGATGACGCAACAGGACCCGAAGCTCAACGTGGACGTCGCGCTCGGGCGCAGGGCGATCAGCGAGGAGAGCCACGCAGTGGTCCTGGCGGGCACCATGAGCGCAAACAGCACAACTAAAGCTAGACCCAGGTGCGTCGGCTACGCCCGCGTCTCGACGCAGGAGCAGGCCCAGCGCGGCTACTCCGTGAGGCAGCAGGCAGACCGGCTGCGCTCGTGGGCCGCCGAGCAAGGCTACGAGATGATCGAGGTCGTCGAGGAGGCCGGGGTCTCGGGCACGGTCGCGCTCCTGGAGCGCCCCGGCTTCTCGCACCTCTTCGACCTCGTGACCGGCAGCGAGGCGACCGTCGTCGTCGCCCAAGACCAGGACCGCATCAGCCGCGAGCCCTGGCACTTCGGCTACCTGAAGGCGAAGCTCGAGGAGTTCGGCGCGACGCTTAGGACCCTGGACGACGAGGCCGACGACAGCCCCGAGTCCGAATTCTTCCGGGATATCCGGCGCGGGATGGCGAAGATGGAGCGGAGCGTCACCGCGCGGCGCACGCGCCGGGGCCGCGAGCAGCGGGCGCGGGAGGGCAAGGTCGTCGGGGCGGGCTCCGCGCCGCTCGGGTTCCGCTTCAACGCCGACCGGACCAACTTCGTCGTGGACGAGGAGACCGCGCCCCTCGTCCGGCGCATCTTTCGCCTAATGTCCGAGGAGGGCTACGGCATCGCGACCGTAAAGAAGGCGCTGGAGCGCGAGGGCGTCCCCTCTCCGCGCGGTAAGAAGCTCTGGCACAACCCCGTCATAAGGGACCTCGTGCTCAACGACGTCTACCGCCCACACGCGTTTGGGGAGCTGGAGGCGATGGCCGGGCGGGGCCAGCTCTCGCGGGCGGTGCTCGACGGCCTCGACCGTTCCAAGAATCACGGCGTGTGGTGGTATGGGAGAGACGCCACCAGGCGGACCGGCAAGCTGACAAAGTCGGGCGGACCGGCGCGGAGGTTCGGCCAGCGCCCGGAAGGGGAGCTCATCGCCGTGCCCGTGCCCGACGCGGGCCTCCCCCGCGAGCGGGTGGACGCCGCCCGCGCCTCCCTCGCGGGCAACACCCGGCCCGCCAACGCCGGAAGGCGCCTCTGGGAGCTCTCGGGCGGCGTGGGGTTCTGCGCGTGCGGGCGGCGCCTCTCGATCCACACCACCTCCGGCGGCAAGGGCCGGAAAGACCAACGCAAGAAGCAGTTCCACTACGTCTGCGGCCACCGCCGCCGCCACGGGGCGGGCTCCTGCGAGCACGCGAAGTTCCACCGTGCCGAGGATATCGAGGGGCGCGTGAGGGAGTTCGTCTACCGGCTGCTGCACGACCCCGAGTCGCTGCGGCGCCAGACGCTCGCGCGGCTGGAGCTGGACCGTGCGGGCCTCGGGAGCGCCGAGGAGGAGGCGGCCTTTCTGGAGGCGCTTCTCGCCGAGGTAGAGACCGAGAGGGCGGGCTACGTCAGGCTCGCCGCCCGGGGGCGGATCACCGACGAGGAGCTCGACGCCCACCTCGCGGGGCTTGAAGAGCGCAGGGCCGAGGCCACGCGCGAGCTCGCCGCCCTCGGCGACAGGCGCGAGAGGCTCGCCGAGCTCGACCGGCTCGCCGAGACCGTGGATGAGTACCTCGGGGACCTGCCGCAGCTCGTCCACGGCGGTCAGACCAGCATCGGTGCGGAGGACCGCGCCAAGCGCTACCGGTGGGCCTACGGGCTCCTCAGCCTCCAGGTCCTGGCCCATAAGGACGGGACTCTTGAGGTGTCGGGCACCTTCGGCGAGCGGGTGCTCGCGCCGGGCGAGCCCCGGGCAGTGGAACTCCCGCCTCCCGGCTACGAGACGGGCGCGTTGTCCGTCTCAAGCGACTCCCAGAGGTAGAAGCTGGCGAGGGTGCGGTGGGGCGCCCACGGCCGGGCGAGGTTCT
>CADCVI010000013.1 GCA_902806105.1 uncultured Rubrobacteraceae bacterium
CGGACCCCCGGCTTCCGAGCACGTTCCCGAAGCGCGTGGAGGCGAAGATGGGCCTCTCCCCGCGCCTCACGGCGTTCGCCGCCGTCATGAGCCGCTCGCCCATGAGCTTCGAGGTACCCATGACGTTCGTCGGGTTGACCGCCTTGTCCGAGGACGTGAACAGGACGCGTTCGACGTCGTTTGCGAGCGCGGCGTCGATCACGTTCTGCGTGCCTATAATATTAGTCTGCACGGCGTCGCGAGGCGACTCCTCGCAGAGCAGGACGTGCTTCAAGGCCGCCGAGTGTAGGATGATGTCGACCCCTTGAATCTTCCGGATGAGGCTGTCCCGGTCCCTGATGTCCCCCAGGGAGAAGCGGACGCGCGAGTCCTCGCGGTACTCCTCGTTCAGAAAGAAAAGCTCGCTCTCGTTGTTGTCCAGGCCGATCACCTCGCCCGGCCCCCGCGCTACCACCTGCCTCAGAAGCTCCCGGCCCACCGTCCCGCAGACCCCGGTTATAAGGACCTTCTTCTCTCTCCATCGATCCACGAAAATACCCGCTACCTCTTCTTTTGATCCCTTACGAGCGGCCCGACCCGGCCCCTCCGTAGCCTACAGCATGACCCCACGGAAACAAAGAAGCGCCGACGGTGCAACGCGGCGTAGTCGAAGACGGGCCATCTCGGGACGAAAGACGTATATAAAGGGCGCGGACCCGAGCGGGGCAACCACCCGGTCGACGACCGCGGCCTCTCCTTGATGCGGCGAGGCTCGCCGTGTTAGTTTTGCCGCAGCAGCATCGTTGGAACCCATCCGCGGTCGCCGTAGGGGGCCCGGAAGAACCTCTCTATCGAAAGGCAAGATCTTGACCGTCAAAACGCCGACCGGCCGGCAGGGGGTAATAAAAAGGTATCGGGACCTGCTGCCCGAGATCCCGGACTGGGCAATCTCGACGCTCGGTGAGGGCGACACCCCCCTTATAGAGGCGCCGCGCCTCTCCGCGAGGATTGGCGCCCGCCTCTACCTGAAGTTCGAGGGGATGAACCCGACCGCCTCCTTCAAGGACCGGGGCATGACGGTAGCCCTGAGCCGCGCGGTCGCCGACGGCAACAAGGCCGTGATCTGCGCCTCGACCGGGAACACGGCCGCCGCCGCCTCCGCCTACGCCGCGAGGGCGGGGCTCACCTGCTTCGTCGTCGTGCCGGCCGGCAAGATCGCCATGGGCAAGGCCGTCCAGGTCCTGGCCCACGGCGCGAAGATAGTCCAGATCGAGGGCAACTTCGACGCCGCCCTCAAGCTCTGCCAGCGGGCGGAACGCGACCTCGGCACCGTGGCGCTCGTGAACTCCGTCAACCCGGATCGTATAGAGGGCCAGAAGACGGCGGCCTTCGAGGTCGCCGAGACCCTGGGCCGCGTACCCGACGCCCTCGCCCTCCCCGTCGGCAACGCCGGGAACATCACCGCGTACTGGAAGGGCTTCAGGGAGTGGCGCGACGCCGGCCATGCCGACACGGCCCCCCGGATGCTCGGCTTCCAGGCGGAGGGGGCCTCACCCCTCGTCGCCGGACACGACTTCGAGAGCCCCGAGACCGTCGCGAGCGCCATCCGCATCGGGGCACCGGCGAGCAAGAAGGGTGCATTAGGGGCCGTGAGCGAGTCGGGCGGCCTCATAGAGAGCGTCACGGACGAGGAGATCCTCGAGGCCCAGAGCCTCCTCGCGAGCAAGGAAGGGGTCTTCTGCGAGCCGGCGAGCGCCGCCGGGGTCGCGGGTCTCCTGAAGCTGGCGAAGGAGGGTCGCGCCCCCGAGGGCGTGGTGGTGAGCGTCCTCACCGGGCACGGGCTGAAGGACCCGGATGTGATCCTGAACAGGACCCGCCTCCCCGAGCCCATAGAAGCTTCCTTCGACGCGCTCGTGGAGACGATGCAGCGGGTGGAGCCGGAAGCCGGATGATCTCGGTCCGCGTCCCGGCCACCTCGGCGAACCTCGGCCCGGGCTACGACGCGGTCGGCATCGCCCTCTCCCTCTCCATGCGCATAAGCCTCGAGCGGGCGCCCCAGCCCCTTGTGGAGGTCCACGGTATCGGCGCCGACCTCGTCCCCAAGGGCAAGGACCACCCCGCGTACAGGGCAGCCCGTTTCGTCGCCAAGGAGCTCGGCGAGCACGACGCGCACTTCCACCTCGTCCAGGAGAACGACATCCCCCCCGCCCGCGGCCTCGGGGGCTCGGCGGCGGCCCTCGTCGGGGGAGCCGTCGCCGCTAACGACCTGCTCGGCCGCGCGATGGCCCCGCCGGACCTCCTCAACCTCGTCTGCGACCTCGACGGCCACCCGGACAACGCCGCCCCCGCCCTCCTCGGCGGCCTCGTCATCGGCACCCTCACCCCCGAGGGCATACGGAGCGTGCGCCTGGAGCCGAAGAACCTCAAGGCCGTCGTTGCCGTCCCCGACTTCGAGGTCTCGACCGCCGCCGCCCGCCACGCCCTGCCCGATTCGGTCCCGCACCGCGACGCCGCCTTCAACGTCGGGCGCGCCGGGCTGCTGCTGGGCGCGCTCGCGACCGGCGAGTACGACCTGTTGCGCGTGGCGATGCAGGACAGGCTCCACCAGCCCTACCGCTCGCACCTCATCCCCGGCCTCGAAGACGTCATAGAAGCCGCCTGCAAGAACGGGGCCTACGGCTCCTGCCTCTCGGGGTCCGGCCCCACCGTCCTCGCCTTCGCCCCCGAGGAACACGCCGATGCCATAGCCCATGCCATGCACGCGGCGTTCGAGGAAAGAGGCACGGAAGCCCAGGCGTGGGTGCTCGACGTCGACCTGGCGGGCGCCAGGGTCGAGCCACTAGGAGAGGTCGCCGCCCCGAACCCCGTTCCGGTACTCTGATCTCACCACCCGCTCGGCGTGGCTTTCGTGTTGCGCCTGAAGGTGGTCGATCGTTCGTGGGGCAAACTCGGGTTGGACCGGCCGACTGCCTCCTTTACAGGGGATAAGCACAGGGGTAATGACGGGCCTCCACTCGTGGAGATCGAAGCCGACCGAGAGCGAAGGCGTTTCGCGGCGGGAGACCTGGAACAGGTTTCCGTGCTGCGTGCAGAAAATCCTCATGGAGAAGAACCGGGGGTTGCTACGGCTCGTGTAGAACCAGCGCTGGCCCCTGGAAAAGCGGCTGATGCGGCACCTCTGGTAGCCTCATGGGGAACTATGTGCAGCTTGACAGGAGGCGGCGGGGCGTATAGTCTCCGTGCCATCAACTGGCGAGCGAACCGGGAAGAATTTTGAACGCAGTTTCGAAGAATGGGCAGGTGGAGATCTCGGGGTTCGGCCCCGACGCTGCCCGTCTGCTCGCTCCTTCCTTTCACCCACGAGTAACCAGGGGTGTCCCCCGCATCGCCCTACGACTAATTACGTGGGCGGGCCGGGGCGACACCTTCCGGCTCGCCTAGTCCGAGAGCGGGGCTTCCCGCCTCTTCGGCAAGGGTTTCTTGATCTGACTCTAAACTCGTGAGGGATGGGAAAAATCGTGGAGAACACCGCTTTCAATATCGAATACAAGCCGCGCACGGGGAGCGAGGCGATGTGCGAGGCGCTGCTGGATGAGGGGGCCGAGTACCTCTTCGGGTATCCGGGCGGTGCGATCATGCCTTTCTACGACGCCCTCCCCGACTACCCGCTGAAGCACATCCTGGTGCGCCACGAGCAGGCCGCCGCCCACGCCGCCGACGGCTACGCGAGGGCGACGGGCAAGGTCGGGGTGTGCATCGCGACGAGCGGTCCGGGGGCGACGAACATCGTCACCGGGCTCGCGACGGCGCAGATGGACTCCATCCCGCTGGTGGCGATAACGGGCCAGGTCGGCAGGCCGGCTCTCGGCAAGGACTCCTTCCAGGAGACGAACGTCATGGGGATGACCCTGCCGTTCACGAAGCACTCCTTCCTCGTCGAGGACCCGAACGAGCTCTACCCGACGTTGAGAAGGGCGTTCGAGATCGCGCGGAGCGGCAGGCCCGGCCCGGTCCTCGTGGACGTGCCGAAGGACGTGCAGTTCGCCGCCTGCGAGCACGACGCCTTCCGCAGGCTCCGGGAGGTCCCGCAGGCCGTGGCGAGCCCGGCGCTCGAGGCGGCGGCAGCACTCCTGAGGAAGGCTCGGCGGCCCCTCATCCTCGCGGGGCACGGCGTCACGCTCTCGGGGGCGGAGATGGAGCTCAGGCTGCTGGCCGAGCGGACCGGGGTGCCGGTAGTGACGACGCTCCTGGGCCTCAGCGCCTTCCCGGACGACCACCCGCTGTACATCGGGTGGCCGGGGATGCACGGGGCGGCGAGCGTCAACCGGGCCATCGACCGCTCGGACCTGCTCTTCGCCGTCGGGATGCGCTTCGACGACAGGATCACGGGCGCCGTCGACAAGTTCGCCCCGAACGCGAAGATCGTGCACATAGACGTCGACCCGTCGGAGCTCGGCAAGGTCGTCAGGCCGACGGTCGGTATCGCGGCTGACGCCAAGGCCGCGCTGCGCGGCGTGCTCGCTCACTTCGACGACGCGGAGGACCGCGAGGACGATGCCCGCGTCCCGTGGCGCGAGGAGATCGCGAAGAGCCAGGAGGGCGAGAAGAGGCGCGAGGAGGGGGCGAGCGGGGAGTACGGCCCGATCCGCATCCTGCGCGCCATAAAGAAGATAGCCGGGGAGGAGACGCGCCTCGTCACGGACGTCGGCCAGCACCAGATGTGGGCCGCGCAGTTTTTCCAGTTCACGAAGAAGAACAGCCACATCACGAGCGGCGGCCTCGGCACGATGGGCTTCGCGCTCCCGGCGGCGATGGGCGTGGCGTTCGCCTACCCGGACGAGCCGGTGTGGGTGGTCGCCGGGGACGGCGGCTTCCAGATGAACCTGCAGGAGCTCGCCACCATAAAGGAGCACGGCCTGAACATAAAGGTCGCCATCCTCAACAACGGCTACCTCGGCATGGTGCGCCAGTGGCAGCAGTTTTTCCACAACCGCCGCTACTCCGCAACGCCGATGACCGGTCCGGACTACGAGCAGTTCACGGCGGCCTACGGGCTCTCGGGCAAGACCGTAAAGCCGGGGGACGACATCGAGGCGGCGATCCGGTGGGCGGAGGAGCAGGACGGCTGCACCATCATCGACTTCCACATCGACCCCGAGGCGAACGTCTTCCCGATGATCCCGAGCGGGATGAGCGTCAACGAGATGATCGAGGAGAGCGAAAGCAGCGCCGCGTATGGCGGCGCCTAGGGCACAGGGGGAGGCCACCCTCAACGCGGTGGAGGTCCGCCTCTCCGGCGGGATGCTCGCCCTCGTGCGCTTCCTCATGACGCTCCAGAACAAAAGGATGCCCGTCTCGCGGTTCACCGTGGGCCGCGAGACCAGATCGGGTGACGAGACCCTCCGGATAACCGTCGTTTTGGATTGCCCGCCCGAGTCCGCGCACCGGTACGCGCTGCTCCTCTCCGCGCTCGAAGACGTCGAGGGGATCGAGGAGGGCGGCGAGACCATGGAGGTCGCGCTGCTGAAGGTAGGCGGCGATACCGGTGAGGCCCCGGAGGGGATCGAGCTGCACGAAGAAGGCGGCACGGTCGTCGCGACCGGCCCAACTGGGCAGATCGAGGCATGGCTCGCTAGTATGGGGGACGGCGTAGAAGACTTGGTGAGGCTCGGGCCGGTGGCCCGGCCTGGCATTGGAGGAGGGTAATATGGCTCGGGTTTACCGGGAAGGTGACATAGGCAACGAGATCATGCAGCGCAAGGTCGCGATCCTCGGCTACGGCAGCCAGGGTCACGCCCACGCGCTGAACCTCAAGGACTCCGGCTGCGAGGTCGCGGTCGGGCTCTACGAGGGGAGCAAGAGCAAGGAGAAGGCCGAGGCCGAGGGGCTTCAGGTCATGACCATCGCAGAGGCGACGCGCTGGGCCGACGTCGTGATGCTGCTCCTACCGGACGAGAAGCAGCCGGCGGTCTACAAGGCCGAGATCGAGCCGAACCTCTCCGAGGGGATGCTCGTGCTGTTCGCGCACGGCTTCAACATCCACTTCAACCAGATCGTGGTCCCGCCGCACGTCGACCTCGGGCTCGTGGCGCCCAAGGGTCCGGGGCACGTCCTCAGGCGGCTGTACGTCGAGGGCAAGGGGATGCCTTCCCTCTTCGCGATCCAGAACGACGCCTCGGGCGAGGCGCGAGACGTGGCCCTCTCCTACGCCCGCGGCATCGGCAGCGGACGAGCCGGGATCATCGAGACGACCTTCGAAGAAGAGACCGAGACCGACCTCTTCGGGGAGCAGGCGGTCCTCTGCGGCGGCCTCTCGGCGCTCCTCAAGGCCGGCTTCGACACGCTCGTCGAGGCGGGCTACCAGCCGGAGCTCGCGTACTACGAGTGCGTCAACGAGCTCAAGCTGATCGTGGACCTGATCTACGAGGGCGGCCTCGCGGGGATGCGTTACTCCATCTCGAACACCGCCGAGTACGGCGACTACACCGCCGGCCCCAAGGTTATCGACGAGGGGACGAAGGATCGCATGCGCGAGATCCTCGTCAACATCCAGAACGGCAAGTTCGCCCGCGACTGGGTGCTGGAGAACCAGGCGGGCGGGGCCTCGTTCCTCGCGCAGCGCCGCCGCGAGGCCCTGCTGCCGGTCGAGAAGGTAGGGGCGGAGCTTCGCGCCCTCGCCGCCGAGGGGGTAGAGTCCCAGGCCGCAAGCTCCGCCAAGGGCCAGGGCTGATGGCCGGCACCGCTTTCACCGCCAACGACGCGGAGTGGGCCTACCACGGCGGCGAGTTCATCAAGATGGGCGACATCAGGCTGTCGCCCGCGACCCACGCCCTGAACTACGGCACCGGGGTCTTCGAGGGCATCCGGGCGTACTGGAACGAGAGCAAGGGGACGCTTCAGGTCCTGAAGCTCCGCGAGCATTACGAGCGGTTCGAGAAGTCGTGCCGCATCCTGCACCTCGATCTCGTGCCGTCGGTGGACGAGCTGTGTGAGATAACTTTAGAGATCCTGAAGAGGAACGCGCCGAGGGAAGACACGTACATCCGGCCGCTCGCTTACAAGTCCGCCCAGGCCGTCGGGGTCAACCTCAGGGGGCCGACGGAGCTCTCGGTTTTCACGGTTCCGATGGGCAACTACGTGGAGCTGACGGGCCTGAAGTGCGCCGTCTCGGGGTGGCGCCGGTCCTCGGACAACGCGATCCCGGCGCGCGCCAAGTGCACCGGCTCGTACATCAACACGGCGCTCGCGGTGGACGCGGCGCACCGGGCGGGCTACGACGACGCGATCTTCTTGACGCAGGCGGGCTTCGTCTCCGAGGCGAGTGCTGCGAACATCTTTATAGTTCGCAAGGGCGGGCTCGTCACCCCTCCGGTCACCGCGGACATCCTGGAAGGGATCACGCGCGACGCCGTCATGGAGATCGCGGAGAAGGACCTCGGGATGGCGACCACCGAGCGCGACGTCGGCCGCACCGAGCTCTACGCCGCCGACGAGGTCTTCCTGACCGGCACCGGCTTCCAGATCGCCCCCGTCACGGAGATCGACGACAGGAAGGTCGGGACCGGCGAGATGGGCCCGGTCGCGAGCAGGCTCCAGGAGCTCTACTTCGGCGCCGCTCGCGGCGAGAACCCCGACTACGCCGACTGGACCGTCGCGGTCGAGGTTGCGGAGCGCGCCGCCGGCTGAGGGCAACCTGCGTTCCGTTTCTATGTCAGGGGCTGGGGTATCCGTACCCCAGCCCCTACTCGTGAGCCTGACGGGCACCCCTCGCGGAGAGATCGACGGAGTTTGAGGTAGCTCATCAATACCCTTGGATCTCCACGGGACCGTCGGAACATTCTTGTGATCAGCGGGGCGGGTGGGGGCCGTGCAGCGTTTCGGTTGCGAGGCGGGCGGTAAGATGACATACTGATGCCTCACATGAAGGGTAGCTTCTAACATCTTGCGTTTCTCCCGTGTCATCCTACGACTAACCAGGGTGGTCGTCGGGCGAATTATCCAGCCCGGCCTCTAGCGCCGGGTACTTTCCGCGGCCACCCGATCACCAGCCGCAGGTTTCGATACGTTTCCGATTCAGTAGGGAGATAACAGGAATATGCGTCGTGTAGAAATCTTCGACACCACCCTGCGAGACGGCGAGCAGTCGCCGGGGATCTCGCTCTCCGTAGAAGAGAAGATAGAGATAGCGCACCAGCTCGCGCGCCTCAAGGTAGACGTGATCGAGGCCGGCTTCCCGATCACCTCCGACGGCGACTTCGAGTCGGTGAGCCGCATCGCCGCCGAGGTGAAGGGTCCCCGCGTCGCGGGCCTCGCCCGCATCCAGGAGGCTGACATCGAGCGGGCCTGGGAGGCGGTGCAGTGGTCGGCCAGACCGCGCATCCACACCTTCGTCGGCACCTCCGACCTCCACATCGAGCACCAGATGAGGTCCAACAAGAAGGAGATCCTGGCGGGGGCGGACCGGGCCGTGAGGCACGCGAAGAGCCTCTGCGAGAACGTCGAGTTCTCCCCGATGGACGCGACGAGGACGGAGATCGGGTTTCTCGCCGAGGTGGTCGCGGCGGCGGTCGAGGCCGGGGCGGACGTGATCAACATCGCGGACACGGTCGGCTACACGACGCCCGCCGAGTTCTCGCGGTTTCTGACGGAGCTTCAGGAGCGCGTGCCGGAGCTGAAGAACCGCGTCCTCTCCGTACACTGCCACGACGACCTGGGCCTCGCGGTTGCGAACAGCCTCGCCGGGGTGCAGGTCGGGGCCGGGCAGGTCGAGGTGGCGGTCAACGGGATCGGGGAGCGGGCCGGTAACGCCTCCCTGGAGGAGGTAGTGATGGCGCTCGCCACGCGGCGCGACCACTACGGGGTCGAGGTCGGGGTGGATACGCGCCAGCTCGCGAACGCCTCGCGCATGGTCTCGAACGTCACCGGCTACGAGGTGCCGCCGAACAAGGCGATCGTGGGCCGCAACGCCTTCCTGCACGAGTCCGGCATCCACCAGGACGGCGTCCTGAAGGACCGCCGGACCTTCGAGATCATGACGCCGAAGGACATCGGGCTCGAGGGGACGAACATCTTCCTCGGCAAGCACTCCGGGCGCCACGCGCTGAAGGATGCCCTGGAGGAGCTCGGTTACACCCTGGAGGGCGAGATCCTCAAGCGCGCGTTCGTGAGGTTCAAGGAGATAGCGGACCACAAAAAGACCGTGACGGCGGCGGACCTCGAAGCTATAGCGGCGGATGAGGTCGGCTCTTTCGAGGGCAAGTTCGTCCTCGACTCGTTCCGGGTGGTCGCGGCGACGGGGCGCCAGAGCCGGGCGGCGGTGACGATCTCGCACCAGGACCACGGCGTCTTCGAGGCCGAGGCGGAGGGCGAGGGACCGGTGGACGCGGTCTTCCGCGCCATCGACGCCGCGACGAACATCAAGGGCCGCCTGACGGACTTCCGCATCGACGCGGTGACCGGCGGCAAGGATGCCCTGGGCGAGGTCCGGATCACGGTGGACTTCGAGGGGAGCGAGTACGCCGGGCGCGGCCTCTCCCAGGACGTGGTCGAGGGGGCGGCGCGCGCCTACGTGCGGGCGGTCAACGTGTACACCGCTGGCAAGGTCGGGGCCACTCGCACCCCGCAGGTCACCCCCTAGAACCGCCTGCCCCGTTGCAGTCCCCCACCGCCCTCTCCGGATACGAACGCCTACCGGGCAAGATCCCGGTCGCGTACCCGCCACACCTCCGGGAGAGGGCGCGGGGGCTCTCCGTCCTCCTGGAGCACGGGGCCGGAACCCTCTCGGAGATTCTCGGGGCAGGGCCGCCCGAGCTGGAGGCGCTGCTGGTTGCGGACGGGGACTGGTCCGATGCGCCGAGGGAGGGCGAGAGGCCCTACCCGCACGGCCTCCCCTACTTCACCCGTTCCGTGCGGCCCCCGGCGCTGGTACTGCCGGAGGGGCTCACGCCCGCGATACGGCCACGAACTTCCGCGACGTGGCCGCTCGTCGTCTGGCACGAGCTCGTGCACGCTTTCCTGCTGCGCGGGGAGGTGGTCAGGACGCCGGCATGGTTCGGGGAGTTGATCCCCCAGGCCGCCGCGGCGGCCGTCGCGTCGAGGATGGACCTACCGGTGGAGGAGCACCTCTCGAGGGTAGACCGGAGCCCGGGGTTCACCGTCCGGTCGTTCGGGGGCAGGGCCGACGCGGGGACGCAGATGGCGTTTCAGAACCTGCTGCTCCTGCTCGGGGACGCGGCGGTCCGGGAGTTCGGGGAGGCGTTTTTGGGACGTCTCGTGCGCGCTCTATGGGAGGAAAAGGAGATCGTGGGCGAGGGGCGAGCGGAGGAGCTTCTGGCCGGCGCCCTGGGCCACGGAGGATGGGAGTGGCTGCGCCTGCGGCCGGAGTTCTAGAGGAAGGTGGGAGAGATGCGCGACTCGTTCGAGATTTTGTTGCTGCCGGGTGATGGTATCGGGCCGGAGGTGGTCGGGGCGGCGCGGACCGTCATGGACGTCGCCGCCGCGCACTTCGGGGTCAGGGTGAACTACGAGGAACGCCGGATCGGGGGTGTTGCCATCCGCGAGGAGGGCGTCCCCGTCTCCGACGAGACGCTGGAGCGGGCCAAGGCGTCGGACGCGGTCCTGCTGGGCGCGGTCGGCGACCCGGAGTTCGACAGGAACCCGGGCCACCTGCGCCCGGAGAAGGGGCTGTTGACGCTGCGCCAGGCCCTCGGGGCGTTCGCGAACCTGAGGCCGGTGGTGGCGCTGCCGGCGCTCCTCTCCGCTTCTACCCTGAAGGAAGAGGTCTTGAAGGGGGTGGATATCCTCATCATCCGGGAGCTCACCGGCGGGGCGTACTTCGGGGAGAAGGAGGAGGGCGAGGATCGGGCGAGCGACCTGAGCGTCTACACGCGCGAGGAGGTCGAGCGGGTCGCGAGGGTCGCGTTCGAGGCGGCCGAGGGGAGAAGCGGGCGCGTGACGAGCGTGGACAAGGCCAACGTCATGGCGACGAGCAGGCTGTGGCGGAGCGTCGTCGACGACATAGCCGGCGAGTATCCGGGGGTGACCGTGGATCACGTCCTCGTAGATGCCGCGGCGATGTTCCTGATCCGGGACCCGAGGCGCTTCGACGTCCTCCTCACGGAGAACCTCTTCGGCGACATCCTCTCGGACGAGGCGGCCATGCTCCCCGGCTCGATGGGGATGCTGCCCTCCGCTTCTCTGGGCCTGCCGGGAACTCCCGGCATCTTCGAGCCCGTGCACGGCTCGGCCCCGGACATCGCGGGTCTTGGGGTCGCGAACCCCTACGCCACGATCCTCTCGTCGGCGATGATGTTCCGGCACACTTTAGGGAGGCCGGATGTCGCGGGGGCCATAGAGCGGGGGGTCTCCGTGGCGATAGAGGCAGGGTTCAAGACCGCGGATCTGGGCGGCAAGCATACGACGGAGGACGTGACGCGGGCCGTGAGCCGCTGGACCGCCGCGGGGGAAGGGGTGGCTTGAGATGGGCGTGAAGCTTTTCGACACGACTCTACGGGATGGCACGCAGCGCGAGGGCGTGAGCCTGACGACGGAGGACAAGATCCGCATAGCCCGCGAGCTCGACGCCCTGGGCATGGACTACATAGAAGCTGGCTTCCCGGCCTCCAACCCGAAGGACATGGAGTTCTTCGAGGGCTTCGACGCCTCGGAGCTCGAGAACGCGCGCATCGTCGCGTTCACCCGCGCCCGGCGGCCCGGCGGGAGGGCGGATGAGGACCCGGCCGTCACCCTCCTCCCCCGCCTCTCGGCCCCGGTCGCTTGCATCGTCGCCAAAAGCTGGAAGCTCCACGTCGAGAAGGTCCTGCGCACGACGCCCGAGGAGAACCTGGAGTCCATCAGCGACACGGTAGGCTACCTCGCGAGGGCCGGCAAGGAGGTCATCTTCGACGCCGAGCACTACTTCGACGGCTTCCGCGACGACCCCGAGTACTCCCTGGCCGTCCTCCGCGCGGCGGCCGGCGCCGGGGCGACGACCCTGGTCCTCTGCGACACCAACGGGGGGACGCTGCCGACGGAGCTCAGGGCTGCGGTCGAGCGCACGGTCGAGGAATTCTCCGGGGACCCGGGGGTCGAGGTCGGCATACACACGCACAACGACTCCGGGTGCGCGGTAGCGAACGCGCTGGTGGCGGTCGAGGCCGGGGCGACGCACGTTCAGGGCACGATCAACGGCGTCGGCGAGCGCTGCGGCAACTGCGACCTCGTCACCACCATCGCCAACCTCCAGCTCAAGATGGGCCTCGAGGTCATGGACGACGAGAAGCTCCGGAAGCTCACCGGCGCGTCGAACTACGTCTCCGAGCTCATGAACCTCACCCCGGACACGCACCGCCCGTACGTCGGCAGGAGCGCCTTCGCCCACAAGGGCGGCCTGCACGTGGACGGCATAACCCAGGACGCATCGACCTACGAGCACGTCGCCCCCGAGGCGGTCGGGAACGTCCGGCGCATGCCGGTCGGGGAGCTCTCCGGGAAGAACTCCATCCGGCAGAAGGCCGAGGAGCTCGGGGTAGAGGCCATAGACGTCACGCAGATCCTCTCCGCGATAAAGCAGCGCGAGTACGAGGGCTACCACTACGAGGCAGCCGACGCCTCGCTCGCGCTCCTCATAGGGCGGACCGCCGGGGAAGACGAGCCGCTCTTCGAGCTGGAGACGTTCAGGATCATCTCGGAGAAGCGCGCCGACGGCCAGACGACGACCGAGGCGACCATAAAGCTCCTCGTCAGGGGCCAGAGGGTCATCTCGACCGCCGAGGGGAACGGCCCCGTGAACGCCCTGGACGGGGCGCTCAGGCAGGCCATAGGCCCCCACTACCCGGAGCTACAGGAGATCCACCTGTCCAACTACAAGGTGCGAATCCTCGACGAGCACCGGGCGACGGCCGCGACAACCCGCGTCCTCATAGACTCCACGGACGGCAAGCGGGTCTGGGGCGCCGTCGGCGTCGGGGAGAACATCATCGAGGCCTCCTGGCAGGCCCTCGTCGACGGCCTGGAGTACGGCGTGAGCGTGGGAACCGCCGCCAAAAAGGTTATAGAGGCGGACCCTCACCGGTAGAACCGTTCTCGCACCGGCTTTCTTGCCCCCCGGCTAGTATGCTGCTCCGCGGGCCGAGGGGAGCGTCGCCACGCAGCGTCCCACGATGCAGAACGGAAGGATGGGGCTTGAACGGGATCCTGGAGCTCGGTGCGGGCCGGTCGCGGCATGGTAGACCTCCGGCGGCGTTTCTGAGCGCGGCGCTGCCCGTGGTGCTCGTGGCGGTGTTGATGATGTTCGTCTCCGGCTGCGGCGGGGGCGAGGATGCCGCGAAGGAAGCGGAGGAAGGGCCGCGGACCGCACGGGGAGGACCCGGGGGCGTCACCGGCGGCGGGACCACGATGGCCGCTGTCGAGGGGAAGCCGGAGGCCGTGAAGGCGCTCTACGTGCCGGGGTACGTGGCGGAGGGCGAGGGGCTCGATGGCATCCTCCGGCTCGTCGAGGAGACCGAGGTCAACGCGCTGGTCGTGGACGTCAAGGACGCGGGGCTGACCACGTACCCCTCCGAGGTGCCGCTGGCGCGTGAGATCGGGGCGACGACGGAGCGCATCCCGGACCTCGCGGCGTTCGTCCGGGGGCTCAAGGAGAAGGGCGTCTACCCCATCGCCCGGCTCGCCGTCTTCCAGGACGACGTCCTGCCGTACGCCCGCCCGGACCTTGCGGCGCTGGATGCGACGACCGGCGAGCCTTGGCTCACCTATCAGGGGGCGGCGTGGGTGAACCCCTACCGCGAGGAGGCGCAGAGGTACAACGTCGAGATAGCGAAGGAAGCGGCGACGGCGGGCTTCGAGGAGGTACAGTTCGACTACGTCCGCTTCCCCTCCGACGGCGAGATGGTGAACCTCCAGTACGGCGAGGAGACCGCCCCCACGCAGGAGGACGCCATAGCGGGCTTTCTGGAGTACGCGCGCGGGGAGCTCGGTCCGATGGGCGTCGACGTCTCGGCGGACGTCTTCGGGCTCGTGGGGATGAACGACTACGTCGGGGTCGGGCAGGTCGTCTCGAAGATGGCGCCGCACCTCGACGTGCTCTGCCCGATGGTGTATCCGTCCCACTACCCGTTCGGGGCCTACGGCTACGACAACCCGGACGTCTACCCCTACGAGATCGTGGAGCTCGCCATGGCGGACTTCGGGACGAAGGCCAGGGCCGTCAACCCGGGGATAGAGATACGGCCCTGGCTCCAGGACTTCGACTACCTCTCGGCGTACGAGCCCGCCGACGTCGAGGCGCAGATAAAGGCGGCGCAGGAGGCGGGGATGCCGGGTTGGATCCTCTGGAACGCCGGCGCCGAGTACACCACGGAGGTCCTGAAGAAAGAAGGGTAGCTAGGGCTCCCTGCCACCCTTCCCCGCAGGACAGGAGCGAGGAATCCCGCATGAGCACGACCCTCAAGCCGAACCCCGCCGAGCAGGGGGTAATCGTCGGGGAAGACGGGCTCGGACGATGTCCCTGGGCCGTCGGCCATCCCGCCAACCTCCATTACCACGATACCGAGTGGGGCCTGGTGGTGCGCGGCGAGCGGGCGCTCTACGAGCGGATCACCCTGGAGGCGTTCCAATCCGGGCTGAGCTGGCTCACGATCTTGTTGAAACGCCCCGCCTTCCGCGCCGCGTTCGACGGCTTCGATCCGGAGACCGTCGCCCGCTATGCCGACGCCGACGTCGAGCGGCTCATGCAAGACAAGACGATCGTGCGCAACCGGGCCAAGATCGAGGCCGCCCGCACCAACGCACGAGCGGTCCTCGCCCTTCGTGAGCACGGCGGCCTGGACGCGCTGATCTGGTCTCACAAGCCCGACGAGACGCCCGCTCCCCGCGTCGTCTCCGAAGTCCCCACGAACACCCACGCCTCGAAAGCACTCGCGGCGGACCTGCGCGCAAAGGGCTTCCGATTCGTCGGCCCGGTCACAGCCCACGCCCTGATGGAGGCGATCGGCATGGTCGACACCCACCTCATCGGATGCCACCGCCGCGGCTCCTCCGGGCAATACCCCTGATTATCCGGCCGTACCCGAGCACGGACGAAGAGCGCGCCGCACCGCAAGACGCGGCCTGATGCCTGGACGGCCACGGGCTAACGGGCCACGCGGAGGGTTCCGCGCACCAGCCCCTCAGGGTCTATAGCGTTGGAGATGAGCCGCGAGCGGAGGAACAGGAGAGGTTTGTGCCCCGGTCGGGCACGGAGATCGGGGGGACGCCACGCGGCGTGAGGGCTGATCTGCCCGGGCAACATCTCCAGGAGGCTCGGCCAGAACTTCTCCTGGCTTATCGTTCCACGTGGACCGCCGGGTCTCGCAGCGGGCCTAGCGTCCGTTGCCCTCGGGAACGGACGCTTTCTGTGGCGATCCCGTCTCTCCTCCCGGCCAGGCGGCGAAGGGGACCGGAGGTCCTGCGGGTCCCTATCGCCGCCGGCTGGAAGCGAGGAGGAGGTCGGAGAAGGCGGAGCGCTGCTCGGGGGTGCCGAGGACGGCGAGGAGGTCGCCGCCGAGGAGCACGAAATCGGGGCCGGGGTTGGCCCAGACGTCGTCCCCGCGCACGACGGCGACGACGGAGGCGCCGGTCTCCGCCCTTATGTTCAGCTCCCCTATCCTTCGGCCCGAGAGCAGGCCGTCCTCGGGGACCTCGACCCAGTCCGTCTCGATCACCTCGGAGGCGCGGCGGAGCCGCCGGAGGACCTCGCTGCCGCCGTCCCCAACGAGCGGGGCGTAGTGCTCGCGGCGCGCCCTGTCGGAGAAACGCTGGACCTCACCGGCCCCGATCCCGAGCCTGAGGAGCGCCTGCCGCCCGAGCTCCAGCCCCGCCTCGAGCTCGGGCTGCACCACCTCGTAGACGCCGAGGCGCGAGAGGTCCTCCAGATGATCCGCGCTCGTCGAGCGGGCGACGATCCGGACCTCCGGGTTCATCTCCCGCACGCGCTCGACGACGAGCCTGGATACTATGGGCTCGGGGACGGTGAGCACGACGAGCCGGGCCTCTCGCACGCCCGCCGCCTCCAGCACAGGCTCCGCCGTGGCGTCACCGAAGACCATCGGGACCTTCTCCTGCTTCGCCTCGTCCACGCGCCCGTGGTAGGCGTCTATCACCACGAAGGGCCGGTCGAGGCCCCCGACCATGCGCGCGACGAAGTGCCCCACCCGCCCGTACCCCACTACGACCACGTGGTCTTCGAGTCCCGTATCGGGGAGCTCGATGTTCTCCAGGGGCGCGGCGGGGAACCTTCGGCGCCACAGGGCGTAGAGCCGGGGAGCGCCGCTCGCGGCGAACGGGGTCATGGCCATCGTCACGACGGCGGTGGTCAGGGCGATGGAGTAGGTGCCCTGGGAGATTGCGCCTTCGTCCACGCCGACGCGGGCGAGCAGGAAAGAGAACTCCCCGACCTGGAAGAGCCCGAGCCCGAGGGCGAAGGGGACGATGTTCCCGTACCCGAAGGTCCGGGCGAGGCCGGCGAAGATCACGCCCTTCCCCACGAAGACGAGCAGGACGATGGCGAGGACGGTCGGCGCCTGGCTCCACAGGAAGACCGGATCGAGAAGCATCCCGACGGAGACGAAGAAGAGCATGGAGAAGACGTCCCTGAGGGGCGCTATGTCCGAGAGGGCCTGGTAGCTGTAGTCCGAGCGGGAGAGGACGAGGCCGGCGACGAAAGCCCCGAAGGCGAACGAGAGGCCGACGAGATAGGTAGCGTAGCCGACCCCGAGGCCCGCCGCGACCACGGCGATCAGGAACAGCTCCCTTGAGTTCCAGCGCGCGACGCGCGCCATCAGGAACGGGAAGACCCTGGTGCCGAAGACGGCCATCACGGCGACGAAGAGACCGGCCTTGAGCATCGCGCCGCCGAGGCGCGCGGCCCCCTCCCCCAGGTTGCCGAGCTCCGGGAGCAGGACCAGGAGCGGCACTATCGCGACGTCCTGGGCGACGAGCACCCCGATCGTCACCCGTCCCGAGAGCGTGCCGAGCACGCCCCTCTCGGAGAGCGTTTTCAGGACGACGGCGGTGCTCGAGAGCGAGAACAGGGCCCCGAGCCAGATCGACTCGATGGTCCCGAGGCCGAGTAGCGTATTCCCGATACCGTAGCCGAAGGCTATCGTGAGGAGCATCTGGATCGGCGTGCCGATGAGGGCTATCTTCCACACGGGCTTGAGCTCGCCCAGCGGAAAATGAAGCCCGATGGCGAAGAGCAGCAGCGCGATCCCGATCTCCGCGAGCAGCTCGATCTCGTGCGCGTCCCCGACGGTCATGCCGCCGGTGTTCGGACCGACCACCACCCCGGCGAGGATGTACCCGAGGATCAGGGGCAGCCCGAACCGCTGCGCGACGATCCCGCCAAGGAACGCCGCGACCAAAATAAGCGCTATGTCTCCTGCGATACCCAAAGAATCTTCCCGCTCCTTATAACACGGCAGCTAGCATGGCCCGGCCTCGTAGAGCACCGCCCCCCCGAGAGTACGCACCTCGGCCCGCAAGGCTCCACCCTCGACCCACAAGAGCCCGAACGTGTGCTCCGGCTGGCGCCGCCTGTCCGTCGGGCTGCCGGGGTTGAAGAGCATCAGCCCGTCCTCGTCCTCCAGCAGGGGGATGTGCGAGTGCCCGAAGACGACGATTCGGGCACTCGGGAAGCGGCGCCTCATGCGCGCCCTTCGCCCCTTCTTCGCGCCTGAGTCGTGGATCATGGCCACGCGGACGCCGCCCATT
>CADCVI010000014.1 GCA_902806105.1 uncultured Rubrobacteraceae bacterium
AAATTTGCCCAGGGCGCATCGACCAGGGCCAGCCAGCTTCAAGATTCGATAGAGGAGATCAACCTTCGCCTGCAAGAACTCCGACACACCATCTAGCCTAACGCTCCTCGATCCCCCGTCCCCCGAGGGAAACCCAACCAGACCAGGACCGCCCCCATACCTTCAGCGCCGACCGGCCTGCCCCAACCCCAGCGTGCTTGTCCTCCACGGACGCACGAAGACCCAGGGGCGAACTGCACAGGGCGCGAACTCGCGACCTTGCGCCGCCGTAGCTCGGGAATTTGAGCTTGGAGCCCCTTGCACCTTCCGTCTCCCTACAAGAAACGCACCCCACTATCTGACACGAGACGACAGGATCCGCCGCCGATCCCCTTGCGATCAGTGGTTCGTCGACACAGGCTACGAGCCACCTCGGGTTGTTCGACGCAACTCGACGCGAGCCCCTCGCTGGCCGCGAAACCATTCTTCTCGGGCTACCGACAAGCGTGCTCGATGCCATTTCCGACACAACCAGAATCCCTATATAGACCACAGAGGAAAAGGCATGCTCGTCGGCTTCACCCCAAGCGGCCGCCTTGCAAACAAGGCAATGCGCACTCGGTTCGCAGTTAAAGGATCTTCGATTCCTTCTAACAGCGTGCAAGGGTGCCGAGAGTCAGCGGTAAGCATCTCCGAACCGGCACGCTACAAGGATGTCGGGGAAGAAACGCGGAGGGTTTGTTTACTTCTACAAAGCTGTAGACCGAGCCGCAGGAGAGCCAGGGAGGCACTCTGCGAGGAGGTGAGAGAGGCCGCGTCCACCCTCTGCAAAGAGAGTGAGCTGCGGGGATATTAAGGGGTTGTTATTAGGCGGAGCTGGCGCGCCAGCCCTGACCGTCCTCACGGGCTTCAGGTTCGGACTCTTCGGTTGGCCTCGGCTCGGTGGCCTTTGGGGGCTTCGTGAGCGCGGGCGAAGAGCTTGTCAACTCCTGGCGCGACTCCCCGACGGAGACCAGAGAATCCTCGAACCAGCTCTCGAGCTGGCCCATCACCCTGTCGCGGTACACCTCGGAGCCGCCCTCTATCTCACGAGCGTAACGCTCCGCGCGGTCTATGGTCTCGCCAGCGCGCCGCTGCGAGCGACGGTACAACTCCGTATCCACTACGTTCGCTTCCGCGCGCTCGTGCGCGTCCTCAACGATCCTGCGTGCTTCTTCCTCGGCAGCAGCAACGACCGCCGCGCACTCCCGGCGAATAGACTCCGCCTCCGACAACTCCCCCGGCAAAGAGTTGCGAAGCTCGTCCAACATCACGAGAAGGTCGGCCCGGTCCACGACCGCCCGGCCCCTGCGCATCGGCACGCGGGAGGCGTCCTGAACGATCGCCTCCAACTCGTCCAATACTCCGCTGATGTATTCCATGTCCTCTCTCATGGGGTCCAACCCTAGCACGGCTATTGAGGCTACGCTAGCCTTTCTGAAAGTATTTTTCGGAGCTTAACCTAAAGGTGAGATCTAATTTCACCTGCGTATCAACTTTGGTTGTATCTCTGGGTGAGGTCACCCTACTCGGCCTTGCGTCCGCCAGCGTTTGTGGCTTGTATACGCGGTTTTGTGGGGTGCGTCGATCTCATGCGGAGCCGTCCCGGCAAGGTTGAAGTAGGATAGCAGGTATAGATCTGCCCCAGAAACAGCATCGAAAGTTGGGCCACGATATGCGGCTCGGCGGGCCGTCAGAGGATGCGCACGACGGCCTCCTACCGTGCGTCAGCGGGCCGTTCACGGAGGTTTCTCCGGGTGGTTCAAGGACGTGTAGATGCTAATGCGGAAGGTAGAAGTTCCTTGCGCCGACCACCGTTTGGAGACCCACGAGCGCACCATGTGAGCACGAAGCAAGGCGGGGCAAGTGATGGCGTCTTCGGCCGGATGGGCCCTTCTGCCTCTGCGCATGCCGGGAGGCGGTGGTTGCAAGGATAGATCGGCCGTACCAACCTCGTCGGGAATGTCTTTAGACCGTGGTCGGACCGGAGCCCGGATGCCGCCCCGCTAGCTCGCATCCTGGTGACGGCCAGCGCTGCATGCCAGCCCTGCCCGCGGCACCGCTTCACGAGGCAGCGGGCGAGGGGGAGGATCCAGGACCGGCTCGCGGCTTCGACCCCGAACTCCGTTCGAGGGTCCGCTCTCCTTTCGAGAACGGCCTCCGACCGCAGGGGTAAACGAGCCCCGTTCGAAACCCCGGCCTCCGGAGGGCGGACGTGTAGAGGTAGCGCACGGGGAGCTTCCTCGCGAAGCTACCGCGTATCGCGGCTAGATACCAGGGGTGTAAGAGTTATGAGGCGTTTTGTGGGCGGGGTGGAGAAGCGTGCCTTCTCAGGAGCCGCGGCTGTTGTAGACGGCGAAGCCTATGGCGACGATGGGCTCCAGGATCGCGAAGGGGCTGATGTTACCTTCGAGCAGGCGCGGCGCGACGAACGGCAGGAACGCCAGGGCGACCGCGACGCCGGCGATGGTCATGGCCACGGGGCCGCCGTTGCGACCGCCGGCCCGGAGGATCAGGATGCCCGCCCCGTATCCCGCGAGGCCGCAGAGTATGAGGCTGCCGGTCCCGAACTGGGTGGCGAGCCACGCGACCGGCATGCCGAGGAGCACGACCGCGACCCCGGCGAGGAGGCTCCAGAGGACCTGGTTCGTCTTCATAACCCCCGCCCGGGCGCTTCTGGGGAGCCTGGCGTCATCGGGACACTTGATGCCGACCTCGGTCTGCCTCATGCACTCGGTGCAGATGGGCCGTCCGCAGGTAGCGCAGGAGACGCGCGTCTCCCTCTTCGGGTGCCGGTAGCAGTACTTCGTCTCGGCCACTTAAAACTCCCTCCGACGGCGCCTCTCGTCGCGCGAGATCTCGCTCCTCACGACCTCCCCGCGCGGCACCACCATGATCTCGCGCTTGTAACTACGGTGTATCTCCTGGACGGCCGTCCCGTGCTCTGCCTTCTGCCGCTCCAGCTCCTCGCGCAGCCGGGCGTTCTCGAACTCCGCCCTGGCGAGCTTCCCTTCGAGGTCCAGGACCTTCCTGACCCCGGCGAGGTTCATGCCCATCTCCTGCGTGAGCTTCTGTATGTACCTTCCAAGCTCCACGTCCTCCTGGGAGTAGAGCCTGGTGTTCTTGATGCTCTTGCGCGGGCGGAGCAGGCCCTTCTGCTCGTACATCCGCAGGGTCTGCGGGTGTACCCCGATCAACTCTGCCGCCACCCCTATCATAAACACGGGACGCCTACGGCTCATCCTACGACGCCGCCTCCTCCGCCTCGCGCGAGAGGCGCAAGAGCTCTCCGCGCACGTCCTCGTCCCGCTCGTCCGCGAGAGCTTCGAGGATCTCCTTCTCCCTCCTCGTGAGCGTCTTCGGGACCACGACCCGCACCCGGACCACGAGATCTCCCGGCTCCCCGCCCCGCGAGCGCGACGAGACCATCTTCGGCGCCCCGGCCCCGCGGACCTTGAGACGTTTGCCGTCCTGCGTACCGGGGGGCAGCTTCAGCCGCACCGTCCCCCCTGCGGGCTTCGGAACCTCGATCTCCGCCCCGAGAGCCGCCTCGACGAAGCTCACCGGCGCCTCGACGACGAAGTCGTCCCCGCGCCGCTCGAAGACGGGATGCTCCTCGACCTGCGTCGTCACGTACAGATCCCCCGGCGGACCGCCCTTCCTCCCCGCGCTCCCCCTCCCGGCGAGCCGTACCCTCGTCCCGGTCTTGGCCCCGCCCGGTATCCTTACGGTGACCTGCCTGTTCTTCCGCAACCGTCCCGCCCCCGAACACCTCTTGCAGGGCTTCTCGACGACCGTCCCCTCTCCCCCGCACCGGCCGCACGGCTCCGAGAGCGCGAAGAAACCCTGATCCCGGCTCCTCACACCCCGGCCACCGCAATCCGGACAGGGCCGGGGCGCGGTCCCCGGCGAAGCGCCAGTGCCGCGACAATCCTCGCAAGACTCCTCGACCGGGGCCGATACCCGGGTCGTAGCCCCCTCCAGCGCTTCCTTGAACTTCAGGTTTACGGTGACAGTTACGTCGTCTCCCCGAACGGCCTGAGGCCTGCCCCGTGCGCCGCCGTATGCCCCGCCGAAGACGTCGCCGAAGCTGCCGAAGAGATCCGAGAGGTCGGTGAAGTCGCCGGGGGCGGCGGTACTACGGGCACCCTGCGGTGACTGTCCGAAGTAGGAGCGCGGTCCCTCGTCGTACTCGCGCCGTTTCTCGGCGTTGGAGAGGATCTCGTAGGCGTGCTGCACCTCCTTGAAACGCTCCTCGGCCCCCTTGTCGTTGGGGTTGGCATCGGGATGGTACTTGCGCGCGAGCTTGCGGTAGGAGCGCCGGATCTCCTCCTGCGTCGCCCCCTTCGAAACCCCGAGTACCTTGTATAAATCCCCAACGGCCATCTCTAAACCTGTTTCGCAACTATAACCTTGGCCGGACGGATCGCCCTACCGTTCAACGTGTACCCGCGTTCGAGGGTCTGGATGATCGTGTCCTCTTCATGCTCGTCGGAGGGCTGGCCCATGACGGCCTCGTGGACCACGGGGTCGAAGGGCTCGCCGTCGGACTCGACGGGGGTGAGGCCCTGCTCCGCGAGCACGGAGACGAGCTGCTCGCGCGTAGCGCGCACGCCGCCGCGGATGTCGCCCTCGGCGGTAAGGGCGCGGTCGAGGTTATCGAGGACGGGGAGAAGCTCGCGGACGAGGCTCTCGGAGGCGGACTGGACGAAGCGTGCCCGGTCCCTCTCCAGCCGCTTCTTGGCGTTCTCCATTTCGGCCTTCATGCGGCGCACGTCGTCGAGGTAGGCGTCGCGCTCGCGGCGGGCCTCGGCGAGCTCGGTGGCGAGTGCTACAACCTCTTCGCGCGCCAGCTCGGCTTCTTCCTCCGGCTCGGCCTCCGGCTCCTCGTCGAACGCCTCGTCGGCGAGATGAGGGATGACGCCGGGGTCCTCGGAGCCCCCCATCTCGATGGGCTCGGAGACCGGGTCCGGCGTCTCCGGCGGGGAGTCCGGCACGTCGTGCTGCTGCTCCCGGGAGTCCTCGCCGTCCGGGCGGCGCTGCTCTTCGTTGCTCAAAGCTTGCCTACACCTCCTGAGACCAGGGGTAGCGGCGCGGGACTTATAGGGCCCGCGCCGCGTTTCCCTGAGGGGTACTTACCTCTTGCCTGCGTCGTTCTCGTCGTCGACGATCTCGGCGTCCTCGACGACGTCCTCCTCCGGGCCGTCGGCGGTGGCCGTGGCCTGCTGCTGGGAGGCGTTCTGGTAGAGCACCTCGGAGAGCTTGTGGGAGGCGGTCAGGAGGGACTCCTGCTTCTCCTTGATCCTCTCGACGTCGTCGCCGGCGAGGGCCTCCTTCGTCTCCTTTATGGCGTCCTCGATCTCGCTCTTCGTCGCGGCGTCCACCTTGCCGTCGACGTCCTTGAGGGAGCGCTCGATGGAGTAGACGAGGTTGTCCGTGTTGTTGCGGACGTCGGCCTCCTCCTTGCGGCGGCGGTCCTCCTCGGCATGCGCCTCGGCGTCGCGGACCATCTGGTCGATGTCCTTGTCGTCGAGACCGCTGGAGGAGCTGATCGTGATCCGCTGCTCCTTGCCCGTCCCGAGGTCCTTGGCGCCGACGTTCACGATGCCGTTGGCGTCGATGTCGAAGGTCACCTCGATCTGGGGGACGCCGCGCGGGGCCGGCGGGAGGCCGACAAGCTGGAAGTTGCCGATCAGCTTGTTGTAGGCCGCGATCTCGCGCTCGCCCTGATAAACCTTGATCTCGACGGAGCCCTGGTTGTCGTCGGCCGTGGTAAAGACCTCGGACTTGCGCGTCGGGATCGTGGTGTTCCGCTCGATGAGCTTCGTCATCACGCCGCCCTTGGTCTCGATGCCGAGGGAGAGCGGGGTGACGTCGAGGAGCAGGACGTCCTTGACCTCGCCCGCGAGGACGCCGGCCTGGATGGCGGCACCCACCGCGACTACCTCATCCGGGTTGATGCCCTTGTTCGGCTCCTTGCCCGTGATCTCCTTGACCTTCTCCTGGATGGCCGGGATGCGCGTCGAGCCGCCGACGAGGATGATCTGGTCGATCTGCCCGCCTTCGAGCCCGGCGTCCTTCATGGCCTGGCGCACCGGGCCTGCCGTCCCCTCGACGAGGTCTGCGGTCAGGTTGTTGAACTGCGCCCGCGTGAGCGTAAGATCGAGGTGCTTCGGGCCGTTCGCGTCGGCAGTGATGAACGGGAGGTTGATGGAGGTGCTCGTCGTGGAAGAGAGCTCCTTCTTGGCCTTCTCGGCGGCCTCGACCAGGCGCTGGGTCGCCATCTTGTCCTTGGAGAGGTCTATCCCCGAGTCCTTCCTGAACTCGGAGACGATCCACTCGACTACCTTCTGGTCGAAGTCGTCGCCGCCGAGGTGGTTGTTGCCGCTCGTCGCCTTGACCTCGAAGACGCCCTCGCCGAGCTCCAGGATGGAGACGTCGAACGTACCGCCGCCCAGGTCGAAGACGAGGATGGTCTGCTCGGTCTCCTTGTCGAGGCCGTAGGCGAGCGCCGCCGCCGTCGGCTCGTTGATGATCCGCTTGACGTTCAGCCCGGCGATCCTGCCCGCGTCCTTCGTGGCCTGCCGCTGCGCGTCCTCGAAGTAGGCGGGCACGGTGACGACGGCCTCGGTGACCTCCTCGCCCAGGTACTCCTCGGCGTCCCTCTTGAGCTTCTGGAGGATCATCGCGGAGATCTCGGCCGGAGAATGGTCCTTGTCGCCCGCCCGCACGCGCACGTCGCCGCCCGGACCGTCGACCACCTCGTAGCCCACCGTCCCGGCCTCGGCCGAGACCTCCCTGAACCGTCGGCCCATGAAACGCTTGACCGAGTAGATCGTCCGGTCAGGGTTGGTCACCGCCTGGCGCCGCGCCAACTGGCCTACCAGCCGGTCCCCGCTCTTCCGGTCGAACGCCACCACCGACGGCGTCGTCCTCTCACCCTCGGAGTTGGTGATGACCACCGGGTCCCCACCCTCCAGAACCGCGACACAACTGTTAGTCGTGCCGAGGTCTATGCCAATGCTCTTGCCCATGCGGATCTCCTCAACAGTATCGCTTCTGATCTAAGGCAAGGCCAGTATAAAATCTAAGTCTCTCGCATTCAAGTTTCTGCCCCCGTCTGTCGGAGTATACTTTGGGCGATTTGTACCGGATGTTGTTGCCGGGGCGGCGGTGGGCTGGAGGTCTTGGGGGGTTTTGGAAGAAACGATCTTGCTGGTGGACGATGATGCGGCACTCCTGGAGGTCATGTCGATCGTGCTTTCTTCGGAGGGTTACAGGGTCGTCACGGCCATCGACGGCCAGGAGGCGTTGAAGGAGGTCGGCCGGGAGAAGCTGGACCTCGTGATCCTGGACATCATGTTACCGAAGATGAGCGGTTTCGAGGTGCTAAAGAAGATCCGGGAGAAGACCGACATCCCCGTGGTGATGCTGACGGCGAAGAGCCAGTCCGTGGACAAGGTGGTTGGTCTGGAGCTCGGGGCGGATGACTACATCACCAAGCCCTTCGACACGAAGGAGCTTCTGGCGCGCATCCGGGCGATCCTGAGGAGGTTCGGGCGGCAGGAGGGCAGGGGTCGGGACGGGACCCTGAGGCTCGGACCGCTGGAGCTCGACCCGAACGGGTACACCGTTACGAGGGACGGGAACGTGCTCGTGCTCACGCCCACGGAGTTCAAGATCCTCGCGCTCCTGATGAGGCGGCCGGGGCGGGCGTTCACAAGGACCCAGATCTCCGAGGCCGTCTCGACGGCGTCGCACTACCTGGCGAGCCGCTACATAGACGTGCACATATCGCGGCTTCGGGCCAAGATCGAGCGCGACCCGAAGACGCCGGAGATTATCCAGACCGTCCCGAGCGTCGGGTACCGGGCTGCGCGTCCGTCCTCCGGCGCGACTCGCAGCGCGTAAGAGAAAGGGTCCCGGGCAGGTGGTCGAGAAGGGGCGCAAAAAAGGGTCGTTGCCGGGGCGTCTCTCGTTCCGGGCGCGGGTCTTCGCGGCGCTCGTGGGGATCTCGGCGACGACGAGCCTCGTGATCGGGCTCGTCCTCTACTACTTCGCCGAGGACCGGCTGGTGGCGCAGGAGAGGGAGCTTCTGATCCAGCGCTCACGCACGGCGAACGCCGGCGCCGTGACGTTCCTGGAGGGACTGCGCAACCCGGAGAGCGGGGACCTGCCCGCTCCGGATGCCTACGCCGAGGAGCTCGTCCGCTCGGTCGCGGATCCGACGGGCCTCGGGGTGCTCTACGCCGCACCGGGGGGCGAGCCTCTGGCGGCGAGGGACGTCGGCGGCAGGCCGGCTTCCCCCGAGAGGGTATACGAGAGGCTCGGGCTGGACGAAGAGGTGCTGGCACGGGCAGAGGACTCGCCGAGGGGGGCGGGCAGGATCGTGCGCCTTCGCGGGGACGGGGGCGGCGGGGCGCCGAGGTACGTCGCGGTCTGGCCGCTCGTAGGGACCAGGGGGGTGGCCCAGGGCGTGCTCGTCTACGACTCTCCCGAGAAGGGCCTCGACGAGACGCTCGCGTTTCTGCGTTACGGGATCCTGGGGGCGATCGGGACGAGCGTGTTGCTCGTGGGGGCGGCGAGCCTGCTCCTGGCGCGCCAGATCACGCGCCCGCTCTCCGAGACGCGCGACGCCGCCATAAGGGTGGCCTCGGGCGACTACAGCTTCGTGCCGGTCAAGGGCAACGACGAGCTCTCCGAGGTCGCCCGCTCCTTCAACTTCATGGCGCGGGAGGTGCAGCACTACGTAGGGGAGATGCGGCGCCAGAAGGGGCGCCTGGAGGCGGTCCTCGAAGCCTCGCCCGAGGCGGTGGTCGCCACGGACAACTCCGAGAGGATCACCATGTCCAACCCCGCCGCCGTCCGGATGCTGGGCATAGACCAGGCCCGCGACCACGGACGGCCGCTCGAAGGACTCGGCGCTCCGAAAGCGCTGCTCGAATGCCTGCGCGAGGCCCTGAGGACCGGCGCCGCCGTCCGGGAGGTCGAGGTGGGAGAGAAGACCTACTGGGCCTACGCCGCGCGCATTCAGGACCCGAAGTACGCCGGGCATGAGGACGACGATACCGTCGATGAGGGATCGGTCCTGGTCAGGGGCGCTCCTGGGGGTGCGATACTCGCCGTCCGGGACATCACGGAGTACCGTTCGCTGGAGAAGGCGAAGACCGCGTTCGTCTCGGACGTCTCTCACGAGCTCAGGACGCCGTTGACGACCATACAAAGCGCGATGGACCTTATCGAGCGGGCGCGGGAGAGGCTCGACCCCCTGGAGCACAGGGCCCTGGAACTGGCCGACGGGGAGCTCAAGCGCATCCGGATGATGGTCGAGGAGCTTCTGACGCTGGCGCAGATGGACTCGCGCCAGTACTCGCTGGAGGTCGCGCCGACCGATCTGGACGAGGTGGTGAGGAGCGCCATAAACGGCATCGAGTCCAAGGCCCAGAGGTTCGGGATCGAGCTTCGCTACGAGGTCGGCGAGAGCTCGCCCCACGCCGCCTGCGTCTGCGACGCGCAGAAGGTCTATCAGGTACTGCTCAACCTGCTGGACAACGGGATAAAGTACTCGGACCCGGGCGGCCTGGTGCGCGTCCGAGTCCTGGACGGCAAGGACCACGTGATGGTGCGCGTCTCGGACACGGGGGTCGGCATACCGGAAGAGGACCTGCCCCAGCTTTTCGACCGCTTCTACAGGGTAAACAAGGACCGCTCGCGGGCGACCGGCGGTAGCGGCCTCGGCCTCGCGATCTCCAAGCAGATCGTGGACCTCCACGGCGGCGCCCTCTTCGTGAGGAGCAGGGTGGGCGAGGGCTCGACGTTCGACGTCCGCCTTCCCAAGGTCCCCGTCCCCCACCCCACGAGTTATGCGGTCTGAAGCGAAGGGCAACAGGGGACGGCTCGCCGCGTCGCTCGTGCTCCTGGCCGCGCTCGGGGCGACAGGGTGCGGGCACTTCTCCGGAGCAGGCCCAGTCGAGGAGGTCGCCATAGAACCGGCCGCACCCGCCAGAACCTCGGACGACCTCGGCCCGGACGTGCGCCCACTCAGCCTCGGGCCAGGCGACAAGAGTTCGCCGCGCATCAGCCCCTCGGGCGACAGGATCGCCTTCGTCCTCGACGGCTCCGTGGTCGAGAAATCCCTGTACAACCAGGACCTGCGCCGAAGGACCGGGCAAGAACTCCCCGCTACGAGCGCCGAGTGGATCTCGGAGGAGGACCTTGTCGTCCTGAGCCCGGAAGAAGGAGCCGAGGGCGACGAGGCAGGGGCCCTGTTCTTCGTTCAGCCCGGAGACCGGGCGAGCGAGCTTGCGTCGGGGGTGCAGGCCACGGGCACGCAGGCGGACGGGGGCGCGGTCTCCGCTATCGTGGAGATGGCGAGACGAGACAACGCGAAAACCGCGCTGCTGCGCGTGTGGGCCGAGGGCGAGGCAGCGAGGCTCTTCCCGGTGAACCTCCGGGGTCGTGTCACCGGGCTCTCGCTCTCCCGGGACGGTCGCGAGGCCGTGCTCGCGGTCCGGATCGATTCCGGAAGGGACGCCGGCAGGGTGGAGATTCTGACCTACCGCTTCTTTGAGGAGGAGCCTGTCCGCGCCGCGCTCCTCGAAGAGGGGCTGGAGCTGATCGGTGCCCCCCAGCGAACCACCAGGGGCATCTACTTCGTAGCCAGCGAGGAGGGCGACGAAGAGGCCGACTACACCCTCTACCGGGTGCCGGAGGGCTCGGAGGGGTACGAGCCCGCCCGCGAGGTCGGCGAGGACTTCGTCCCGGCGAGCGTCGCGGTCTCACCGGACGGGGAGAGCCTCGCGGTCCTGGGACGCCGCAATGCGCGCTCCCCCACCGACCTCTACGTCCTCGACCTCGCCTCGGGTGACCTCGACGTCCTCACGGCCAACGAGAACATGGAGATAAAAACGAAGCCGCGCGACCTCGCCTGGTCCCCCGGCAGCGACTACGTCCTGCTCGTGGCCCGGGGCATGCTGCCGGGCCCCAAGGTTTATAGCTCCCCCGCCAGGGATCTCTCCTCGGCCTTCTACAACATCTACGGCGTACCTGTGAAGATGGCACGCGTCGCCAAGGGCAGGGCCGGGTGAGGAGCGCCCTGTTCTGGCTCGCCGGGGCGTCGCTCGCCTTCTTCGCAACGGCCGGCGCGTTCCTGGTGCTCGCCAACTTCGGCACCGCGCCGAGGGCTATCGACCCCATCCCGCAGAACAGGCCCTCCGGCCAGGGACCGCCCGGCCAGGATCTCGCCCTCAGGTTCTCCGAGGAGGGGCTGGAGAACCTGGAGCGGCGCAGGGACCAGACCCTCACGCTCTACGTCGAGAACAGGGGCGACGAAGACCTTGCGAGCGTGGACCTCATACTGATGGTCTCCTCCGAGGACACGACGCACCCGGGGACACGACGTTACCGCGAAACGATCTCGGGGCTCATGCCGGACGAGATCGAGCGGATCGACCTGTCCGTGGACCTCTCCCCGACCCGGTACGCCGAGAGCATGGCGATCCTCGGCGTGCAGCCCCAGGGGGACCGGCAGATACTGGAGGCCCGGGCCTACCCGCCGGGCGGCTCCGTGGTCGTCGAGACTGCCATCATCTCGCCCTGATCTAGCGTGACACCTTCCCCGGAGCGGGGGACATGCGGACCCGTGCTGGTCCGTTCGGCGAGAGGGTGACGGGCGACGGGGCCCCGCCCAGCACCGGGAGCTTCACCCGCCCCATGAAGCCCCTGGCACGCTCCCCGATCTCGACGGTGCTCCCGAAGTCAGCCCTGGCGAGCGTGTAGGGCAGGCCCATCTTGAAGCCCCGGCACACCGCCTCCCAGCCGTTCTCCATCAGAAACCTCGTCGGGACGTACCTGGAACGGCCGAGGTCGCTCCCTATCGCCTCTACCCCGGCGTAGCCCCGGAGCCTCAGGTCACGCGCCACGCGGACGAGCAGGTGCCGTCTGGACCTCGGATCCCCCTCCAGGTAGGCCAGCAGGGCCCCGTCGGCGCCGAGGGACCCGACGGGATACCGGTAGGCGTGGGGCAGGTAGGCGTGGGGGCCGTAGACGGCGAACCCCATGACCTCTTCCCCCCGTCTCATCACGAGCCCGGCCGTACCCCAAGCCCCCGACATCTCCTCGTACCAATCCCCGGCTGAAAAGGAACTTTCCGTCCAGTACGAGACCACGGCCTCGAGCCCGGGGATCTCGTCGACCTCGCCAGCCGAGATCTCCGAGATCGTCGGGATGAAACGCAGCTGCGTCATCTTCAAACCGCGGCCGAGCCTACTCATCTGTCCCTTCCGGGTCCCTCCCGGGCCTGTCGAGGCGCGCGCGAAGCCGGGATCTGGTCTCCTGGATCCTGCGCCTGAGCTCCTCCGGCTCGGCCTCGGGCTGCGGTTCGAGGTCCTCCGGTTCCTCGCGGGAGACGTCCCGGAGCGGTGGGGCGGCCGAAGGGAAGACGGGCGGGGGCTCGACGGGCTCCGGATCGTCCACCGGCCCGACGGTGAGGTCGAGCCTCTCCTCACGGACGGAAGGGGCGTCGCGAAACTCGGCGGCGCGCTCCCGCGCCCGCTCCCGTGCCTCGAAGTAGCTCTCGCGGCTGCGTTCGCGCGCCTCGCCGGCGCGCGAGGCTATGGAACCCCTGGTCTCCCTGCCGCTGCGAGGGGCGAGGAGGATACCCACCAGCGCTCCCGCGACGCCGCCTATTACGAAAGTGCCGACCTTCTGCTTGTCCAGCATACCGCGTATACCTCCTGAGCCGTCCGTCTATTCTACCCCCTCCGAACAGGGGATACCCACCCGTACGTCCCCGCCAGGCTCGAGCGAGCCCCTCCAGCATCACAGTACATGAAGCACCACCCTCGATGGCAGGCAAGGCAACTGTGATCCCACCTGGCTTTGTCCGAGTCAGAACACAACGACTTCCGGGAACGCCAGTCAGGGCTCCGCTTGCCGCACCCGACGGCCGCCCAAACTACGCGGGGTCCTCGTCGAAGTTGCAAAGAACGCGGAGGATCCGGCGCCGTCCGGTAAACGTGTACTTGGCGGGAGCGGGAAGACGGGAGATCTAGCCCCGGCTCGAATCAAGCAGCAACGAATCCGGGCGCCTGGCCTTCTCGGCGATCCCGGAGACGCGGTTGGCCACGAAGGCGACGGCGGCGTCCGAGGTCGCCTCGATGGAGATGTTCTCTACCATGTAAGTCCCCGACCGGTTCGCGCTCTCGGTGATGTAGTCGTGGATCTTGCGTATCTGCTCGAAGTGGGCGATGTACTCCTCGGCGGGCCTGCGCATGGAGGTGCCGAGGGCGCGCACGTAGAAGCGGTCGCGATGGGCATCCTCGTCCGAGAGGTAGACCACGAGGCAGCAGACGTTCGGGTGATCCTTGTAGCGGTTCAGGATGATCTCGGGCGCCAGGTGCACGCCCTCCACGACGAGGTTCGTCCCCTCCTTGAGGCCCCGCTCGACGATCGCCTCCACCCCCACGGAGACCTGCGAGGACTGCGCCCGAAAGCCGAAAAGCACGGTCTCCTCGTCCTCCACCGGCACCCTGATGTCCTCGGCCGTGATCTCGAAGGAGCTCTTGTGGAGGATCGGCAGGAGGTCGGGGCTTATGGCGCGCCTGAGCACCTCGCGGATAGAGTCCGTCCCGATCACGCTCTGAATGTTCAGCCTGCGCGCCACGTCGGCGGCCAGCGTGCTCGTCCCGACCCCCGTCGCCCCGCCTATGAGGACCACCACCGGCTCGGTCGTCTCGCGCAGGATGCGCCACTTGTCCAGTCGCGGGACGACCATGGCATCCGTCATCTGTAGCTTGGCCCGGACGCGGGCGAGGACCTCTTCCTCCTCGACGACGAAGCGCTCCTCCGCCAGAAGCTCCGCGCGGACCTCGCTCGCTATGCGGTAGGCGATCTCCATGCGGGCACCGGCCTGGCACAGCGTCTGGGCCAGCACGCCGCGGGAGAACGGGGTCTCCCGGCCGTTCTTGGCTATCGTGATCTCTAGGTTGCGCACAGCACCCTCCCCACCGGGGGCCCGCGACGCCCTCTCTAGGGGCGTCTAGTCGCCGAGGATACGGAGACCGCCGAACTTCTTGCCCCGTCGCCTCCGTATCCGGAAGAAGAAGTACAGGAGGAACGCGACGAGCGCAAGCGGCAGCAGGGGCACCAGCACCGCGATAATCCCGCCGACCAGCGCCACCGCATCCTCGAAGACGCTGAGGAAGGACGACGAGACCCCCGCCGACGATGCATCCGCCGGGGGACGCAAAACATGCTTGAGCACCGCGACCGCACCGGCGATCAGGCCGCCGGCCACGAGCTCCGGTACCGCACCCACGTTCAGCCCCTCCTGCAGCGCCAGCGCGAAGAGGACGGCGCCCGCAGCGATCCGTAACGGCGTCTGTACCAGGTTCAAGATCCGGGCGAGGGACGGAACCTTGTCCAGCCCGGTCTCCAGGAGCGCGAGGACCAGGAAAGCGCCGATGGCGGCCCAATCGTCGATGAACCCGAAGGGAGAAGGCAGCTCGAAGAGCCCGAGGCGGGCGAAGATCCCGACGAGGGCGAGCGGGAGAAAGGCCCTGACCCCCGCAACGGAGGCGAGGCCGATGCCGATTCCGACTGCAAGCAGAGTTTCCATGCCCCCGATTATACCCGCTACCCCCGCGGGGTAACTTTGCTAATATCTCCCGTATTCATTGTTCTAGTTTCTCGGAGGACTCGTGTCGCAGGCCGTTACCATGGACAAAATAGTGGCGTTTTGCAAGCGTCGGGGCTTCGTCTACCAGAGCTCGGAGATCTACGGCGGCATCCGCTCCTCCTACGACTACGGTCCTTTGGGCGTCGAGATGAAGCGGAACATAAAAGAGGAATGGTGGCGCCGCCTCGTCCACATGCGCGAGGACGTCGTGGGCCTCGACGCGGCGATCATCATGCACCCGAGGGTCTGGGAGGCCTCCGGCCACACGGCCACCTTCAACGACATGCTCGTCGAGAGCCGCACGAGCGGGAGGCGCTACCGGGCCGACCACCTCATAGAAGAGGCAACCGGGGCCGACGCCGAGGGGATGAGCGCCGAGGAGATGACCAGGCTCATCGCCGAGGACGACAGGATCAAGGACCCGCTCGACGGCGGACGCGACTTCGCTCCCGTCAGGCCGTTCAACCTGATGTTCGAGACGTACACCGGCCCCGTCAAGAGCCCGGAGAACGTCGTCTACCTGAGGCCGGAGACGGCGCAGGGGATCTTCGTCAACTTCAAGAACGTCACGCAGACCAACCGGGTGAAGGTCCCGTTCGGGATCGCCCAGCAGGGGAAGTCTTTCCGAAACGAGATCACGCCGGGCAACTTTATCTTCCGCACCCGCGAGTTCGAGCAGATGGAGATGGAGTTCTTCGTCGAGCCGGGGACGGACGAGGAGTGGCACGAGTACTGGCTCGAAGAGCGCTGGAACTGGTACACGTCCCTCGGCATAGACCCCGAGAACCTCCGCATGTACGAGCACCCGAAGGAGAAGCTCTCCCACTACGCCAAGCGTACGGTGGACATCGAGTACAACTTCCCGTTCCGCGGCTGGTCCGAGCTCGAAGGCATCGCGAACCGCACCGACTACGACCTCAAGCAGCACACCCAGTTCTCCGGCGAGAACCTGGAGTACGTCGACCAGGCGACAAACAAGCGCTACGTCCCGTACGTCATAGAGCCGGCGGCCGGCCCCGACAGGATCATGCTGGCCTTCCTCGTCGACGCCTACAGGGAGGAGGAGGTAAACGGCGAGAGCCGCACCGTCCTCAAGCTCCACCCGCGCATAGCCCCCACCAAAGCCGCGGTCTTCCCGCTCTCGAAAAAGGAGCCCGTCTCGACGGTGGCCCGGCAGCTCTACGAGGACCTCAAGGGGGACTACCGCATCTTCTACGACGACTCCGGCGCCATCGGCCGCCGGTACCGCCGCCAGGACGAGGCGGGGACGCCCTTCTGCGTGACGGTCGACTTCGACAGCCTGGAGGACAAGCAGGTCACGATCCGCGACCGCGACACGATGGAGCAGGAGCGCATACCGATCGCGGCGGTGCGCGACAGGCTACAGAACCTGATCTCCAGGTAGGCACCCCGAAGCTCCCGATGACCCTCAGAAAGAGGAATTCCTTTGTCTAACGAGAGACCCATCGCGCTCTGGGCCGTCCCCCGATCCATCTCCACGGCGTTCGAGCGCGTCTTCGTCGAGCGGGGGGACTTCCGCGTCCTGCACGAGCCGTTCTCGACCTCCTACTACTTCTCGCCGGAGCGCCGGAGCGAGCGCTTCCCCGATGGGGAGATAAAGGAGGAGTACCGCTACGAGAACGTCCTCTCAGAGGTTATGGCCCCCGGGAAGAAGCCGGTCTTCTTGAAGGACATGGCGTACCACATCGCGAGCATCATGGACCGGGAGCTTGTGGGCCGGTTCCAGAACACGTTCCTCATGCGAGATCCGCGCGCGGTCATCGCCTCCTACGCCAAGAAGTGGCCGGACTTCACCTTCGAGGAGGCGGGCTACGAGGAGCTGTACCGCCTCCACGGGTACGCCGTCGAGAACGGCCAGGACCCGGTCGTGATCGACGCGCAGGACCTCTCGGAGAACCCCGACGCGGTGGTCGCGGCCTACTGCGACTCGCTGGGCATCGACCACAGGCCGGAGGCCCTCACCTGGGAGGCGCGCGAGATCCCGGAGTGGGAGATGTGGGACGGCTGGCACGACAGCGCCCAGGAGAGCACCGGCATCGGCAAGCTCGAACGCAAGGAGGTAGAGCTCCCCGAAAACCTGGAAGAGCTCTACCTGCGCTGCCTCCCCTTCTACGAGGCGCTTTACGCCGAACGCCTGCGCGTCTAGCGCTCGCAACCCCCCGACGAGTAATTCCTTCGAACAAAGAAGAGGCGCCCCCCTATCGTAGCGGGGGCGCCTCTTCTTCTCTAAGCAGGCTTGGCAGCGGTCAGGGAGTTGGGCGGCCGAGACGCTGACTAACCGATGGGGTTACCTCCCCGCCTGCTCCTCCAGGTGGTTCTTGAGGGCTTCGGGGCCGGGGGTGCCGTCGGCGGCCTCGACGCCTTCGAGCCACTTGTCGGTGATCTCGGGGTTATCGTTGAGCCACTCGGTGGCGACCTCCTCGGGCTCCTTGCCGGAGTTGTCGATCATGTCGATCCAGTTGCCCTGGATCTCCTTGTCGACCTTCAGCTGCTCGAAGAGCTGGTAGAGCTCGGGGTTTTCTTCCTCGAAGTCGGCGTTGGCGAGCGTCTCGACGTGAGACGGGCCGCCCCATGCCTCCTCCGGGTCCTCAAGCAGGCACATGTCGTACTTCTGGCCCATCCAGTGCGGCTCCCAGCCCGTGAAGGCAACCCACTTGTCGTCCTGGATGGCGCGGTCGACCTCGGAGAGCATGCCGTTGGTCGAGGACTCCACGATCTCCCAGTCGCCGAGGCCGTAGGTGTCGTTCTTGATCATGTCGATGACTACCTGATTGCCGTCGTTGCCCGGCTCGATGCCGAAGATCTTGCCCTCGAACTCTTCCTTGTACTCGTCGAGGTCCTCGTGGGACTTGACGCCGGCGTCGCATGCTTCCCGGTTGACGGCGACGCTGAACGTCGCCTCGGGCAGGTTCGTCGTTATCGACTCGACGCTCCC
>CADCVI010000015.1 GCA_902806105.1 uncultured Rubrobacteraceae bacterium
TTCGAGGATCGCCATCTGTTCGACGGTGACACGGTGAGAGCGAAGCACGGGGCCCCAAAGCTTGCTGGCGATCTTCTCGCCCTTGGCGTAATCCTCCTCCGGCCCGCTCATGAGCGCGTTAACGATCGCCTGCTTGGCTTTTCCGCTGCCGAAGTAGTCCCGCCGAGCCTCGGGGTCCGTCTCGTCGTTGTAGATCGGCGGGTGGGCAGGATGGGTTACGAAGTAGGAAATGTCTCCGCGCTCCGGCAGCTCCCCGCCGTAGGCGGCGGCCGGATCCAGGGTGACGACCATCGTCCCGGCCTTGAGCGAGGGTACGATCTCCCTCGCCAGCGGACCGACGACGGTGTCGGGCACCGCGAAGATGACGACGTCGGCGTCCCCGATGGCCTCCTCCTGGGCGGTCGGCTCGATGCCCCTCTCGCCGGCTCCTCACGCGCATCGCGCGTCGTTACTGGCCTGGAAGCGGCCCCTGTTCGAGTCTGGCGACCCTTATTTCGAGGCCGACGAGGTATTCGGCAAGCTCTGGAGTCGCGCCGAGTTGCACGAGTTGTTGTATGCGCGCCCCGTAACGCCGTCGTTGGGCCTCTGCAATCTCTTGAGCGCCCTTAGCGGCTATGGGATTTAGATCGTCCACAGCAACTCCCCTTCCTGATCGCCCTAACCAATACTACCCCAAACGCCACGGAATTCGGCCTCGTAAGAAACCACCCCCGCCTCTTCCGCGTCGTTACGAGATGATTGTTTCCTCCGAGAATACAGCAGTCCCCGATGGTGCGTCGAGCATGCACCCCCTCACATCTTCATGCACCGTTATTAGAGGTTGTAGTCGCAGCTTCCCGAAGGGGCTGGTATTGACGCCCCTTTGGGGTTCTTTGGGGCCGATCAATGCACGATTCTGAGTAAGGGCTTTCGAGAACTTCGACTCCCGACATCCGGGTTGATAGGGGAGAGAAGGTTCGCGATCCTCAGCTTCTGTGCTCGGTCTTTTGCGGTGGCGGCCCGCGAGAATGGATTCACAAACCGGATCGAAACCTTGCCGCAGGCGCTAAAGTCCTTACTCTGGCGTTCCGATAATTCCTTCGACGGACGACAAAGGCAAACCCGCCGCGAGGCGGTGACGCAAAGCCAGGGGCCTCACGCCAGGCAGCCCGGTTACCGAAACCGAAGGAGAGAAGCATGAGCAACCGGATCGTTTTCGTGCTGGTGGCGGCGCTGTTGGTCGCGATGACCGCAGGGATGGCCCAGGCGAAGGGCAAGCCGGCGAAGAAGCCGCCTGTGGTCGTCCACGAATTCCGGGGGACCGTCGCCTCCGTGGATGCGGCGAGCGGCTCCGTCGCCGTTGACGTGAAGCAGACGAACCAGGCCGCGCGCCCCTTCGTGAACCGCACGGTCTACTTCAAGGCGGTGGCGAGCACGAAGATCAGCCTGGACGGGCGGAGGGCGCGGCTGGGCGACCTGAGATCCGGGGACTCGGTAGTGGTCCATTCCAAGGCCCCCAGGGGCGCGGCCAGCTTCACCGCAAGCATCGTCAACGCCCAGAGCCCCGCCGCGCAGCCCTACTACCCGGACTTCGACGGCGACGGGATCGGAGCGGGGGACGCGGTGCAGTTCGCGCCGAACCGGGTGGGGGAGGGCTACGTGGCCCAGGGCGCCGACAACTGCGCCGACGTCTTCAACCCCGGCCAGGAGGACGTCGACGGCAACGGTGTAGGCGACGCCTGCGAGCCTGCCCCGACGATCTAGGCGTCAGCTTGTAGCAAGCATCGAGCAAAGGGCCGGGTCCTCGTCGAGGGCCCGGCTCACTGGCGCTCGTAACATCTTGCGGAGTCAAGCTTCTGAGAAGGCTAGCCCTCGGAAGATGCGTGAATAGGATGGGAGAAAGGATGGAGTCCCGATCGAGACTCCATCACCCTCAAGCTCGACAGCCTTTTCACCGTAGTCCCTATCGACCAAATACGCGGATCTCCGGAAGCACAACGCCATTATTCTTAGCTCCTCCTCGCGGTGCCCCGTCCACCTATGGCTCACGGACACGGGGACGCATGTATTCGCGCCCCTTTTCGACACCCAGGGGTTTTCCCCTGGCTCACATTCCGTCCGGTACACTCCCTCGGCGCCCTTTCGGAAGGTCAACCGAACGGCCCGCTTTCCCTCGCAGGTCAGGAGCGCTAATGGCTTGGTTTAGCCCTGTAGCCGATGTGTTCGGGCTTGGCGTTGTTGTTGGATGAGGTGGCCGTGTACTATCCATTGGACCTCCCGCGGAGGGGCCACGGAATCGTAGAGGTGGAAAACGGATGGCGAAGACGAGCGGGAAGCTCTTGGCGGTGGTCCTCGCGCTTGCGCTGAGTGCCCTCGCGTCCGGGTGCGGCGCCTCCGCGGAAGGGAATGAGGGGATCAAGCTCGGCAACATAGGTTGGGACGAGAACGTGGCGGTCGCCAACCTGACGAAGGCCCTGCTGGAGGACGAGCTCGGATACGAGAGCGTCGAGATCCGCACGGCGGACCTCGACTCGACGTACCGGGAGGTGGCGAGCGGCGAGCTGGACGCGTTCCAGGACGTGTGGCTGCCGAACCAGGAGGCCTTGCTCGGCGAGGTCGCCGAAGACGTCGAGGAGCTCGACCCGTGGTTTCTGGGCGAGCCCGTGCAAGGCATGGCGGTCCCGGCCTACATGGACGTGGGGAGCATCGAGGAGCTCAACGGCACGGGTGCAGACACGATCGTCGGCATCGAGCCGAGCGCGGTGATGCAGCGAGTGGTCGCCGAGGAGGTCATCCCGGCTTACGGCCTCGAGCAGATGCTCGTGGAGGGGCCCACCGCGGGCATGCTCGCCGAGGTCGAACGAAGGTACAACGCCAGAGAGGAGTTCGCCTTCCTCGCCTGGTCGCCCCACTGGATGAACCGGACGTTCGATTTCAGGTACCTCGAGGACCCGAACGACGCCTTCGGCGACCTGAACGACCCGGTCGAGGTCTCGACGATCGTGAACGGGGATCTGCGTGAGGAAGACCCCGCGGCCCATGCGTTCATGGACGCGCTGGCGCTCACGGAGGAGCAGATCAACGGCCTGGAGTACACGATCAACGAGGAGGGCGACCCGCTCGCGGGCGCGAGGAGATGGGCATCCGAGAACCGCGGCGTCGTGCTGCCCTTCATCGAGGCCGCGAGGGACGCCCGAGAGACCTAGAGCGGCCGATTCTTCGAGAAGGGGGGGCCTGGACGCTCCCCGAGAGGCCCCGGCCCACAGAGCGGCGCACCATCCTACTTCCCCAGTAGCGGTCCGAGGTCCTCCGGTCGAGCTGAAAGAGGCCGACCGTAAGGGCCACGACGACCGTCAGCACCATAGCCTTGTCCGCCGCGAGCACCGTGGCCCCGGCGTGCCGTTCCCGGCCGTGGGCGAGCGGTTCGAACGGCTGGACAGGGCTCGGCGGACTCGTCCAGCCCGCCGAGCGATTGTTGAACTCCCGAGAGGGGCTAGAGGTTCTGCCCTATGCGTACCCCTGCTCCTCCGGGTCGAAAGGCATGCTCGGATCAAACCTAGCCGTAGAGCGCGCGACATATAGGTGAACCTGAGGCGTCAGCAAAACCGCAAGTACGGTCCACTCGGGGGGCAGCGTACAACACCACGTAAATACCACATTAATGCTACACTTCGCATCCCAAGGAACGTAAGCGTTGGTGAGGAGGTGGCCGAGATGAAGATCGTCTTCGTACATGGCGCCCTGGTCTTCGACGGGGCGTGGTGGTGGCATCGCATGGTCGAGCCGCTCGCCGCCCTCGGCCTGGGGAGCCGGGCCGTGGAGCTGCCGAGCTGCTTGGCGCCGTCGGGGGCCTCCGGGGAGGCTCCGGGGGACATGTACGCCGACGCCGACGCGGTCAGGGCGGCGCTCGACGAGGAGGACGAACCCCTGGTGCTCGTGGGCCACTCCTACGGCGGCATGGTCGTCACCGACGCCGCGGCGGGCCACGGGAACGTCGAGCATCTGGTCTACGTGACCTCCGTGATGCCCGAGCTGGGCGAGACGATGGCCAGCTTCGGCGGGTCGGGGGAGCCAGGGCCGTGGATGGACCCGCGCCCGGACGACGGCACGATGGGCATCAAGGCCGAGCTCGTGCCCGGCGCCTTCATGCAGGACTGCGATGGGGAGGCCGTGGCGGGGGCGCTGGAGCGCCTGACCCGCCAGCCGTTGGGGGTCTTCGGGCAGGCGCCCCGCGGGGTGGCGTGGCGGGAGAAGCCCTCGACCTACGTAGTGTGCGCCGAGGACCTGGCGACGCCTCCCGAGGCGCAGCGGGGGTTCGCGAGGAGGGCGGATCGCGTGGTGGAGCTTGCGACCGGCCACCATCCCATGCTCTCGCGGCCGGGGCTGCTGGCCCGGGTGCTCGCGGAGGCGGCCGCCACGCCGCACTGATCAGGAGCCGCGATCCGAGGACGACCCGAAGGGTGGGTCGCTGCGCATGCACCCGCCCGGACCATCCGTAAAGGCGCGGTCAGAGGGCGTCCGTTGCTGCCCACGTGCGGTTCCCCCTTGCTTCGCCCTCCCGCGGCGACCTCGGGCCGTGCCGGGGGACGGCGGAGCAAGACACAGAAGGAGCATTATCGTGAGACCGGGTCTGCCGGCGGCCCGGGTCCCGCCATGCGTCGCGCGCTTCGTGGCCAGGTTTGCTCAGATTGTGTGACATTATACAAGGTAGGGGAACCCGAAAGGCACGTGGCAAGGAAAGGAGCAGGTTTTGCCGGAGTACGACGTGGTGGTCGTCGGTAGCGGTTTCGCGGGCTCGACGGCTACGTTGAGCTTCTTGGAGGCGACGGAGAAGGCCGGCCGGGTCGGTCGCGCGGCGTTGGTCGAGGCGGGAACGAAGGGCACGTGGCCGGGGGCTTCGCGCTGGACGAAGCCCTTTCTGCGACTCGACCGCGACAACGCGCTCTCGCGCGATCGGGTTGGAGGAGCGGAGCCGGAGGAGGGTCGGCGGGGCCCGTCGGACCTCGACTACTGGCGAAAGTTCGAGGACGAGGTGCCGGACACGGTCAAGTTCATGGAGGACCACGGTGTCAAGCTGATCCGTCACGACGAGAAGAATGCCGCCGTGGATTTCGAGGAGCAGCACTTCGCCTACCCGGTAGGCGGCGGCAAGGAGATCCTCGACAACTACCTGATAAGCATCGCGAAGTATGAGACCGCCGACGTACTCTACGGGCACGAAGCGACCGAGTTGGCCCTGGACGACGAGGGAGGGATCAGCGGCATCGTCGTGCGCAAACCCGATGGTCAGCTGCGCACCATCACGGCCCATACGGTAGTACTGGCCTGCGGCGGCTTCGCGGGGAACCCGGGGATGCTCGCGCAGCACCTCGGCAAGGATGCGGGTGACCTTCCGGTCATCGTTCGCGGCATCAAGTACAACCGCGGCGCCGGCCTCCGCATGGCGACGGAGATCGGGGCCGGCACGGCCGGGCAGTTCGACATGTTCCACGCCGAGCTCGTCGACGCGCGATCAAAGAGGGATCACGCGGTCTTCTGGGGCCAGAACTACGGGATCGTGGTCAACGAGGACTGCGAACGCTTCCACGACGAGGGCGAGGACTATGTCTTCGCCTCGACCGAGGCGATCGCCTACGACACGTGGCGTCACCAGAACCAGAAGTCGTACTTCGTCACCGACAGGAGCGTGATGGAGCGCTTCGAGGGTAGCTGGGTCTACGAGACGATAGAACTCCCGCCGGAACAGGCCGACACGATCGCCGGCCTGGCCGAGAAGCTCGGCCTCGACCCCCGGAAGCTCGAGGCGACCGTCGGCGAGTTCAACGAAGCCTGCGGCCCCGGCGAGTGGGACCCGGTCAAGATGGACGGCAAAAAGACAACGGGGATCGAGCCTCCGAAATCGAACTGGGCGAACCCGATCGTCGAAGCGCCGTTCTCGGGGTTCCCGATGACGGCGCGCGTCAAGTTCACCTTCGGCGGGCTGAAGGTCGACACGGACGGGCGCGTGCTGAACACGGACGAGGAGCCGATCCCCGGTCTCTACGCCGCCGGCGAGATCACGGGGCACTTCTACCGCAAGCACCCACCGGCAACGTCGGTGCTGCGGGCGAGCACCTTCGGACGCATCGTCGGCGAGAACGTGGCCGAATTACCCCCGGAAACCCCCGCGGCAACCAACTAGGACCCGTTTCGCCCATCGCTTGTGCGCTGGAGCGGGGAAGCGCTTCGCCCCTGCGCAACCGTCTCGCCGACGTGTCGAAAGTAACGGCCCTATGAATGTCCCGCCGATCGGGCGCGTGCGAGGCTGAAAGGATACATTCGTTGGTCGTGGTGCCGTCCAGCCGCGAGTACGGTCCTGCGGGGACAACGAAGCACGGCAGGAGCGACGGGAGGCCCGAAGTACCGGATGGCTGTCGGGAACTGCGGACCGCCGCCCGGGCGGTAGGGGACACGCGGGACGAGGATCGCCGCGTCGTCGCGCCCGGCGCCGCACCGGAAGGCGAGGACCTCCCTCTCAAGCTTCTCGAAGATCGCATCGATGGAGAGCTTCGCGCACCCCCCCCAGGGTCGCCCGAAGCCGCTCCTCGCCGAAGAAAGCGCCCTCGGGCGTCCGGGCCTCCGTCACCCCGTCGTCGTAGAAGACCGCCGCGTCCCCGGGTCGTAGGCGGGCCTTGCTCTCGGGAGCTTCGGGTCAGGCCGTATCCCGAGCACGGTGCCGGGCTCACCGAGCTCCTCCACGGCCCCGCTGTCCTCGGCGGCGCGCAGGGGTAGCGCCGCGGTAGCCCTCGTCAAAAAAGGGGTGTGGAAGCGGGACGCCGGGAACGGCTCGGAACCGCGCCTTTCTTCCATCGGCGGAACGCCTTCATGAAACTGTAGTTTCGTTGCAGCATGGTGGCGGAACCGCCGCGCTCGGGGCAACAGGACACCGGAAGAGTCCGGTATCCTGTTGCCAGGATAGGCCCGAGAGAATCTCCCGGAGGAGCCCAGTGCCCCGCTTTTCGATACGCCGCACCCTGGCCGTAGGCAACCTGAGGGCTTTCCTGCGCCTGGAGGTCGGGGTAGGCCAGGATGCTTCGGCACCGTCCTGCGGGGGGGCCGAAAACCTCGCCGACGGACTGCAAAAGGCCCGCAGGACCTCCCAGAAGCGGGCGAAGAGGATCCGCGCGTTGAAGGCGGAACTGGCCGAGCTCGGGGCCGCCCGCGCCGGCGACGCAAGGCTCCTCGACTACCTGCTCTCGGACGCCTTCGACCGGCGCGCACCGTGGGTAACCGGGATACAGGTGGCCGGAAAGACGTACGGCAGGGGCTCGCGCCACGCGAGCCCGCGTCTGGGGGAGTTCTTCAGGGCGTTCCCCGAATCCTCCAGGGGCAGGGTGCTGGAGCCGGGCTCCCTGGAGGGCGCCATGACCGTCGAGCTCGCGAAGAGGGCGCGGGAGGTGGTCGGCCTCGAGGCAAGGCCTGAGAGCGTGGAGCGGGCGGAGTTCTTGAAGGGCCTCTTCGGCGCCCGGAACGCGGCGTTCCACCTCACGAACCTCGAGGAGGACGACCTCTCGTCCTACGGCGCGTTCGACGCGGTCTTCTGCTGCGGGCTCCTTTACCACCTTCCCAACCCCCGCGCGTTCGTGGAGCGCCTGGCGGCGGTGTCGCCGAACCTCTACCTCGACACGCAGTACGCCAGGCCCGAGTGGGACCTCAGCAGAAGGGAAGGGCTGTGGGGCTGGGTCCGCAGGGAGGACGCGGCGGACCCCCAGAGCGGGGTCTCGGGCACGGCCTTCTGGCCGACCCTCGACGAGCTGCAGAGGCTCCTCTCCGAGAGCGGCTACGGGCACATCGAGACGCTCTCCTTGCTGCCGGACAACCGCCACGGCCCCAGGGTGCACCTGGCCGCCCGTCGTAGGCCGTGAGGCCGCGTTGGCGCGTCCGCGGTGAGGAGGACGCGTCCTCCAGGAATTGGGCGTGATGAAGGGACACCGCCTCAGAGTTCGGACGAGGCGTCCCGTAACTCCGAACAGCTTCCCGAAACGCAGTCCCGGTAGAAAGGTCCCGGTACTCGACCCCTCGTGGTTTGCGAGAACAAGTCGAAACGACGAGACGTGCAAGGGTTCTCTCAGAAACACTCGAATAGGGGACGGGGACGCCGCGTCCCGGTAGGCGGCCCGTAACCCGGACCCGTGGCACCTAAACCTCGTGCCGGTAGCGGAGTCCCGGTACTTGTTACCGTCCTCGTTTTGAGGATACGAGGCGTGAGAGTGCCGGTCAGGGAGCGTGCGCTCGCGAGAGCCGTTGCCTCGGACCGGCGCCCGGGCACCGAGGGGGCGAGCTTCCCCGACCGCTCTCGCGGGCCGTCGAGATTCTTGTCATAGACGGCACTCGGGAGACGCATGGGCCGCGAGCACTCCCGGTCGCGTAAGAGGCCTTCCCCGCCCGCCCCGGCGTCTCGCGTTATCCTTATCGGTGAAGTGTGGCCCCGGTGGCCTACGACGAGGTAGAAGGAAGCGCATGGGCGAAGGGACGAGAAAGAAACTGCTCAACGTCGAGGAGGAGCTTTCGGGGCTCTTCTTCGAGCGGAAGGAGGAGATCCGGGGTCTCGTCGTGGGCCTCCTCTCGAGGGAGCACGTCCTGCTCCTCGGCCCTCCCGGGGCGGCCAAGAGCGAGCTTGCGGAGGAGTTGTGCTCCAGGATCTTGTGGGAGGGCGGGGACCGCGCCGGCTACTTCCGTTGGCTGCTTTCGCGCACTTCGACGCCGGAGGAGCTCTTCGGTCCGGTCTCGCTCAAGGCGCTCGAGGAGGACTCCTACCGGCGCAAGACGAAGGGGAAGCTCCCCGAGGCCAGGGTAGCTTTCCTCGACGAGGTCTTCGAGTGCAACTCGGCGGTCCTCAACGGCCTGCTCTCGGTCCTCAACGAGCGGTTGTTCTTCAACGACGGCGAGCCAACGCCGATACCCCTGGAGATGGTGGTCGCGGCCTCCAACGAGCCGCCGGACGAGAGGGAGGAGCTCGAGGCCCTCTTCGACCGCTTCTTGCTGCGCTACGTCGTCGCCTACGTGAAGGAGGACGAAAGCTTCGAGGCGATGCTCCGCAGGGAGTCGGAGGCCCCTCCGCAGAGGACGAGCCTCGCCGCCGGTGAGCTTCTCGAGGCGCAGGAGGAGATCCGGAAGGTCGACGCCTCGAGGGCGCTTCCTGCGATCGCGGTCCTGAGGCAGGAGCTGTCGGAGGCCGGGATCTCCGCGTCGGACAGGCGCTACGCCAAGAGCCTGAAGCTCCTCAGGGCGAACGCCTACCTCGAGGGGCGCGACGAGGTCACGGACGAGGACCTTCTGATCCTGGCGAACGTGCTCTGGGTGGAGCCGGGCCAGGCCCGGGACGTGCGCAAAAAGGTCATGGTGCTGGCGAGCCCCGAGCTCTCGGAGGCCCAGGACCTCCTCGAAGAGGCCCGGGAGGTGCACAAGAAGGCCATCTCGGCGCCCCTCGAGCGCGCGGGCGAGGAGGGGCAGGAGGCGAACGCGAAGCTCAAGGAGGTGACCAACCGGCTCCTCGCCCTCAGAAACGACGCCGAGAGGGTCTCGCGCGGGACCCAGAAGATCGACGAAGCCCTTACGGCCGTGGTCGAGATGAACAAGGAGGTGATCCACAAGTGGCTCGGCATCACGATCTAGGGGATGAAGGGGGGCCGAGGATCGAGGACCTGCTGGGGCTGTCGTTGGAGGACCTGGAGGCCATAAGGAGCAGCATGCCACAGCGGGCGGAGGAGGCCCCTGGCCCTTCCGAGCAGAACGTCCTGCAGGACCGCTTCGACGGCCGCCTCTTCGGCGAGCTCTACGAGGCGAGCCGGGAGATCCGGGTCCTCGCCGAGTCGGAGGGTGCCCCCGAGACCTTTCCGGCCCTCCTCAGGGACTTCTTCTGCGTCTTCTACAAGGCGGCCCCTGTCCTCGCGCCCGGGGAGAATGTGGACGAGCCCCACCGGCGGCAGAACAGGCAGTTTGTAGAGGGGCTGCTCGGGGACGAGAAGACCGGCGTCGCCCGTCTCTTCACCCGCCTGGATCCCCTCTCCAGCGGCCTAGCTACCTTGGCGGCCGGCAGGCGCGTGCTGGAGGAGCTTACCGGGGACCCCGAACCGGAGGACCCGTCCCGGCAGGCGGAGGATCCACCTCCTCCTCAGCCCCGAGAACCCGGGGAAGACGGGCCTGAAGAAGGAGTCGGAGCGCCCGCCGAAGGGGAGACCGCAGGGGGCGATCCGGACGAGGACCTGGAGCTAGCGGTCCGGGCGGCAGCCGGGGAGGCGCTTCGGGAGGCGGAGGACCTTCAAAAGGCGCTCTCCGGTTGGGGGCTTTCCCCCTCGGACCTCCAGAAGGCGCCGCTCGCGGAGCGCTTCGAACTCGCCCGAAGGCTCAGGGGGAAGGACCTCAGGCGCCTCACGGACCTCGTCGGCAGGATGCGCCGCTTGGCGGCAGCGTCACGCAGAAAGAAGGAGAGGGAGAGGCGCGAGGAGGTCCACTCGGTAACGCTGGGCGGGGACCCCGCCCGGGTACTCCCGGCCGAGCTCGCCGCGGGGCTGGCCTCCCGGAACCCCCTCAGGCGCCTCGACTTCTACCGGCGCCTGGCCGAGGAGCAGGTCCTCTCCCACGAGCTCCGCGCCCGGGAACCCTCGGGGCGCGGACCCGTCGTTGCCCTGATCGACGCCTCCGGCTCGATGTCCGGGCAGAAGATGGAGTGGGCCGTGGCCGTCGCCCTGGCCCTCGTGGACGAGGCGGGACGTCGCAGGAGGGGCGAGCCTGGCAGGCGCGCGAGCGTCCTCTTCTTCAACTCCGGGCTGGTCCGGGAGGTGACCTTCGAGCCCAGGGAGCGCGACGCGAGGAAGCTGCTCGAGGTCGCCGGGGTCGGCGCGGGCGGGGGGACCGACTACAGGCCGGCCCTGACGCGAGCGGTCGAGATCGCCCGAGGTTCGAGGCACGAAGGGGCCGACCTCCTGATCGTAACCGACGCCCTGTTCCGCCTCCCCGAGGGATACGTGGAGGAGCTAGAGGGCCACAAGAGCCGCCTCGGCTTCAAGCTCTACTCCGTGCTCATCGGCGCCGAACGTCAACGGGCCGAGGAGGAACTCGGTCGTTACTCGGAGGAGGTGTGGTCGGTGGCGGACCTCGCCGCGGACGGGGACGGGATCGCCGGGTCAGTCTTCGGCCGCATCTCCTAGATGGCAACGAAACAAGGCTCCCAAGCAGCACGACGAGACCCCGAAGGCGCGCATGAGCTTCTGACCCGGGACGCGGTCGGATGGCGCCAAGACCGGCAACCCGATCGAGAACAAGAAGGACGGCTGCGCGCACCGGGGAAAGAGGCTTGCAGGGACGAGGCCCGGACCAAATCGGGCCGAGGAGACCAGGGAAAGACCGCCTCGGACCCGGTCTCGGCCGCTTCCGCAACGAGAGGGAAGAACCTCTCCGACCGACCTTCGACGCTTGGGTAGGGCGCGGCGTTTGACCTAGCGGTCTCCGATTCCCTTGCCCCCGGTGTTCGACAAACGAGCGTCTACGACGCTAGCGTATCCCATGTTTGTCGAGGGGTACGCTCTCAGGAGCCCCCGCCGTCGCAGCAGGCGCTGTTCGCATACCACGAGGTCTGGGGCTGAGGCGCCGGGTTTCGGGCACCGACGAGAGCCGGGACGGGACCGGGGAACGGAAGCCCCGCCGCCGCCCTCGCAGTGGCCCGTCTCCTCAGCCGTCGATCTCCCCGTAGACGGAGGCCCAGAAGTCGAGATCGACCCTGGGGGACCCGGGGGAGGCGAGGCGTTGGGTCATCAGGATTCCGACCATGTCCTCGTCGGGGTCCGAGGACCAGGACGTGCCCAGGCCGCCCTCCCACCCGTAGCGCCGGGGCGTGGCCGGCGTAGCGTCGCCGCCCGGTATGGTGGACAGGCCGAACCCCCAGCCGCGCCCCCCCAGGAAGACGGGGACGTGGTCGGAGGCCGCCCGTAGCTCGGGCGTCAGGTGGTCGGTCGTCATGAGCTCGACCGAGGCCCTCGACAGGACGCGCTCGCCTTCGTGCTCGCCCCCGTTCAGCATCATCCGGCCGAAGGCGAGGTAGTCGTCTGCGGTCGAGACCAGCCCCCCTCTCGCGTCCGGGAACGCGGGCGGGCGGCTCCACTGGCTGTCGTAGGCGCCGTCGTAGAGCTCGAGCGCCCCGGTCTCAGGGTCCGCCGCGTACAGGCTCGCCAGCCGGTCGAGCTTATCGGCCGGCACGTGGAAGCCGGTATCCTCCATGCTGAGCGGGCCGAAGACGCGCTCGCGGAGGAAGATTTCCAGCGGCTTCTCCGAGGAGCGCGAGATCAGCACGCCCAGCACGGCGAACGCCATCTCGTACGTCCACCGCTCGCCCGGCTGGTGCATCAGCGGGAGCTCTGCGAAGCGGCGGATCCACTCGTCCGGATCGTGCGGCGTCGCCGGCTTCGGCGGCCCCATGCCCAGCCGCCGCTCGTTCGCGGCGGCCAGGATCGGGTACGCGTCCGGCGGCCCCATGACGAAGCCGAAGCCCATGCGCATGGTCAACAGGTCACGCAACGTGATCGGCCTCTTCGCTGGCACGGTGTCGTCGAGCGGCCCGTCGAGCCGCTTGAGGACCCTGCGGTCGGCCAGTTCCGGCAGCAGCCGGTCCACCGGCTCGTCCAGGCGTAGCCTGCCGTCCTCCACCAAGGCCATCGCGGCCGCTGCCGCGACCGGCTTGGTCAACGAGCTGACGCGGAAGATCGTGTCACGCCGCATTGGGTCGCCGCCGACCGCCTTCGCGCCTACCGCGTCCGCGTGCACCTCGCCCCTTCGAGCGACCAGCGTCACGAGGCCCGGCACCTCGAGGCGCTCGACGTGGCTGGCCATCGCGTCGTGCAAGCGGCCTAGATGAGCCCCGGACCGTCCTCCGGCGCTCATGCGCGTCCCCGCGTCGGATGTGACCTTCCGACCATGTTCGATTTTCCTCCCTGCGTCCCACCGCCGCTGACGTCCCGGTCCTCAGGGGTGGAAGCATGCCACAGGGCTAGATTCCTTACCAACCGAGCGGAGGTGCGGAGCATGGACGGAAGGTTGTTGTATCTAACGGAGTGGGATTCTGCGTAACCGCAAGGATTGGATCACGCCTGGGGGACAGGGGATGGGGATCTTTTATGGTTACGGTAGCTGTGAAGCAGATCTCGCCATAGAAGCGTTACACATATCCGTACCTCCCCCGCATGAAAAGTGCACGAGGAGAAGGCGGACGGGCAAGTGGGTGTCGGCTACGAGGGCGACGTGATGACCGCCGAGGTCTTATCTGATGGGCGACAGAAGAAGTTTATTCCCGTCCTACGGGCGGGAGACTGGGGTAACACCCTGCCTTCGTGGCTGCTTGGCAAGCTGAGCATCGACCTACGGGGCGATCCTTACTCCGACGAACAGTACGGCATCTCGTTAGATGCGCTGCACGGCCGGACCCCACAGGCACCGTCCCTGGGGCTCCGGACAGACGCGAGGTCCCCTCGATCGGTGCACGAGACGACCGCGCACGAGCGCCAAGGGCAGCCCCCGGGGGCAGCGAGGCCCGTGAGGATCGTGGGGTGATAGACGGGGAGGTCACTTCCCCGCGCAACGACGGCACCTGCGGGACCGCCCTGTATGCCGTCCCGTCCCGATTCTCCCGACGGCCCCCGCCCGAGAAACGTGGTCCAGCCCTGCCTCAAAAGCGCATCTTCCCGGCACCAGAAAGCTTGGACGGTAACCGGTAGTTCCTCCCCGAAGCGGTCGAACGGCTCACCCCCAGCTCAGGACGGGGTCCACGATCTCTTGGCGCACGCAGTCGACGTAGCCCTTGTCCGTCACGGCGAACTGGGGGATGCCGGCGAGGGTCACGAAGGACAGGAACATGAAGGGTTCGGGCACGGTGCAGCCCATCTTTCGGGCTTCGTCCAGCAGCGCCTGGCGCTCATCGGCGAGCCTTCGGGCATCGGTATCGGTCAGCAGGCCGAAGATGGGGAGCGCAAGCTCCCCGATGATCCGGCCGTCCTGCGCCAGGGCTATGCCGCCGTCCATCTCGGCCACCCTGCCCGCGGCGAGGGCCATGTCCTCCGGGTCGGCGCCCATGACCACGACGTTGTGGTTGTCGTGGGCGACGCTGGAGGCGATTGCCCCGCGCTTCAGCCCGAAGCCCCCGAGGAAGGCCTTACCGATATTGCCGGTCTCATGGTGCCTCTCCACGACGGCGACGTGCAGGATGTCCCGGTCCGTGTCGGCCGCCACATGGCCGTCGACCACGGGTAGCGTGGCCTCGTCGCCTTCGGTTATGGGGATCCACGGCAGGGTGCGCATGAAGCGGACGGTCGCCTCCTTCGCCCCCGGTTCGGCCCGTACGACCAGGTCACCTGCGGCCGCGGGCGCCCGCAGGTGGAAGGTGTCGGCCGAGATCGGGGGGCGCTCCGGGATCACGAGGGGATGGGTCAGCTCCCCTCCCTCGGCGACGGTCTTGCCCCGGGCGATCGTCCTCAGCACCCGGAAGTCCTCCGGACCGCTCACGACGTTGATGTCGGCGTAGCGGCCGGGCGCGAGGGTGCCGATCTCCCCCTCCATGTGGAAGGAGCAGGCGGGGTTGAGGGTGACCATCTGCAAGGCCGTCACGAAGCCCACGCCTTGAGCGAGCGCGACCCGGACGAGGTGGTCCAGGTGCCCGTCGCGGACCAGGGCGACGGCGCTGGTGTCGTCCGTGACCAGGCTAAGGAAACGGGTATCCACGCCGCGCTCGGTGGCGGCCCTGATGAGCTCGGGCAGGGTCGGCACGATCAGGTTGTGGCGCAGGTGGGCGTAGACGCCGTTTCTGACCCTCAGGAGGACGTCCTCGAGATCCAAGGACTCGTGGTCGTTGGTGATGCCGGCCGCCGCGAACGCGTTCCACGCGGGCCCCTTGGTGTCGGGGCCGTGGCCGACGAGGGCCTTGCGCGCCCGTCGGGCGGCGTCCACGGAGGCCAGGAGGTCCTCGTGTCCCGCGAGGACGTAGTGCGACACCACCTCCGAGAGCCCGACCGAGTCCTCGCGCTCGAGGGCGGAGGAGATGATGCCCGTGTCGAAGAGCCCCCCGCTGGTCTCGAGACCCGGCGCGAACGGCACGTGCGAGGGGACTACGAAGTAGAGCTTCAGCGGCGTCCCCCTCGCCTCCCCAAGGGAGGCGTCTATGGCCTCCATCCCGCCTACGACCCCGACCTCGTGCAGGTCGGTGAACACGCTGGTCGTGCCGCGCGCCAGGACCGCCTCGGCGAAGCGCGTCACGCTCAGGGAGCTGCTCTCGGGGTGGATGTGCCCCTCGACGAAGCCCGGCACGATGTAGCCGTCGCCCGCCTCGACGAGCTCGGTGCCCTCCCCGATCGTGTACTCCACGTCCCCGATAGCCGCGATGCGCTCGCCGGCCACCGCGACGCCGCCTGGGTAGATCTCGCCCGTGTTGACGTTGACCAGACGCTCCCCGCGGACGACGAGGTCCGCCTTCACCCGTCCCGAAGCGACCGCGAGCAACCTCTCGTCCAACGCCATCCTCCCCCTCGTACCCGGTCGAACAGAGTGCGGGCGGCACTATACACCCGCCCCCGTAGGGGCGTACAGAGCGCCGCCAGCGCCAGGCCGGGGGTCCCACGTTGGCGCGGCGAGGGCCTCCTTCGGAATCGCGCGACTCCCCCGTACGCGATCGCGTGGGGGATCAGGTCGCCCATGCGATCCTCGCTCCTCCCGCTTCCCTTCAACGCAAGGTTCAATTCGAACCTACCCCGAAACCGCGCGGGACGGAAGGTCCGGGGCGACTCCACGCTCGAACGGTTGCCTTCCGAGAACGCACCCCAGGCCGTCCTCCGGGCGGCGCTAGCCCGGGCGGATGCCGCCTGCGACGGGTTGCTTTGCGGCTCTCGACACGAACCCGAGCCCCGGGCGTCTTTGCGCGTCGGACGTCCGATCCGGTCGCCTTTTGGGCCCGTTACGCCTCTTCTCGCCGGTTCATCGGCGCCCCTTCCGTGTCTCTCTGGACGTCGAAGGGGGCGAATGGGCCCCGCGCTCGGCGGTGCAACCCTCTCTTGGGCGCAGTCGCAGAAGGCCCCCGTGTCCGGGGTCTTCGTCTTTTGGCGTAATCCGGCCCGTCCTGGGCTGCGTATTACCCGCGTGAGGAGGTTTTCGTGACCGAAGAAGATCGAAAGGAACGCCATCGGCAGGCGTGGGAGCGCTTCGTGAGGGCGGAGCGCCGCGAGCTGGAGGAGAGGCGAAACGGCCAGCTCGCCAAGCTGCTCGACGGTCCACTCCTGCCCGGCGAGACGGAGGAGGGGCTGGCGAAGCTCAAGGAGGAGGATCGGGCGCTCGCCGAGCTGGGCCTCCTGGAGCTGAGGGACGAGGACGGCGGCGTCGCCTACAAGCACGTAGACGAACTTCAGCCCGGGGACAGGGCTGACAGGGTCAGGGCCGAGGGCGCCCGCGTGCGGTGGATAACGGAGCGCGTGAACAAGCTCCAGGAGCAGCGCACGCGGCGGGGTTAGTAGGCGTCCCCGTCGATTCGCCCGCTAAAGCTTTCCCCCTCCCCGGCCGATACATATTCAGACCGGGCCGGCACCCGATCACCCCCCTCCTAAAGACCGGCCCGCGTCTCCTCGCCCGCGCCCCAACTCTCCCCCTTTGCCCCCGGAACGTTCCAGGCCGTCGCGGCGGGCTTCTGCGAACGCGCGCTCCCGGAAGGAGCGCGAATGGGGCCCGAGGCTCCTAGCAGTCCCCGAGCTCCCCGCCCGCCCGGGCCAACTCCACGGCCTCGTCTACGAGGGAGATGAGGTCCCCCAACTCGACCTCCTCCAGCTCCCGCCGCCGCCCCGCCAGGCAGATCCGCGCGGGCGGGTGCTCGTAGGGGCGGAACTCCACCCAGGCGGCCGTGCCTTCGGGCGCGAAGGTGTCGGGCCGGTTCGAGAAGACGAGCCCGGGATGGAGGCGCGCGAGCGCCGCCGCGAGCGTGTCCGGATCGAGCACGGTCACCTCGACGTCCGGCCTCGAGGCCCGGATTGCCTCCCCTATCACCTGCCGGTAGGAGCGGGGCTCTATGGCCACGACGACGCGCACCTTCTACGCTCGCCCCCTCAGTAAGATCCGAACTGCGGCGAGGATCTCCTCCACGGAGGCGTCCTTGGAGATCATCTCGTCCGCCCCCATCGACCGCACCCAGGAGTAGAGGTCGGGGCCTCGGGCCACGGTCAAAACCAGCACCGGCAGGTCGGGCTTCGCCCCGCGCAACTCCCGGATCAGGTCCGTGCCTATGCCGTCGGGCAACAGCAGGTCTATCAGCGCCAGGTCGATCTCCCGGGCCTTGTCCCACACCTCCCGGCCGGCCTCTTCCAAAGTCCCGGCCTCGCCGACGACCTCGAGGTCCGGCTCTCGCTCGAGCATGTCGGCGAGGGCGCGGCGGAACCAGGAGTGGTCCTCGAGCAAGAATATCCGACCCAAGCGCAGCACCGCCTCCCGCTGATAGCCTATCTAAATCCCTACCCGAGCGAGGGCTGCCGTACACCGAACGAGCCTCCGTGGGCCCCCGCCGCCCGCGCCTCCGACCGGTGTAGGGCGGTCCTGCGAGCGTCCGGCTTCTCGCAACCGGATTATCCCCGCAGCTTTGCCCCTCGGGTGCCTCA
>CADCVI010000016.1 GCA_902806105.1 uncultured Rubrobacteraceae bacterium
TCGGGGACGACAAGGTCTACGGCGGCGCGGGCGACGACGACATCCGCGGCTCGGCCCCCAAGAACGGCCACGACAACGGCGACACCGGCCGCGACACCCTCTCCGGCGGCTCGGGCGACGACTACATCCTGGGCGGCCTCGGCGCTGACAGGATCTCTGGCGGCAACGGCGCGGACTCTCTCTTCGACGGCGCCGGCGAGTACGGGACCGACACCTCGGTGGACCGCCTCTCCGGCGGCGCGGGCAACGACACCATCTCGGCGGTGAGCGGCGACGGCCGCGACATCATCACCTGCGGCGACGGCCGCGACGTCGTCGAGGCCGATAAGGGCGACGAGGTTGCCGACGACTGCGAGAGGGTGCGCCGCTAGTCCGGCGGCAATACCTCCCCCCATCCCGGGCCGGCGTCCTTAGGGGCGCCGGCCCTCTCGTTTTGCCCGGGAATGCCGAAGCATCCAGTGACGACGGGGATTACAAGCCGGGTAGCCCGAAAAGGCGGACGAACTCGGAGTAAGCATCCCTGTCGTCGCTTCGGACCGGATGCCCACGTACACGACCTCGGCGATCGGCTCCTCCTCCACGGTCAGGAGCCGCCAGATGATCCGGTAGTGTCCGCTGTGGATGCCGCGGAAGTCTTGCAAGGGTTTGCGCAGCGGGTAGCCTGCGCCCGTCGGCGTGGCTTCTATGGTCTCCATCTTTCGAACCGCCTGCCGCTGTACCTTCGCTGGCAACTCCTGCAGGCTCTCGACGCCCGTTCTACTGACCAGGAGCTGTCGACTAGGGCTGCGGCCCCTCAACGTCCCCTGCCTCCTCGATCATGCCCCCCACTTCAGAGAGCGAGTAGGATCGCCCGATGCCTTCCTCGGAAGACGCCTTCGACGCCCGCTCGCCGTTCAAGATCCCCGCGGTTTCGAGCTCTCCTACCACCTCCAGGTAGGCGTCTTGCAAACGGCGGAAGATGTCGGCGCTGATCACGAGCGCCTCCCGACCCTTGGTCCCCTTGATGATGAACGTGTGTCCCCTCTGAACCTCCTCCAGAACGTGGGCCATCTCGCTCCTGGCCTCGGAGACGCCGAGAACCTCGGGCAACTTCAACATGCGTACCTACCGCCTCTCATCGTTCCTAAGATGTACAGGTACGAATATCGTGCAAAGTTTTGTACGGTACGCAAAAATCCGCGAGTGGCCCGTAGAGGCTCGAGTCCTCGTCGCCTCTACCGGGCTGAGAAGGCGGCTTCGAAGAAATCCGCCAGGCGCGGGTAGAGCTTCTTCAGATTCCAGGGGCGGGAGATGCCGTGGCCCTCGTCCTCGAAGGTGAGGAGCTCGTAGGGGATGCCCTCGCGGCCGAGCGCCCTCACGACGACGTCGACGTTCTCGGGGGTGACGTTCGGGTCCTGCATGCCCTGGACGATCAAGAGCCTGCCCCGGATGTTCGCCACGGAGTTTATGGGGGAGCGTTCGCGGTAGCGGTCGCGGGCCTCGTCGGGGGTTCCGCCCATCATCTCCTCGCTGTAGGGGCGGAGGTCCGGGCGGGTGGCGTGGTAGTCGACTACGAGGTCGGTCATGCCGCAGATCGGGGCCGCGGCGGCGACGATCTCCGGGGGATGGTGCGTGATCGCCCACCACGCCGAGTAGCCGCCGTAGGAGGTCCCGGTGACGCCGACGCGGCCCGGTGTGGCGACGCCGGCCTCGATCAGAGCCCCTATCCCGGCCTTTATGTCCTCCTGCTCCCGTCCGCCCCAGCCGTCCTCTTTTATGGACTCCTGATACGGGAGCCCGAACCCCGTGCTCCCGCGGTAGTTTGGCGCGAGCACGTGGAAGCCCCGCGCGACGAGGTAGTGAACCTGGGCGTTAAAGCGGTCCTCGACGTGGCTCGTCGGCCCGCCGTGGACGAGGACGACGGTTCCAATGATCTCGCCCGAAGCCCGGTAGAGCCACCCCTGCACCTCGAGCCCGTCCACCGACCGCCATCGGAAGTCCTCGGCCGCCGCCAGCCTCGACGGGTCAAGGTCCGTCCTATCGGGGAGGCCGGTGATGCTGGCGGGCTCCCCGCCCTCCCCGAGCCGGATGAGGTCCACCGGATGGCGGGCGTCGTAGTGCTTGCAGGCCCATCCGCCCTCGACGGGTGCCAGCGGCACCACGTTGCCCGGGAGGCCAGGCGCCGCGAACTCCGCCCCCGTCTCCGCGTCCAGCAGGGAAGCCTTGATGCCGGCCCCCTCGATCCCGACGACGACCACGGGGCCGCCGTTTGGCGGGACGAAAGCTTCCTCGACGTTGCGCCCGGGGTCGTCCAGGAGCCAGCGCGCCTCCCCGTCGTCCATGCTCCAGACGCCGAGGCGCCGGTACGGGCCGGCCTCCGCGAGAAAGAGGACGCGGCGGCCGTCAGGAAACCACGAGGCCGAGACCTTCGCCGCGTCCCCGAAATTCAGGATCTCACGGTCCCATCGTCCCTCGACGTCCACGAGCCACACCTGCCTTCCTGCCGGGTGCAGCTCGGTGCGGGTGTACAGGACGTGGGTCCCTTCGCGGTTCAGCTCGGGCTCCGCGATGCTGCCCCTCTCGGGCCTGGCCAGCGCCAGGAGCTCGCCGCTTTCGAGGTCGTGCCGGAAGAGCCTGTCTTCTTCGGTCTCCTCCCCGCTCTCGGCGTCGAGGTTCGCCGAGTAGAAGAGCCAGCGCCCGTTCGGGTGCAACCGCCCGCCGCCCAGGTAGTAGTTCGGGTTCGGCCCCGTCAACGGCTCCATCACGCCGGGTTCGTCCAACCGTACCCGGTAGAGCCGCGCCCGCTCGTCCCCGTCCGTGTCCTGCGTAACCAGCACGGATCCGCCGTCCGGCGCCCACGACGCCACCATCGTGTCGCCCTCCGCCGTCTCCGTCAGCCGCACCGGCGGCGAGGACCCGTCCGTCGGGCCGGCGAACACGTCAGCCGCCGGCCCGAGCCGCGACCAGCTCCACGCTATCCACCCCCCGTCGGGTGAGACCTCCGGTCCGGACAACACCGGCACGGAGAGCAAGGCATCCAGGTAACGGTCGGCGTCCATGATCCCCTCCCTAAAAAAAGCTGCGAACAGCGTACATGCTATCTGCTACCGCCAGAGAGTGAGCCGCGAGGCGCAGGCGGTCCCACCACGGAAAGACAAAAAGTCCAAAGAGCGGGCCGCTAGAACGTTGGCGGGGTGTTGACGTAGACGGCCTCGACGGGCTCCCCGTCGGCCCACCAGCGGTGGGGGGTGGTGGAGGGGAAGTAGAGGGTGTCGCCGGGGGCGAGCCGGAACTGCCCCTGGTCCTTGAGCTCGACGAGGAGGTGGCCGGAGATCACGTAGATGAACTCCTCGCCCGTGTGCGAGTAGAAGC
>CADCVI010000017.1 GCA_902806105.1 uncultured Rubrobacteraceae bacterium
GGGACGGCCCCCTCCGGCAGTGCGACCTGACCGGCCGCTCCCTGCGCCAGGACCGTCGAAGCCGTCGTGACGGCCAACCCGGCGAGGAGCATCGCCGACGAGAACACCTCTCGTCTACTGGGCTTACCTATTCCCGGCAACCCTTCCGCGTTTCAAGCCCTCCCCGGCTGTTCCTGGCGAGGGTTACCTATCCTCGCGCTTCCCCTCGGGCTTCGAGCGCCGCCCCACCCTCTTCTCGACCCAGGCCTTCCCCGCCAGCACGCCGTGTCGGGCCCGCAGGAGGAGCGAGGCCGGGTTGAGGGCGGCGAGGAAGCGCCTCCACGCGGGGAGGGAGTCGTGGTACTCGCGCAGGGCCTTGCGGTGCGCGCGGGCGGTGTTCGCGCGCGGGTCCTGGGCGTAGAGGCTCTCCGAGTAGGCCCGGGCGAACTCGCGGAAGGGGCCCGTCGACACCCCGACTGCCCCGGCGAGGAGCGTGAGGCGCTCGGTGGGCGTCAGGGCGGGCGAGTCGGCGAGGGAGGCCCTGCCTGGCGGGAGGGCGTCGCGGAGCCTCCCCGTGAGGTCCCGGTAGAGCTCCTCGGGGCGGCTGCGGGCGGCGAGGAGACGCTTCGTCAACGGGATCAGGGCGACGAGGAAGGCGAGCGCAAGACCGTAGGCTGCGTAGGGCAGGGCGAAGGAGCCATCGGCGGCTGAACCCTCGCTTTCGGTGGAGGCCGGATCTTCCGTGGCGGCCTCTTCCTGCTGCTGTTGCTGGCGTGCGGCGGGGCTCTGTGCTGCGGCCTCGTCGACCGCGGTGGGGAGCTCGGGACGGGGGGCGTTCGCCTGCATGGTGGATGGGATCTCGGAGCCCGGCGTCGGTTCGAAGGAGTACCAGCCGACGCCGGGGAAGTAGATCTCGACCCAAGTGTGCATGTTGTAGCCGGTGACGATGTACTCGTTGGCATCGTCCTCCCTGCCCGTGGTGGCGCCGTAGACGACGCGGGAAGGGACGTCGAGCTCGCGCGCGAGGAGCGCCATGGAGGTCGCGAACTGGGTGCAGAAGCCCTCCCTCCCCTCCCCGAGGAACTCTTCTATGGCCTGGTCCGCCCGGTTGTAGTCCACGTCCAGGTTGTAGGTAAAGCCGCCGTCGTAGAGCAGGTAGCGCTCTATCGCCCGGGCCTTCTCGTAGGGGGACGCCTCCGCGAGGTCGTAGTCCTGACGCAACCTCTCCGCCGTCTCAAGCAGGACCTGCGGCCTGCCCTCCGGGAGCTGGAGGAACTTCTCCCGGACCTCGGCCGGGTAGGCCGTACCGGCCCCCGTCAGCTGCTCGGTCGTGGGCTGCGGAATCTGGGAGAGCACCCGGTAAGAGAAGCCCTGCGTGAGGGGCGCGTTCGTGGACCAGGAGGCGTCGGTGCTCTGCGTGGCGCTCGGGAGGGAGACGTCGACCATGCGATAGCCCCCGAAGAGCAGGTCCGTCTCGGCCTGGAGGACGTCGACCTCCTGCACCACCGTGCGCGTCGCTATCCCTTCGGCCACCTCCTCGCCGTAGTCTATCCCCGGCTCCGTCGTCGAGGCCCAGCGGACGCCGTCGAAGAAGTCGAGGGTGCCCCCGCGCCACAGGAGGGGCTCCGGGCTCTCCACGCGGAACAGCTCCGCGTCCCGTCCTGTCGTCAGGTAGTCGCCGACATCCGCCTCGACCGCCAGGCGCGAGGTACCGCCCGCCCCGATCCTGGTCCAGTCGATCGAGGCCGGGCGGATCGCCGCCTCCGCGAACGGCATCCCCGGCAGGGAGAGCACGATCCCGCTCACGACGAGCCCCGCCGCGACCGCACCGGGCGACGGCAGGCCCGTCGCCTCGCCGGACGTCACGAGCAGCAGGGCGACGGCGGCGAGCAGAAAGATCGTGAAGAACGGCCCCGCCCCCGCCTCGAACGAGACCGTGCTCAGGATGCCTATGGTCAGCCCGAGGACGGAGACCGAGATCACGGGGCTCCCCTCGTAGAGCGTCGCCGAGGTAGCGAACGAAACCAGGAGCACGACGATCGGCAGGACGATGACGAAGAGGCCGGGGTAGGGCTCGTAGGGGATGGGGTTGGCGTACATGATCCCCATCGCGTTCCACACGTCCAGCCCGATCTGGCCGACGAGCCGCTGCCACCCACCGAAGCTCAGGGGCGGGGCCCCGTAGACGGCGAGCAGCGTGTAGAGCACCGCCGCCGGCACGATGAGCAGGAACCTCCACGCCCCCGAAGACCCGACGAGCAGAGCGACGACCGCCGCCCCGACCACGTAACCCGTCGCCCCGCCCGCAAACAGCACGGAGAAGGCAGCCCCCGCCGCCAGCCCCGCGGCATACAGGGGCACCCTCACGGCCCAACCGTTCATCCCTATACCGCCCCCCTGCTCGTCGTGCTCCCCAGACCCGTCCCGCCGGTGGAGCCGAAAACACCGCCGAGGGCCCGTACCCCGCCCTCACGGCGCAGCACCCTCACCGTGGCCCCGGCGACCTCCAGGCGCCGGACTTCCGCCAAGAAGGCGGCTTCCCTCCCCTCCCCGCCGCCCCTGGAACCGCGATAGGTGTGCACGGCGACGGCGACCACGAGCACGGAGAGCCCGAACGAGCGGAGCCTCGTCACGCTTCTGGCGAGCCCTTCCCCGATGGATCTGGAGATCAGGATCACGCCCTCCCCAAGCTCGCCGCGCGGCACCCCGTCCAGATATTCGTCGAGGCTCTGGTTGCCATCGGCGTCCGCGGTCGCCAGCAGCCTCATCGCCGCCCGGTACGTCCCCTCGCCGGAGCCGAAACCCGTCCCGCCCCGCTCCGCGTCGGAGAGGAGCAGCTTGGAAGGCAACCCCTCGAAGGCGAGGTGCGAGAGCACCGACGCTCCAGCGGAGATCGCATCCTCAGACTCGGCCACCGAGCCGCGGAGGCCGGCACGCTGGAGATCCAGGACGACCGCGTAGCGCCGGGGGGCGTTGGCGGAGAACTCCCGGACCACGAGCTCGCCCGTTCGGGCGACGCTCTTCCAGTGGATGTGGCGCCGTTCGTCCCCGCGCCGGTACTCCCTGAGCCCGGAGAACTCGTCCCCCCGCTGGGAGAAGGCCCCCCGGACGCCCGCGTCCGCGCCGCTCCCCCTCAGCGGGAAGCCCGGCAGGGCGTGGACCTCAGGGTAGACCACGACCTCCGTGGGCTCCGGGAACCGGCGTATAAAGCGGAGGAGACCGAACGGGTCCTTCGTCTTCACCTCGGCGGGGCCGAGGTTGTAGACGCCCCTCTTCGGGAAGCTCACGCGCACCCTTATCTTCCCGGTTTCTCCGCCATCCACGGACGGCAGCTCGAAGAACCTCGGTTTCGGCAGGCGGTCGGAGACCTCCACGCGGGGGCTCGCCGACCGGGAGGAGTTCGAGACCAGAAGCTCCGCACCCGTCTCCCGTCCCGCCGTGGGCCTCTCGCCACCGGGAAGCCTCCGCGAGTACGAGAGGCCCCTGGAGGACCAGAACCCGAGCACGAGGGCCGCGAGCATCAGGGCGAGAAGCGCGTAGCCGAGCTGGTAGATCTGGGTGGTCCCTATAAGACGGGCCACGACGAGCGAGAGGACCCCGAAGAAGAGGGCCTGCCAGCCCCGCCCGGTAGGCCGGACCCGGAGCTTCCGCCCGCGAAAGGCCCGCAGGGCGCGCGCGAAGATCCGCCTCAAGGTCTTCAGACCGCCTCGTTCACCGGGACGGAGCGGAGCACGTCGCGCACCACGCCCGCGGTGTCGCCGCCGGAGCCGTTGGAGGAGGCGATGATCCTGTGAGAAAGGACGTGCGGCGCCAGCGCCTTCACGTCGTCCGGGGTGCAGTACGAGCGCCCGTGCGCGGCGGCGCTCGCCCTCGCCGATGAGAGCAGCATCCGGCTCGCCCGCGGGGAGGCCCCGAGGTGGACCGCCTCGTGCTTGCGCGTCGCCTGCGTCACCGAGACGACGTACCGGAGGACGGCCTCGCTCGCGTGGACCTCCTCAACCAGGGCGCGCATCCGCGCGAATTCGGAGAGGCTCACCGCGGGTCCGAGCCCGGCGACCGGGTCGGAGGCGAGCCTCAGGAGGTCGACCTCAGCCTCGCCGTCCGGGTAGCCCAAAGACATCTTGACCATGAACCGGTCGAGCTCCGCGTGCGGCAGGGGATAGGTGCCCTCGTGCTCGACGGGGTTCTGCGTCCCGATCACGCCGAACGGCTCCGGCAGGCGGCGCGTCACGCCGTCGACCGTGACAGAGGCCTCCTCCATCGCTTCGAGGAGGGCGCTCTGGGTCTTGGGGCTCGCGCGGTTGATCTCGTCGGCCAGCACGACGTTGGCGAAGACGGGGCCCGCCCAGAACTCGAACTGGCCGTCGCCCTGGTTGTAGACGTTCGTCCCGGTGACGTCCGCCGGCAGAAGGTCCGGGGTGAACTGTATGCGCCGGAAGTCTCCGGAGATCGAACGCGCCAGGGACTTCGCCAGCAGGGTCTTCCCCACGCCCGGTACGTCCTCTATAAGGACGTGACCGCCCGCGAGCAGCGCCACCACCGCAAGGAAGACGCTCTCACGCTTGCCGGAGACGGCGCGCTCGACGTTAGAAACTATGCGCTCCGTAGCCCCCGCAAAATCGTTGTAATCCAAAGGTTCCCGTCCGAGCTAGACAACGCTCAAGAGTATACCCAAGGCGCCGAAAATGGTTTGTTCGGGGTATAGACGAACAGGCATGAATGCCAGTAAACTTCCCGCGGATCCCGAACCGGGGGCGTCGGGTTCACCAGAAAGGCTTCGGCACGGTCCGCCCCGATCACTACAGCGATTTGCAGAATAACTGACCTTTGGAAACGCGATGCGGTTTCTGTACTCCTATCAGCAACCAAACGCCAGCCGTCGAGGCTCCGCGAAACGATGGATCGGTTGTTTCGATAACCGCTCTAGGAGGGTGGTAAGCGGTGAGAAGGACGATCCTGCTGGCAACGACGATTCTGGCCCTGGTTGCCCTGACGGCGGTCGTGGCCGTGGCGGCTACGCGCGCGGGCACGGACCGCTCCGAGACGCTCGTCGGCACGAACAGCTACGACCAGATCTACGGCAAGGGCGGCAGCGACGCCCTGTACGGCCTGGACGCTTTCGACGTGATCTTTGACGGCTCGGGCAACGACCTCGTCCAGGGCGACTCCGGGAACGACACGCTGGACGGCGGCACCGGCTCCGACCGCATCCAGGGAGGCCCGGGCGACGACAAGATCTACCCCGCCGGCGACCGCACGGTCGACTACATAAACTGCGGGGACGGCTACGACGTCGTGGACCGTCAGGCCGGCGACGCCAGGGACACCCTCGTCAACTGCGAGAGGGTCTTCTAGAGCCTGACCCCAAGCAAAGACCCCACACAAACGGGGGCGGGGATGCGCACCATGGCGCATCCCCGCCCCCGCGGTCCGACTTCGTAACGCTTAGAAAGCGGGCTCGCCCAGCGGCCCGTAGAACTGCTCCACGTAGCGGCGCTGGACGGCATTGAGGCCCCGTGAGTACCAGACCATGACCACGTAGCGCGGCTCCTTCGGGGTGGTCTTGGGGTACATTCCGCACTCCATGGGGAGGCGGTTGCTCTTGCGCGCGTTGCACTTCGTGCAGGCGGCGACGACGTTGTCCCACGTGTTGGTGCCGCCGCGGCTCAGGGGCTTCACGTGGTCGCGCGTCAGGCACTCCTTGCGGTTCAGATCGTCCCGGTGCTTGCTGCAGTACTGGCATCGGTAGCCGTCGCGGGCGAAGAGGATCGCGTTCGTCACGTGCTTCCTCAGGCGGCGCGGGATCTCCACGAACTTCACCAGGCGGATCACGAGCGGGTAGGGATACTCGGCCTTCTCGGAGCGGAAGCGGCGGTCGAGGTTGGCCTCCACGATCTCGGCCTTTTCGGAGACAACGAGTACGATAGCCCGTTTTATAGGCACCAGCGCCACGGGCTCGTAACTAGCGTTCAAGGTCAAACAGCTCGCCACAGGCGAATACTAACATACCGGGATGCTTCGGCAAACATATAATTTTTAACCATCCTGTAACCGGACGAGCAACGTACCTGAAAGGAGCCTACAAGCTCCCGGCGCGGGTCTTTGGGGCGGCGAGTAGCGCGTCGAGTATCGGCCCGGCGTCCCCGCGCACGGGGTCGGCGGCGGGGAGCCCCGTCTGAAGCGAGACGCGGCGCAGCAAGGCTTCGGCCTCCGCATCGGCGAGGCTGCTCGTGTTGACGCTGACGGCGACAACGGGGGCCGGTTTCACCAGGGCGGCTAGCCCTTCGTAGAGAGGGGCGATGGCCTCCGGGCTCGGGAAGGGGACGCCCGGGAAGAGCTCGTCTTCGGGGCCCCGGGCGTCCGCGCAGAGGATCAGGCAGTCCGGGCAGGAGCCATGGAGGAGGGCCGTGGTAACTCCGGAGTAGGCAGGGTGGGCTATGGAGCCCTGACCCTCCACCAGGATCAAGTCTGGCGCGGGCTCGGTCCTCCCCGCCGCCTGCAGCACGAGCCTCTCGGAGGCCCCGGCGGCGAAATCGGAGACGACGGCGTCGATGCAGATGCCCCAGCCGGCGATCACCGCCCCCGTCTGGCCCGTCGGGACGAACTCCGATCTCACGCCCCTCTTCGAGGCGGCCCGCTGAATCTCCAGGACCGCCGTCATCTTGCCGATGGCGCTGCTCGTCCCGACCGCGAGGGCGACCACCGGCTCGACGCCGAAGCCCTCCCCCGAGAAGAGCGGGACGTCCTCCGGCGGCTCGCGGACGTCCCAGACCCTCGCGCCGGGGAACTCGGGGCCGAGGCGCTGGTGGAGGCCGCTGACGATCTCGATCCCGTGGTCTGCCGCCTCCCGCAGCATCTGCACCCACGGCTCCGGCAGCCGCCCGCCTGGCGGGGCGAGGCCGACGAGGATGGAGGTGGGACGGAGATCCAGGGCCTCCCGGAGGCTCGCGACGATAGGAGTTTCGCCCCGCGCGGGCTCCCAGAGGTTCGCCATCACGTCGGAGACGCGCCGGCCCGCCAGGGTCGAGTCGATGACGCAGACTACCTCGTCCCCGCCGTAGCGGATCAGGCCGTGCGCGGTCTTCGCGTGGCGGTTGGCGAACCAGCCGTCGGCGAGGACGGCGTAGCGGCGGCGCGGCGCCCGCGCGCTCACACGCGCTCCACGCCGAGGCCGGGCCCGTCCGGCAGCAGTATGCGGCCGTTCTCGTAGCCGAGACCCGCGAAGGGGTCGTCGGCGAGGAGCATCGCCCCGTCGAGGTCCACGAAGTCCACCAGGCCGGAGAGTTGAGCGGCGGCGGCGATGCCGAGGGAGGTCTCGACCATGCATCCCAGCATCACGAGCATCCCGTGGGCACGGGCCGTGTGGATCTGCGCCAGCGCCCGGCGTATACCGCCGCACTTCGCGAGCTTCACGTTCACCCCTGAGACGCATCCCGCCAGGGCGGGCACGTCCCGCGCGTTCACCGCCCCCTCATCCGCGATCACCGGCAGGGGCATTACGGCCTCCTTCACCTCGCGCATCGCCTCCGGCCCGGCCGAGGCCGGCACTGGCTGCTCCACCATCCCGACCCCCATCTCCTTCAGCTCCATCGCCACCCCCGCGGCCTCGTGAGACGAGAAGGCCTCGTTCGCGTCCACCCACAGGGCGGCGTCGGAGAAAGCCGCGACCGCCCGGACAGTCTCGACGTCCTCCCTCCCTCCCACCTTCATCTTCAGGATCGGGAACCCAAGCAGACGCTTCGCCTCGGCGACGGTCGTCTCCGGGTCGGCTATCCCCAGGGTGTAGGCGCTCTGCGGCTCCGGGCGGGCCAGCCCGAGCAACCGGTATACGGGGACGCCGAGCCTTCTGGCGGCAAGATCGTGTAGCGCGGCATCCAGCGCGGACAGGGCGGAAGGGTGCAGACCCTCGTTCTCCCGAAGCGTCCCCTCGATGTCCCACGGGTCGCGCAACCTCACCCCTTCGAGGGCTTCCGCGACGCCCTCGGCGGTCGCCCCGTAGTAGCCGGTGGGGGCAGCCTCGCCGCGTCCCGATGCGCCGTCTTGTTCCAGCGTTAGGACCACGCGCTCGAAGGCGTCGGAGGAGCCGCGCGCGATGGCGAAGACACGTTTCGTGCTTACCGACAGCTTCTCTACGCCAATCTTCACGGGCCGCATTGTAGACGTCCGGAATCGCCCTGGCATGGACGGATGGTTGCAGCGCAACTTCCGAGCGCCGTCGCTACACGTGACTCGGTACCGAGTCGTGTCGCCACGGGTCAAAGTGGCGCGGACCTGATGTCGCCGCACCGGTACCTCCAGCCCCCGAAAAACCCCTCGTCGGAGCGATCTATCGCCCTCCGCTCTTCCATCGGGCACCCTTACTGATCGACGTCCGCAGGTGCCCCTGGGGATGGTCCGTCGCCGGGACGCGGGAAGGGTCGAAGCCGACGAGACGTTTGTAGCAATAAGCTATACTTTCCGTGCATGGTCCGCGAGACGGAGGTTTGAAAGCTTTGGGCGCGAGCGCGGTCGTCACTGCGGAGATTCTGATCGTCGAAGACGACGCCGCCATCCTCGACACCCTGGCTTACAACCTGGGCCGTCAGGGGTTCGGGGTGAGCAAGGCAACGAGCGGGGCGGAGGCGTTGAAGCTTGCGAGAAGGCTGCGCCCGGACCTGATCCTGCTGGACATCATGCTCCCTGGCGAGTCGGGGATCCGGGTGTGCGAGAAGATCCGGGAGGAGGACCGCGAGGTGGTCATAGTAATGGTCACCGCGAAGGACGCGGAGGAGGACAAGGTCCGGGGCTTCGAGGCCGGGGCCGACGACTACGTGACGAAGCCCTTCGGCATGAAGGAGCTTGTGGCACGGATCAACGCCAACCTGAAGCGCAGCATCTCCTCGCCGGGGGCCCGAGGCAAGATCCTCGAAGCCGGCGACCTCTGGCTGGACACGAAGAACTTCACGGCCCGGGTCGGGGACGAGCCCCTGAGCCTCCGCCTGAAGGAGTTCGAGCTCCTCGCGGCGCTGGCCGCCAGGCCCGGCGAGCTGAAGAGCCGCGAGGACCTGGCCAAGGAGGTCTGGGGGCACGCGGGCGTCGGCTCCTCGCGGACCATCGACGTCCACATCCGCCGCATCCGGGCCGCTCTCGCCGAGAAGAGCGCCTACGAGTACGTCCACACCGTCAGGGGCCTCGGCTACCGCTTCGAGGCGGTGCCCGCGCTGCCGGGCGACCGGCCGGAGTAACGCCCCGCCGGGGGAGGCATCCGCCTTGGAGATCGACCCGAGCACCAGGATCGAGGAAACCCTCGAAGACGAGGCCGGCACCGTGAGCCGCGGGGAGCTCTCGCGGGTCAACAGGATGCGCCGGGACTTCGTGGCGAACGTCTCGCACGAGTTGAAAACCCCGGCGACGAGCCTCAAGCTGCTCGCCGAGAGCCTCGTGGAGATCCTGGACGAAGACCCCGAGCAGGCCCGCTTCTTCGCCCAGCGCCTGAAGAGCGAGACCGAACGGCTCGCGCAGCTCACCTCCGACCTTCTGGACCTCGCCCGGCTGGAGAGCGAGGAGGGGCTCCAGAACCCCGGCGAGGTCGACGTTCGGAGCATATTGATGGTGGTGCTCGCCCGCCTCCGGCCGGCCGCGAGGAGCAAGGACATAACCCTCTCGTGGCGACGCTCGGGGACCGCCGGTCTCTACGAGATCTGGGGCGACGAGACGCAGCTCACCTCCATGTTCGCCAACCTCGTGGAGAACGCGGTGAAGTACACCCCCCCCGGCGGACGGGTCGACGTCGAGGGGGAGTCGAGCGAGAACGAGGTAGTGGTGCGCGTCTCGGATACCGGGATAGGTATCCCCGAGGGGAGCCTGCCAAGGATCTTCGAGCGTTTCTACAGGGTGGACAAGGCCCGCTCCAAGGAGACCGGCGGGACGGGCCTCGGCCTGAGCATCGTCCGGCACGTCGCCGAGAAGCACGGCGGCACCGTCGTGGTGGACAGCAAGGTAGGCGCGGGCACGACCTTTACGGTGCGCCTCCCACGAAGCTAGCCCCGCAGCCGGGCCCTGCCCCCCCTGGAAGACCAGAGCATCTCGTCCATCGCGCCTTCGGGTAGGGGCCTTGAGAAATAGTAGCCCTGGGCGAAGTCGCAGCCCATCTCCTTTAGCCTGAGTAGTTGCTCGGCCGTCTCGACGCCTTCCGCGACTACCCGCAGGCCGAGATCCCTGGCGAGGGAGACGATCCCGCCCACGATCACGGCGTCCTCGGACGACTCCCCCCTCCGCCCGATGTTGCCGACGAAGGAGCGGTCGACCTTGAGGTAGTCGACGGGGAAGCGCTTGAGGTAGGAGAGCGACGAGTAGCCCGTCCCGAAGTCGTCGATCGAGAGGCTGACGCCGAGGTCCTTGAGCTCGCAGAAGATGTTGGCGGTCGTGGGCGCGTCTTCCATCACGACGCTCTCCGTGATCTCGAGGTCCAGGGCGCCCGGCGCCAAGCCCGTCTCCCGCAGGACGCGCGAGACGTCACCGACGAGCCCCTTGTCCGCAAACTGCCTGGCGGAGAGGTTGATCCCCATAACGAAGAGGTTTTCGCTCCCATCGAGGCCCTGCCACTCCACCGCGCGGCGGGCTGCCTCCTCGAGGACCCATCGGCCTATGGGGACTATAAGGCCGGTCTCCTCGGCGACGGGGATAAACTCCGCCGGCAAGACCAGGCCCCGCTCGGGGTGCTCCCACCTGATAAGAGCCTCGGCGCCCACGATCTCGCATCCGTATACCCCGTCATCACCCGCCGTGATCCGGACCTGCGGCTGATAGAAGAGCCTGAACTCGCCACGCTCGACGGCCCGCCGGAGGTCGTTCTCGACGGCGAGACGGGCGTGCGCGGCGGCGTTCATCGAGGGATCGAAGACCTCGTAGCCAGCCTTGCCCTTCTTCTTCGCCCCGTACATCGCGAGATCCGCGCGGCGTATGATCTCCTCCAACCCGGGCGCATCATCCGAGGGTCCGCCCCCGAGCGCGACCCCCACGCTCGCGCTGACGTGGACCTCGCTCCCCCCGAGCGCGAACGGCTCGGACAGGGCCTCGGCGAGCCGCTCGGCGATCTGGATGGCGTCGTCTGCTCCGGAGATGTCCTCCAGCAGGATGGCGAACTCGTCGCCCCCGAGGCGCGCGGCGGTGTCCCCCGCCCTCAGGCAGGCCCCGAGACGTCCCGCGACCCGGACGAGCAGCTCGTCGCCCATCTGGTGCCCGAGGGAGTCGTTTATGACCTTGAAGTTGTCCAGGTCCATAAACAGCACGGCCAGGCCTCTTCCTTCCCGGCTCGAACGGGCGAGGGCGTGGCCGACCCGGTCGGCGAAGAGGGCGCGGTTTGGCAGGCCGGTGAGGGAGTCGTGGAAGGCCTGGTAAGCGAGCTGCTCCTCCAGAACCTTTCGCTCGGTGACGTCGAGCATGAAGCCCTGACGCACCGAGAGGCGCCCCTCCTCATCGCGCAGGACGAACGCCTCGTCCTGCACCCACCTCACCCGTCCGTCGCGGCTTATCAGGCGGTACTCCACCTCAAAGGGGTCGCCGGTCAGGTTCGATCGGTGGTTCTCGGCGAGGACCCACTCGCGATCTTCCGGGTGGATCGTCTTCGACCATAGCGCCGGGTCCGCCAGGTGGTCTCCAATGGTGTAGCCGGTGAGATCCTCGTAGCGGGGGCTCACGTAGGTGAGGCTGCCGAGCTCCGTGAGGGCGGCGGTGTAGAAGGTGGCAGGCACCTGCTCCACCAGTGTCCTGTACCTCTTCTCGGCGGCCTTGAGCCTCCTCTCGGACTCCACCCTCTCGGTGATGTCCCGTACCGAGACGAGGATGCCCCCGGTCTCGCCCGAGGAGTCGCTGAAGAGCGTGGCGTCCAGGAGCACGGGAACAGAGTGTGAAACGGGGGCGCCGCGCCGCTGCAGATCCAGGGGGTAGTCTCGAAGGTAGCCCTGCTCCCGGACAAGCCCGAGGGCAGCCCTCGCCTCCTCGGGGTCGGCGGCGAGCGAGGGCAGGTCGGTCCTCAGGAGCCTGGAGCGCGAGAGGTTCGCGAGTTCCGCCATCGCCGGGTTCGCGTCCTCGAAGCCGCCGTCGAGGTCGAGGGCGGCGAGTCCATCCAGGTTCACCTCGAAGAGGTTGCGGTTGTAGCGGGAGAGCTCGCGCACCTCGCGCTCGGCCCTCCGGCGCTCGGCGAGCTCCCTTTCGGCCGCCTCGTAGAGCCGGGCGCTGTGGAGGGCGACGGCGGCGAAGTCGGCGAATCTCTCCAGCAGGGCGACCTCCTCGTCGCCGAAGCGACCGCCGTCCTCGTGGGCGAGGGCCATGACGCCTACGACGTCCCCCCCGGCGGACTTTATGGGCACCGCGACGGCGGCCGTCAGGCGCTCTTCGCTCCCGCCCGGCCACGCCCCGCGCCCCTCCCAGCTCCGGTAGTCGTTGACGACGCAGGGCTCGCCGCTCTCCCACACCTCCCGGCCGAGCCCCTGGTGGCGGCACATCCCGCGCCCCTCTGCGCTCGAGGCGTGGACGCCCACCGCGGCCCACGCGCAGATCTCCTCGGAGTCCCGCTCGACCAGGAAGGCGTAGCCGCTTTGGACCCCCACGAGCCGGGCGGCCCGGGAGATGATGGAGGAGAGCACCTGCTCCGTCCCCGACCGGTTCATAAACTCCATGGCCGTCTCGTGCAGGGCGGCCAGGTACTCGTTGCGGCCCAGAAGGGCAGCCTCGGCCCGCTTGCGCGCGGTCACGTCCTTTACGATGGTGTAGACGCCCCGGATCTCATCCGCCACCATCGTCGGCAGGCTGGTCACGCTGACCTCGACCTTCTCGCCCCACTTGTTCTTTATGGCGGTCTCGTAGGTCTGGGCCGTGCCCGTCGCGGCGAGCCAGAAGCGTTCCGCCACCGCCTTCCTCTCCTCCGGCACGACGAGGTCCCCGCTGTTCTTCCCGACGAGCTCCTCGGCGGGATATCCGGTCAGGGACCCGGTGGCGGGGTTGACGGCGGTGACGTTGCCCTGCAGGTCGGCCAAGTAGACGGCGTCGGGGTTGTGCAGGAAGAGCGAGCTGTAGCGCTGCTCCGACTCCTCGAGCTCTCGCGACTTGAGCGCGAAGCGCCCGGAGACGAAGGAGCCTGCGAGCGTGAGCGCGAGGACGAAGAGCGTGGCCGCTCCGATGCCCAGACCCAGTGAGAGAGGCTCGGCAAGGACGGCAGGCCCCGCCATCGACTCGCCCGTCGGCTCGTAGCGGGCGGCGGCCATCCCGGTGTAGTGCATCCCCGTTATCGCTATCCCCATGATGAGGGCGCTCCCCAACTTCAACCAGGGAGCCCACCCCCTGCGGATGGTTGCACGGTCCTTTCGCAGTGAGAAGGCCAGCCATAGGGCCGCGATGGAGGCGCCAACCGCTATCGCGACGGAGAGGACGAGGAGGAACGGGTCGTAGCTTATTTCGGCGGGCATGCGCATCGCGGCCATCCCCGTGTAGTGCATCCCGACGATGCCGAGGCCCATCGCCGGACCTGCCGCGAAGAGGGTCCCGACCGTCATCCTCCTGCGGCTCGCGACGTAGAGGGCCAGTACGGAGGCGGCCACGGCCACGAGGGCCGAGACCACGACGAGGGGTACGTCGTAGGAGACCGGCACGCCCATGTCCAGGGCGAGCATCCCCGTGAAGTGCATGGACCAGATGCCGAGGCCCATCGCGATGGCTCCGAAGAAGAGCCAGGCAGCCCGGCTCCGGCCCCTCCGAGCGAGCGAGACCACGCCCGTGAGGTCCAGCGCCGAGTAGGAGGCGAAGACGGCGACGAGGTAGGAGAGCGCGATCAGGCGCGGGTCCCAGGAGACGTGCACCATCCCTGCGTGTACCGCGCCCGCGTGATCCAACCTCTCGGTGCTCCTTCGCTACCCCGGGCGAGCTTCTGGCCTGTCTCGCCCGACCTGTGACTCTTTGTCGGAACGCTGGCGAAAAACCTTTAAGCGGGGCGGAGCGAAACGGGAGGAAGAATCGTCGGAGCGGCAGATTAAACCCGGCGGATCAAACGTACGATAATGGGTTATAAGAAAGGTACGCGTCTGACTCCGTGGCAAAGAAAAAGGAAGCAACATGACGATAGCACGCAAGCTGCGGCTGGGGTTCGGGCTTTTGCTCCTGATCTTCGTTCTTACCGGCCTCGCGGTGGGGGCCAACATCCGGGCCATAGACAACTCTTTCGGGGAGCTCGTGGGGGTGGAGAACCCAACCGCCGTCGCGGCCTACGAGATGGAGATCAACACCGTCGAGATCGGCCGCGGGGTTCTGGACTACCTGAGCACCGGCGATCCGGAGACGCGCGAGCAGGTGGAGAGCGATCAGGCCGACTTCGAACAGTTCAAGGCCCAGTACGACGAACTGGTCGAGAGCCGGGAAGGAAGGGAACAGGGTGACCGGTTAGACCGCCTGTACGAAGAGTATACGGGGCTCGGGACAGCTCTTATGGACGCGAGTACCGGCCAGAACGGGGCCGCGGGCGTCCCCCGGGCGGATCTGGAGCGTTTCTCCGTGCTCGAGAACGAGATGGACGACGTATTCGACGACGAGTTGCAGGTGCGGACGGCGGAACAGTTCTCGGAGGCCGAAGAAGCCGCTCAGGGTAAGATCAGGGCCGTCTACGGCTCTCTCCTCGGCCTGATCTTGGTCGGGCTCCTCGTCGGGGCGGGGACCGCAGCGCTCATCGGCCGGAGCGTCCTCCGTTCCGTCCGCAGCCTCAAGGAAGGCGCCGTCAGGATCGGGGGCGGCGACCTCGACCACAGGATCGACACCGGCGGCACCAGAGACGAGCTCGACGAGGTGGCGCTCGCCTTCAACGAGATGGCCCGACGCCGGCAACAAGAGGAGCGGGAACGGGAGCGCCTCAGCCGCCAGAACAAGCTGATCCTCGATTCGGCGGGCGAGGGAATCTACGGCCTCGACCGCGAGGGCAGCATTACCTTCGTCAACCCGGCCGCGTCGGAGATGCTCGGGTACGAGACGGGAGAGCTGACAGGTCAGCCCGTCCGCACCCTGACGCACCGCTCGAGGCTCGACGAGGCGCCGTACCCCGAGGCAGAGCGCCCTATCCACGAGGCGCTCAGGGACGGGGTCGTCCGTCGCGTCGACGACGAAGCCTTCTACCGCAAGGACGGGACGAGCTTCCCGGTCGAGTACGTAAGCACCCCCATCTTCGAGGACGGAGAGACCGTGGGTGCGGTGGTGACCTTCGCGGATGTAACAGAGCGCAGGGCCAACGAGAAGGCGCTAGAAGAGAGCGAGGAGCAGTACCGCAGGCTCGTAGAAACGGTGCAGGAGGGCATCGCCTTCATCGACAGCGAGGAGTACATAACCTACTGCAACCCCGCCTACGCGGAGATCTTCGGGTTGACGGTCGAGAATCTCGTGGGCAGGAAGTTGACCGATTTCTTGGACGAGGAAGGGTTGAGGATCTCTGCGGAGCAGAGGACCCGGCGGAGGAACAACGAAGGCAGCAAGTACGAGCTGCCCATCATCGTCGCCGGTGGTGCGCGCAGGATCCTGTCCTCTTCCGGCTCACCCATCATGGGCGCCGACGGGAGCTTCCAGGGCTCGGTACACGCGATCGTGGATATCACGGAACGAAAGAAGGCCGAGCAGGCGCTGAGGGAGAGCGAGATGCGCCTCAGAACTGTCGTCGCCAATGCCCCGGTCGTTCTCTTCGCCACGGACGGCGACGGTATCTTCACCCTCGCCGAGGGCAAGGGCCTGGAGGTTCTGGGGGTGAGTTCCGATAACCTCGTCGGCCGTTCCATACTGGAACTCTACCCGGAGTCACCAGAGGTCGCGGCGAACGCCTTGAGGGCCCTTGGCGGCGAGTCTTTCAGCTCCAAGTTCGAGATATACGACATCGCTTACGAGACGTATTACTCACCCATTCAGGAGGCTTCCGGCAGGGTTTCGGGCTTCATCGGCGTCTCCATCGACGTCACCGAGCGCGTGCGGGCGGAGCGGGAGATTCGCAAGCTCAACGAGGAGCTCGAGCGGCGCGTCGAGGAGCGCACCACGCAGCTCGCCGAGAGCGAGGAGCGCTACAAGTCCCTCTTCCGGGACAACCCGGACGGCGTCTACTCTCTGGATCTGAGGGGCAGCTTCACCACCGCCAACCCGGCCGCGGAAGGCGTGACCGGATACCCGGTCGAGGAGCTTATAGGGATGAGCAGCGCGGAGCTTATCGTGCCGGAGGGCCGCATGGGCGCCGCGAAGCGCTTCGCCATGGCGAGGAGGGGCAGGCCCCAGACCTACGACATGACCATCACCCGCAAGGACGGCCGCAGGGCCGAGATCTCCATGACGCAGCTGCCGATCATCGTGGGCGGCGAGATTGTGGGCGTCTACGGCATCGCCAAGGACATAACCGAGCGCAAGCGGGCCGAGGAGGAGATCCAGCAGCTCGTTCGCTACAACCGCCAGCTTTTCGACGTAAACCTCGACGCCCTGGCCACCGTGAACGTCGACGGTACGATCCTCGACGCCAACCCGGCGATGTCGGACATGACGGGCCTCTCTCGCAAGAAGCTTATCGGGACGAACCTCCTCGACTACGTAGCGGACGAGCACGGCGCCCGCGAGGGGCTGTCGAAGGTCCTTCAGCAGGGGTACATGCGCGACTACCCCCTGGAGATCCGCCGCATCGACGGCCACCGCACCCCCGTCATCCACAACGCCACCGTCTACCGGGACGCCTCCGGAGAGATCTCGGGCATCCTCGCCTCTGCCCACGACGAGACCGAGCGCCGCCGCGCGGAGACGGCGATCCAGGAGCTGAACGAGGGGCTGGAGCGGCGGGTCGACGAGCGCACCAGAGAGCTCCTGAAGACGAAGGAGGAGCTCGAGGAGGCGAAGGAGGCGGCCGAGGAGGCCAACAGGGCGAAGTCCGACTTTCTGGCCAACATGTCCCACGAGATCCGCACCCCCATGAACGGCGTCATCGGGATGACCGAGCTCCTCCTCAACACGGGCCTGGACGAAGAGCAGCGCGAGTACGCCGAGACCGTGCGCTCCTCCGGCGAGAACCTGCTGCACATCATCAACGACATCCTCGACTTCTCGAAGATAGAGGCCGGGGCGATGAGGCTGGAGGAGATCAACCTCGACCTCCGCTACGAGGTCGAGGAGGTGGCCTACCTGCTCGCCGAGCGCGCCCACGCCAAGGGCCTGGAGCTCAACGCCTTTGTCGAGCCGCACGTAGCCACGGCCGTCAAGGGCGACCCGTTCCGCCTGAGGCAGATCCTGACGAACCTCCTCGGCAACGCCATCAAGTTCACCGCCGAAGGCGAGGTGAGCCTGCGAGCCTCCAGCGTGGAGGTGGACGGCGACGCCCAGGTCCTCCGCTTCGACGTCTCCGACACGGGGATCGGCATGACGCCCGAGCAGCAGGAGGGGCTCTTCCGCTCCTTCTCCCAGGCCGACACCTCCACGACGCGAAAGTACGGCGGCACGGGGCTTGGGCTGGCGATCTGCAAGCAGCTGGCCGAGCTTATGGGGGGGGAGATCTGGGTTGAGAGCGTCCCCGGCGGGGGGAGCACCTTCTCCTTCACCGCCCGTTTCGGCATGCAGCAGGAGAGGGCTACGGAGGCCGTCTCACCCCGCGCGGATCTCCGGGGCCTGCGCGTCCTGATCGTCGACGACAACAAGACCAACCGAACCATCCTCCACAAGCAGGTCTCCGCCTGGGGCATGCACTACAAAGAGGCCAAGGACGGTCAGGAGGCGCTCAGAAAGCTGAACGCCGCGAGCAAGGGGCCGGACGGCCCCTACGACATGGCGATCCTGGACATGCAGATGCCAGGAATGGATGGTCTGGAGCTCGCCCGGCTCATCAAGGACGACCCCGATCTCTCCGCGACCCACCTGGTCATGCTGACCTCGATGGGGCAGCGCGGCGACGGGGCCAAGGCCAGGGCCCTTGGCCTCTCCGCCTACCTCACCAAGCCCGTCCGCCAATCCGAGCTATACAACTGCCTGCTCACGGTGATGAGGTCGCGAGAAGGCGTCGCGGAAGAGGCCCCGCTCATCACCCGCCAAAACCTCAACCAGGTGATGCCGCGCGTGCAGGGAGCCCGCATCCTCGTGGCGGAGGACAACCCGGTGAACCAGAGGGTCGCCGCCGCGATGCTGGAGAAGCTCGGCTACCGCGTCGACCTCGTGTCCGACGGCAGGAAGGCCGTCGACACCCTGGCGGCGGGCGCAACTTCCTACGCGGCGGTGCTGATGGACGTGCAGATGCCCGAGATGGACGGCTACGCCGCTACCCTCGAGATCCGCCGGCGCGAGGAGGCGTCCGCCGGCCCGGACGGTCCCGCCCGCAGGCTGCCCATCATCGCGATGACCGCCAACGCCATGCGGGGCGACAGGGAGGCCGCGCTGGAATCGGGGATGGACGACTACATCGCCAAGCCCGTCAAGCCCGCGGAGCTCAACGAGGTTCTGGAGCGCTGGGCAACACTCGGTCAGGAGGCCGCCGCGAACGTCCCCTCCGCGACGACCGACCGGATGGCTGACGATCAAGTTCCCTTGGAAGACCCGCTCGACCCCTCCGTGCTGGAGGGGTTGCGGGAGCTCGGTTCCCCCGGAGATGGCGAGCCGGACATCCTCACCGAGCTCGTCGAGATCTTCGTGGAGGACGCCGAGCCCCGCCTCGTGGCCCTGCGCGAGGCCGTCGCCTCCGGGGACGTCGAGACGGTAGAGCGGGCCGCGCACACGCTCAAGGGCTCCTCCGGCAACATGGGGGCCCGCAGGATGAGCGAGATCGCCTCCAGCCTCCAGGACGCCGGAACCTCGGGCGACCTCTCGGAGGCGGCATCCCTGCTAGGGGATCTAGAATTCGAGTACGCCAGGGTGAAGCCGGCGCTACAAGATCTCAAGGAGGGGAAGTAAGGTGCGGGTGCTTATAGCCGAAGACGACGCGGTCTCCCGCATGATCCTGCGCCGGGCCGTGGAGAAGTTGGGACACGAGTGCATCGCGGCCTCCGACGGTCTGGAGGCCTGGGAGACCTACCAGGCGAACCCCAACGTAGACGTGGTTATAAGCGACTGGATGATGCCGGGGCTCGACGGGCTCGCCTTCTGCGAGAAGGTGCGCAGCTACACCGGCAAGCGCGACGGTTACCCCTTCTTCATCTTCCTCACGGCCCTCGGCGACAAGGAGCACCTCCTAGAAGGCATGAACGCCGGCGCCGACGACTACCTATCGAAGCCCCTCGACCGCGAGGAGCTCGGGGCGCGACTGATGGCCGCTGGCCGCGTAACGTCCTTGCACCACCAGCTCAACAGCCAGAAGAGGGAGCTGGAGAGGCTGAACTTGGAACTCTTCAAGCAGGCCCGTCGAGACCCGCTGACGAAGCTCGGCAACAGGCTCCGGCTGCGGGAGGACCTCGAGACCATGCACGCCCGGGTCGAGCGCTACGGCCACAGCTACTCGGCTATCCTCTGCGACATCGACTACTTCAAGCTCTACAACGACACATACGGGCATCTAACTGGCGACGACGTGCTCCAGAAGGTGGCGGAGGCAGTGATGCAGACTTTGCGCGCCGGAGACATCTCCTACCGCTACGGCGGCGAGGAGTTTCTCGTCATCCTCCCCGAGCAAACCGTCGAATCGGCCACGGTCGTCGCCGAGCGCCTGAGAAGCGCGGTGGAGGCGCTCGGGATACCGCACGAAGCCTCGCCGTACGGCGTCGTCACGGTGAGCTGCGGCCTCTCGGACCTCGCCTCCGGCGGCCGGAAGAAGACGACGGACGAGCTCTTGAAGGAGGCGGACACCGCCCTCTACAAGGCCAAGGCAAAGGGCAAGAACAACGTCGCGGTACACAACGATCAGGCTCTGCCGTAATACGGGAGCGGAAAGGTATTCCGACCTTTTGTCGTGGCGAGTAGGGGAGGACCTACTCCCCGCCCGAAACGAAGCGCCTTTTAGTCCCTTCGATCCCCGGCACACGCGAAGCCACCGATGGAGCGTGGCTTGCGGGGACCTCCCGCCGGCGGCGAAAAGCAGCCACGGTGACGGGCGTGGGTACCGAGACCCCGCCCTCGTGAGGGTACCCGAGAGCCGAGTTCCTCCGGGCGAACGTCCGTGGCCGCAGATCGGGTGCGAGGCCGGGCCCCGACGCGGCGCTAGAGGGAGACCATCCCCCGCTCCCGAGATCCCAACTCGGCGAGATCGTGAGGGAGCAGCGGCCTGCTGAAGTAGTAGCCCTGCACCATGTCACAGCCTCGGGATCACAGGAAGCCTGGCTGCCCGCCCGTCTCGAACGGAGCCAGGCGGGCCTCGATGGGGAAGGTCGTTCCGTCCTTGCGCCGGTGGACCCTACCTCAACGGTCTCGGACGGGACGGATCTCGGACGGGCCCATATTTCTTCTAGGGTTCCGCGGGGCAAGGTCTCTTCGATGTCGTGCATGAAAAGGGAGGGCGACTCCTCGCGGGTGTAGCCCGGGGAATCGCACGCATGCCTGTTTACTTCTACGAACCTGCCTTCGGCGTCGTGAGCGAAGGGTGCGTCCGCGGCGTCATCCACAGGCGCCGGAAGCGCGCCTCACTCTGCAAAAGCCCCTCACCAACCTTCTTGCGCTCGATGGCGTGGCAGATCGAGCGCGCCGTCAGGCTGGCATCCCCTGGCCCTTGACCAGGAAACGCTCCGTCCCGTTATGCAACGCCTGGAGCGCCTTCTCTTCGTCTACGAGCCCACAACGGGACGGCGTCAGCTCCTACTCGGCCGCGCGGCGCCTGCCGGTGCGCCACAGCACCGTCTGGACGCGGGCGGCAAGCTCGTCGGGGGAGAACGGTTTGATAACGTAGTCGTCCAGGCCGGCTTCGAGGCCCTGGATGATGTCACGCTCGCTCTGGCGGGCCGTTAGCATGATGATCGGCATCATGGACAGGACACTGTTCTCGCTGTCGCGCAGGCGCCTGACGAGCTGCAGGCCGTTCAAGCGGGGCATATTGCTGTCGGTGATCAGGAGGTCGGGGACCTCGCCCTCCTCCAGGATCTCCAGGGCCTCCTGACCGTCTTCTACCTCCTCGACCTCATAGCCCAGACCGTACAGCTTGGCGACGACGATCCGCCTTACCACGCGGTCGTCGTCGGCGACGAGTATGCTTGCACCCTCAAAATCCAGAAGATTCACCCCCGGCCGGTGATCCGTACAACTATCATTCTTCCGTGCACCGATATCCTAGTAGACTAAAGACCGTAAGACCAGCGGCCGACAATAACCTTGTAGCGGCCATCAACCTATGTGACGGGCGAATTGGGATTTATAGAACTGACGATCGTGGCGATGCTGATCTCCATCTTGCTGATGGTGGCGGTTACGATCAGCATAAAGGCTCTGCGCGCCACCAGGGAAGCATGGTACAAATCATACTACCGCCTTATAGAGCCCGCGCTCGAACGGTACCTCCTGACGGCAGAACCCCAGCCCGAGCTCGAACGCCTCCGACCCTGGCAGCGAGACCGCTTCGTTTCGGCCATCATCGTCGAGCGGATAGCACTGGTGAAGGGCGCCGGGCGCGAGTATCTCATGAAGCTCGCCGACGACCTCGGGCTCGTCGGTCTCTACCTCGGCGCTCTGCACTCGCGCAGGCGCTGGAGACGCGCATGGGCGGCGGAGAAACTGGGGTTCTTCGGCGGTCCCAGGGCCGCGGGTCCCGTTGCGGCGCTGCTCATCGACGAGGACGAGACGGTGAGGGCCGTCGCCGCCCGCGCGCTCGCCCGCATAGGCACCAATGAGGCCGTGCGAGCCCTTGCCCGCACGCTCGACTCACCCTCCGAGATCACGCGTCTCAGGGTCGCCGAGAATCTGGAGCGGGTAGGCCATCCCTCCGTCGAGCCGCTCAAGGAATCCCTCGCCGACGTCGCCTCGCTCGGGACGCGGGCGCTCCACGGCCCGATCATGGCGGCCCAGGTTCTGGGCAACCTCAGGGCCGCCGAGGCGCGCGGGGTGCTCAAGCAGGCCGCCCGAAAAGGTGCCGAGACCGATGTCCGGGCGCAGGCGACGCTGGCGCTCGGCAAGATCGGGGACCCCGAAGACGTACCGACGCTCCTGGCGTGCTCCCGGGACGAGGCGTGGCCCGTCCGGGCGCAGGCGGCCAACGCCCTGGGCATGATCGGCGAGGTCGCGTCGATACCGACGCTGAAGCAGATGAGCACGGACGAGGCATGGTGGGTGCGGCGCAACGCCTGCTTCGCGCTAGCCAACATGGGCCCGGAAGGCGAGGCGGCGCTCCTGGAGTTGATCCGCGGTGAAGACCGCTACGCCCGGGACCGTGCTACCGCCACGATGGAGGCCCGCGGCTTCACCCGCCGCGCGGTCCGCAACCTCTCGAAGTCGGGTAGGCGCGGCGAGAAGGCCCGCGACACCGTCTCCGCCCTCGTAAAGGTGGGAGCTACTCGCTACCTGAAAGACCTCTCGGAGACCCTTCCGGACGGCGACAACCGCGAGATCCTGTGCGGGATGCTCGAGGAGAACGACACCCTTGCCCTCGAAGCGGTCCTGCCGGACGCGGCGGGCCCCGAAGCGGAGCCACCCGATGGCGCATTTTCCGGCGGACCATCCGTCGATGGGGACCGTTCGGAAGGAGCTTCTCCGGACGGGGGCCCCGGGGACTCGGCGAGGAGGGAGGGTTGAGCTTCGAGGGGTTCGTGCTCGCGGTCAACTACACCATCCTCGGCTACTTCCTGCTCCTCAATACGTTCTACCTGTTCTTGTACGTGGTTTCTTTCTTCGAGATCTTCGTCTACGTCCGGCGCGAGGTTTTCTCGGGCTTCGCGGAGCTTTTCGCCTCCAACTACGCTCCGCCGGTCTCGGTGATCGTGCCGGCCTACAACGAGGAGGCGACGATCTCCGCGAGCGTGCGCTCGTTCCTCTCGCTCCAGTACCCGCTCTTCGAGGTCGTCGTGGTCAACGACGGCTCCAAGGACCGGACCCTCGACGTCCTGCGGGAGGAGTTCGACCTCTCCGAGTCGGACCAGCCGGTCAGGATCCAGCTCGACACCCAGCCGATAAAGTCGGTCTACGCCTCGGCCTCGGAGCGCATGGTTGTCGTGGACAAGGTGAACGGCGGCAAGGCAGACGCCCTGAACGTCGGCATCTGCGCGGCAAACTACCCTCTGGTCTGCTGCATCGACGCGGACATCATCCTGGACGAAGACGCCCTCCTCAGGCTCGCGCGGCCCATGATCGAGTCGAGCAAGGTCGTCGCGGTGGGCGGCATCGTACGCGTCGCGAACGGCTGCGAGGTAGAGGCGGGGAGGGTCGTCAAGATCTCCACCCCAAAGCAGTCCGTCCCGAACTTTCAGATTGTCGAGTATCTGCGGGCGTTCATGGTCGGCCGCACGGGCTGGGCGACCGTAAACGCCCTCCTCATCATCTCGGGCGCCTTCGGCATGTTCCGCCGGAAGGACTTTATAGACGCGGGCGGCTACGCTCACGACACCGTCGGGGAGGACATGGAGGTCGTTACCAGGATCCACCGCACCATGCGCGAGCGGGGCGAGGACTACAAGGTCGCCTTCGTCACCGACCCGGTCTCCTGGACGGAGGTACCCGAGGACCTGAAGGTCCTGAGGCGGCAGCGCGATCGTTGGCACCGGGGCCTCATGGACACGCTCGTCAGGCACCGCAAGATGCTCTTCAACCCGAGGTACGGCGCCGTGGGCATGCTCGCCATGCCGTACTTCTTCCTCTTCGAGTTCGCGGGACCCGTGATCGAGATCCTGGGTTATGTGGCGCTCGTGACCGGCCTCGCCCTCGGCTTCCTGGACGTCGAGTTCGCGATCGCCTTCTTTATAGCCGCGGTCGGCCTCGGGGTACTGCTCTCGGTGGCGGCAATTCTTCTCGAAGAGCTCAGCCTCAACCGCTACCCCCGCTGGCTCGACATCCTCAAGCTCACGGCCTACGGTATCCTGGAGAACTTCGGCTACCGGCAGTTGAACACCCTGTGGCGCGCCTACGCGATCGTCTCCTTCCTGCGCAAGAACCAGTCTTGGGGCGCCATGGAACGCAAGGGCTTCGATCCGGCGAAGGACAGGACGCCGAAGAAACGCGGTCAGAGCAAGGCGTGACAGACACGGCGCACGCTACGAGAAGATCAGGAGTGCCGGAAGAATGATGGAAGATGCGGTGCGAAAGTCTCGCCCGATAAGGGGCTGGAGGAGATGGCTGCTCCGGCTCGCGTTCCTGCTCTGCTTCGGGTTCGCGGGCGGGGTGTTGTACCTGCTGTTCTTTCTGGTGCCTTTCGAGCAGTGGCTCGCGGACAGGGGGACCTCGCAGGGCCTGGTGGACCTGATCCTGGCCGCCCTCGTGGTGGGCTGGCTGCTGATCGGTCTCTGTGCCACTGCCTTTTTCAGTTGGTTTTTTCTTTCTCGGAGGAGAGATTTGCCTGCGGGCCTCGGGGTACTCGGCGCCCTGATCGTCGCTTCCTTCGCCGTCTTCTACTTTCTGCTGGACACGCAGTTCATGCTCGCTCTCGGCGGGATGAACGAGGAGAGCATCGAGGGCGAGCGGTTCACCTACGGCGCCTACCCCGACGCCCGGAAGCTCGAGGAGCTCGAGGACGAGGGCTACGACGGCGTGATCACCCTTCTCAACCCCGACATTCCCTTTGAGAACGTCCTTCTGAAGCAGGAGCTCGCCAACGGCGAACAAACGGATATCCCCGTTTACTCGCAGCCCATGCTGCCCTGGATCAGCGAGAACGAACAGTCCCTGCGGGAGATCGAGGACCTCACCGCCGACGACACGAAGCGTTTCTACATCCACTGCTACCTCGGCAAGCACCGCGTGGACTACGTCCGCCAAATGCTGGACGGCGCCGAAGGCGGGCCTGCGCCGCGGGAGCTGGAGCCCCTGCCGAAGACCTTCGAGCGCGGCAGGTTGGTCCCGTTCGACGGGGAGAAGATCGTCCTCGGGCCATACCCGACGGAGGAGGAGTGGTTCAACTTCGTCGTGCGCCGGGACGTCGAGGAGGTGATCTCGACCCTCGACCCCGAAAACCCGGAGGATGCAAACTGGATCGAGGAGGAACGGCGTATAGCGCAGGAGAACGGCCTCACCTTGACGCTGAAACCGCTCGACGCGCAAGCTCCGGATCCGGAGGCCGTGCGAGAACTGGCCGCTTACGCGAAGAGCCGCGGTGGCAAGGTATACCTGCACGACTTCCTCGAAGGCGAGAGGTTCCGGGCCCTCGAATCCGCGCTTCGGGAGATGCCGCCCGCGAAGGAGCAAGATGCGGCGAGCCGACCGGCGGTCGTCCAGGGAAGAGGCCCCGGCTCGTGAAGCCCGGCCACCGGATGTCGAGCCCTGCCTCCTCGCTCCTCGCCCTGCTAACGCTCTTCGTAGTGCTTGCGCTCTCCGCCGGTTGTGGAGACCGGGGCGGTGCGCCGGGGGCCGAGATCTCGGTCTTCGAGCCGCCGCGGGGTCAGGTCTCGTCCGGGGACCCTGCCGAGGTCCTGATACGCGTCAGGAACACGGGTCCCGAGGCCCACACTTTCTTCGTGGGCTACAGCGTTCGGGACGCGGCCGGGGAGTGGCTCGACGCTCCCGTCGTGCCGGTCGAGCTGGAGCCCGGCGCGGAATCCGGGGAGACGACGCTCGTCACGCCGCCGCTCGAGACGCCCGGCCCCTACGCGGCGCGCGTCTCCGTGTGGAGTGAGGCCCCCGGGGGGGAGGGCGAAGCCGGCGCCGAACGCCTCGCCGAGCAGGAGAAAGAATCGGCGTTTCGGGTCTCGGGGGCCTCGGAGGAGTTCGCGGGGGGGGACGCCCTGCCCGCCGGATGGAAGGCGACCGAACGGAAGCTCGGCCGCGGCAGGCTCCTCCCCGAGAACGTCTCCATGGAAGCCGGAAAGGTCCGGCTCAAGCTGCCCGCGAACGCCGTGAGCGGCGGGGAGATCGAGTCGGAGGCGCTCTACGGCCCGGGCTCCACGTACACGGCGCGCATGAAGGTTCCCGACGCTCCCTCCTCGATCACGGGCTTCTTCCTCTACGAGCCGCCGGACCTGGAGAGCGAGATAGACATAGAAGTCTTTAACGAGCCGTCCGGCAGGATCCTCTTCACCACATACGCCGATGGCAAACAGACGCACACGAAAGAAAAGAAGCTCCCCTTCGACCCCACCGAAGACTTCCACGACTACGGCTTCTTCTACGGCGAGGACTCCGTCGTCTTCTACGTCGACGGCGAGGAGATGCAGAGGTTCGGAACCGGAATCCCAACCGAGAAGATGCAGCTCTACGTCAACTCCTGGTACCCGACGTGGCTGCAAACGCGGAAACCGGCCTCCGACCGGTACACCTACATCGAGTGGATCGAGCACTAGACAGTCCCCAGGTTCAGGAACCGTGCTGGTCAGGGGGATGCGCGGCTTCGCAGCAAGCTGGAGAGGCTTATGATCGTCGCCGGGACTCTCGGGCTACGTGGCCGCTTCGAGTACCGGGGCGAAGACGCGTTCCGGGCTCGCTCCCGGGGTTGTTCAGCGGTCGAAGAGTAGCTTCCGGGCGAACGAGCCGTTGCAGACGTTCTGAGTGATGACCGGCAGACCGCGCTGTGATCCTGGAGGTTCCCCCCCTGTGCCGGTGTGAACGAGCGCTTCAGGCGGGCACCGGGCCTCTCGCCACGGTAGAGTGGTCGCCGGGAGAGCGAGAACTGGAGGTTTCATGACCGACGTTGCGGGGACGACCGGGCGCACGGGCTTCACCGGGGAGCTGTGGCGCTCCATAGAGGACGTCTACGCCAGAATACTGCACCACCCGTTCCACGCGGGCCTCACGGACGGCACGCTCCCGGAGGAGAATTTCAGGTTCTACGTCTTGCAGGACGCCCTCTACCTGAAGGACTACGCCCGGGCGCTGAGCCTCGTCGGGGCCCGCTCCCCCGACGAGGACGCCCTCGTGATGTTCGACGAGCACTCGGCGGGCGCCATCACCGTGGAGAGGAGCCTGCACGAGGGCTTCCTGAAGGACCTCGGCGTGGCGCGGGAAGAGGCGCAGAAGACCGAAGCCTCCCCCGCCACGCTCGCCTACACCAGCTTCCTGCTGAGAACCGCCGCCCTGGGCGACTACCCGGAGGCGCTTGGCGCGGTGCTGCCGTGCTACTGGATCTACCGGGAGGTGGGCAGGGCCCTCCTCGAAGACGGCTCCCCCAACCCCCGCTACCAGAAGTGGATCGACACCTACGGCGGCGAGGAGTTCAACGCGCTCGTCGAGGCGGTTCTGGACCTCACCGACGGGGTCTGCGAGGGCCTCGCCCCCTCTCAGAAGGCCCGCGTCAGGGAAGCTTTCGTCACCACCAGCCGGTACGAGTGGATGTTCTGGGACGCGGCCTGGAGGCTCGAAGGATGGCCCGTAGGGTAGGCGTGCCGGATCTCGCCAGACTACCTGACTGAACCTGTCTCCACCGCCCCGCCGCCCGCTCCAGCTCGCCGTGCGCTTCGCCTCGAATGGTGGGATCGTCGATCCTCGCGACGAGTAGCCCTACGCCTACTCGTCGCTGGCACGCTCGTAGACAGCAGAGCCGCGCTAGCCCGACCGGTCCAGCAGAGCCCCGGGGCGTCGCAACGGCTCCGACCGGGTGGGCATGCCCCCGCCACGATGGGGTTACCATCGTGGCGGGGACACGGTCCGCCGGGAGGATCGGTCTCATCCGGGGTCAGGTTACGCCGGACCGCCGTTCGCCTCCTGCGTCTGGGCGGCAAGCGGGTCGTCGCCGTTAGACCCGTCGTCAGGCTCACCCGTCTGGACGATCATGACGTCGCAGACCGCGTTCTTCGCGACGTCGCCGGGCACGGAGCCGAGCAGTTGACCGTCGGCGGCGCCGAGGCCGCGGTTGCCGACGACGATCACGTTCGCCGGGTTGTTTCCGGCAACTTGGAGCAGGGCCTTCGCCGGGTCGCCCTCGACGATGTGCGTTTCGGTGTTCCGGACGCGCTCGTTCGCGAGCCGATTCACCGATGTGCGGAGCGCCGCCCGGGCGGCCTCCTCGCCGTAAAGCAGGCGCCGAATGCCGGGCAACCGTTTGCCGGTGGCAGTGGTCTTGGCTTCGGACTCGGGGGTGTACGCCGCGACGACGACTAGGCGAGCATCCGCGGCCGCGGCGAGTGCTGCGGCATGGTCTACCGTCTTCAGCGAGGCGGGGGTCCCGTCGGAGCCGACCACCACGCGGTCGTAGACGGTTATATCCGTCGGCGCTCCGAGCGGCATGATCGGGGATTCCTCGTTCTCCCTGGGCGGGTTAACCCACGTCATGGCGAGTGCACCGCACCCGAGCAGGGCGCCCGCGAACATGATCGCGTTGGTGCCGTCGCTGCCGAGCAAGTTCTCGAAGATCCAGCCGAACGTCAGCGTCTCGACGAGCATCGGGACGACGATCATCATGTTCACGATGCCCATGTACACGCCGGTGCGCTCCTTGGGCACCATGCTGGCGACCAGGATGTACGGGATGCCCATCATGCTGGCCCAGGCGATGCCGAGCAGGATCATGGGCACGAGCGCGAGGTACTGGCTGCCGATCTGAGAGAGCCAGATCAGGCCCACCGCAGCACCCGCGAGGGCCGCCGCGTGGATCCACTTGGCGCCGAACCGGGCCGCCACGGCGATAAGGCCCAGCGCCGCGAAGATGGTCACGAAGTTGTAGGTGCCGTTCATCGCGCCGACCCACCCGACGGCTTCCTGGAAGCGATCCTGGTCCGGGTTGGTGTTAAATGCCGACTCGCCGATGCTTGTCGCGACAAACTGCCAGTAAACGAACATCGCGTACCACTGGAACGCGAACACCAAACCGATCTTGTGCATCCCGAGCGGCATCGCACGTACCGCGCTGGCGATCTCCTTGACGGCCGACACGAGGCCCTTGGGCTTGGACCGTACCTCGGCAAGTTCCTGCTCTGTCGGCGGGATCTCCTTCGTGGACAGGACGGAGATCAGGACGGTGCTGATGGAGCAGAAAGCGCCGATCCAGAACGCCACGAACACCCAGGTCGGGAGGCCGCCACCGGAGGCTTCGGTGCCGAGCAACCGCTGGAACAGGAATATCGACAGGTTCGCCGTCACGGCGCCGGCGCCGACAAACATGCTCTGCGTCAGGAAGCCGCGGGCGAACTGGCTCTTGGGCAGTCTGTCGGAGATGAAGGCCCGGTAGGGCTCCATCGCCGTGTTGTTCGAGACGTCGAGAAGCCAGAGGAACACGACGGCCAGCCACAGCACTGCCACGAACGGGTAGAGGAACAGGAAGATCATGCAGCCGATCGCGCCGACCAGGAAGTACGGCTTTCTTCGGCCCCATCTCGGGCTCCACGTCCGGTCGCTCATCGCGCCGATGAGCGGCTGGACCAACAATCCGGTGACCGGACCAGCCAGGTTCAATAGGGGCAACTCTTCCGGGCTGGCCCCGATAAGCTGGAAGATCGGGTTTATCGCGGTCTGCTGCAAACCGAAGCTGTACTGGATCCCGAAGAACCCGAAGTTCATCATAAGGATGTTCCAGAAGCTCAGCAGCGGCTTGCGATCGAGGTCCTCACCCTGTTGGGCCTCGGAACGAGAGCGTTTGCGTTCGACGATCGCCATGGAATAAGCCTCCTGTCTACGTGCTGGGGTCGCCTGTCATGGCAGGTTTGATAAGAATGTTTTTACGCTGACATATGGTCGATCTGGCAGAAATATTTCTACGCCAACACCCCCTGCCCCGCTTCCTCCACGCCCGTTTCCCGTCGGGCCGCTTCCCCTGCTGCTCCCCCTTACTAAAACCTGTTAGTAAGTGAATTTCGGCAAAGTAACATCCGTATCACACGCTGTCAAGCACTCGGCTCCGAGCAGGGCGTTGCTCGCCCCCGGTGCATAAGGGCGATGCTAAAATCTTCGTCTGAACATCGGGGCGGGTGGCGTGCATGGCTACGAGGGTGATGAGGACGGAGGAGGGGCGGGTGCCGAACATCGGGGACGTGGCGAGGCTTGCGGGCGTATCCCCGACCACCGTGTCGTTCGTGCTCAACGACGTCGTCGGCAGCGGCATCCCAGAGAGCACGAAGAGGCGGGTCAGGGCCTCTGCGCGCGAGCTTCGCTATCGACCGAACGCCACGGCGCGGCTGCTGCGCACGAACAGGTCGCACGCCATCGGCTTCGTCACCGACGAGATCGCCTCGACGCCGTTCGCCGGGGACATCATCAAGGGCGCACAGGAGGCGGCCTGGGAGGACGGCAAGATCCTGGTGATAGTCGACACGGGCAAGAAACGAAAGATCGAGGAGTCGGCCGTCGAGATGATGCTGGAGCGGCGCGTGGAAGGCATCATCTACGCCGCCATGTACCATCGGGCGGTGGAGCCGCCGACGAGCTGTAACGAGGTGCCGGTGGTCCTGCTCGACTGCTACTCGGAAGACGGGTCCTGGGCCTCCGTGGTGCCGGACGAGGTGTCGGGCGGACGCACGGCCACGGAGGCCCTCCTGAACAAGGGGCACGAGAGGGTCGGCTTCATAAACCTTTCTCCGGGTGTCCCGGCCGCGATCGGGCGCCTGGAGGGGTACAAGCGGGCGCTCGAGGCCCACGGGTTGGCCTTCGACGGCTCCCTGGTCGTTTACGGCGACGGCACCGCTGAAGCCGGGTACGAATGCGCCTCGGCGCTTCTGCGAGCCCCGGCCCCTCCGACCGCCATCTTTTGCGGCAACGATCAGATGGCGATGGGCGCCTACGAGGCGCTCAGGGAGCTCGGGCTCCGCATCCCCGAGGACGTCGCGGTCGTCGGCTTCGATAACCTGGAACTCGTCGCGGCCCACCTTAGGCCGCCGCTGTCCACCGTCGCGCTCCCGCACTACGAGATGGGGCGGTGGGCGGTGGAGTACCTGATAGAGCAGGCCGAGCGCGGGAGGGTTGAGCCGGTGCAGCACACCATCGACTGCCCCTACGTCGAACGCGGATCGGTCTGAGCGAGGAGTTTGGCGCTCTAGTTCAGACCGTCCTCGGCCCCGCAGATGGGGCGTACGAGGATCCAGCGCCCTCCCGGAAGGCGCGCGTGAGGGAAGCCCCCGTCACCACCGCCCGCCACGAGTGGATGTTCCGGGCCTGGAAACGCGAAGGCTGGCCTACCCGGCGAGGTTAGCCGAAACTCCCCTTCCGGGTATACGAGCCCGTATGCGATCTCCCTCGATCACGACCGCCGGCATCGTGTTGGGCCTCGGCCTCGGAGGCTTCTTCGACGGCATCGTCCTCCACCAGATCTTCCAGTGGCACCACATGCTTACGGCGACCAGCCCCCCCACGACCCTCGGGAGCCTGGAGCTGAACACGCTCTTCGACGGTTTGTTCCACGCCGCGACTTACGCCTTCACGGTAGCGGGCGTCTTCCTGCTCTGGCGCGCGGTACGCAACACGGGCTCCCTGCCGCCGACCGGAACGCTCGTCGGCGCGCTGCTGATGGGCTGGGGTACCTTCAACCTCGTCGAGGGTATCGTCGACCATCACCTGCTGGGCATCCACCACGTCCTGGACAGCCTCCCGCCCGGCCCCGCCCGCCTCGCCCTCGACCTGGCCTTCCTCGCGTTCGGCGCGGCCCTGCTACTAACCGGCTACGCCCTCGTCCGCAGGGGACGCACTACAACAGCCCCGGCCAGCCGGACGCGCTAGGGTACCCGAGCCGCACCAGCAGGCCCCCCGAAGCGGCACCCGCTCGACGAACGCATACCTACCCCGGAGCGGGTCAGGACCGCGGACAAAGTCCGGGCTTCCACGCCGCTCACCAGGCAACTCCCCGGCGCCCCGGGTAACACACCGCCTCTACCACTCTGTGTACGGCTTCCCCGGCAAACGAGCGCATAAGCTGGCCGTTCCCCTTCGGTATCCGTGCTCTTGGCGATGCTCGTGCAGGAAATGTCACAAAAATTCCACGAAAACCCTTGCGCATTCCAACATAAACGGGTAATATCGGAAGCATATGGGAATTACATCCAACATAAACGGAGATAACAACGGGGCGCCCATGTATGCCGAGGAGAGGCAGCGCGCGATAGTGGAGAGTGCGCGGAGCACGGGGCGTGTGGAGGTTGCGGGGCTGGCTTCGGTGTTCGGGGTTTCGGCGGAGACCATCCGGCGGGACCTCTCGACGCTGGAAGGTCTGGGGTTGTTGAGGAGGACGCACGGCGGGGCGGTGCCGGTCGAGAGGTTCCGGTTCGAGCCGGAGCTGGCGGAGCGCCAGGGCACCATGCGGGAGGAGAAGGCGCGGATCGCGCGGGCGGCGTTGCGGTTCGTCCCCGACAGGGGGGCTATCTCCGTCGACGCCGGGACGACGACCGGGGCTCTCGCCGGGCTCTTCACGGAGAACCGGGAGCTCACCGTCGTCACCAATTGCCTGCAGATAGCGAGCTCGCTCGCCTCCCGGCAGACGGTGAACGTAGTGATCGCCGGTGGCAGGGTGCGGGCCCGGACGCTCTCCGTGGTCGACGACCTCGCTTCGCGTTTTCTGGATGGTTTTGTGCCTGATGTTGCATTTATAGGGGCCAATGGTGTTACCGTAGAGAAAGGTTTGACCACGCCCGACGCGGCCGAGGCGGCGGCGAAGCGGGCGATGGTTCGGGGCGCGAGGAAGGTTGTGGTGCTGGTGGACCACACGAAGATCGGCCAGGAACATTTTGTGCGTTTCGCCGAGATGAAGGAGATAGACGTGCTCGTTACCGACGCCAGGATCGAGGCGGGGACTGCTCGCGGGCTGGAGGAGGCGGGGGTGGAGGTGGTGTACGCATGATCGTTACGCTTACGCCCAACCCGAGCCTCGACCTGACGTACGAGCTTGGCGGGCTCTCGCGCGGGTCGGTGCAGAGGGCCGAGGCGTTCTCGGTCGAGGCAGGGGGCAAGGGGATCAACGTGTCGCGCGGCCTCGTCGCCAACGGGGTCGCGTCGAAAGCCGTGGTCCCGGTCGGGGGGCCGAGCGGGGAGCAGTTCGTTTCCCTGCTGGGCGGGATGGAGGCGGATGTCGTCCGGGTCGCCGTCGAGGGGTCGGTGCGCACCAACACCAGCCTCGCCGAGCGCGGGGGGGTCCTGACCAAGATCAACGCCGCCGGGCCACGTCTTTCGGAGGGTGAGATCGAGGACCTGCTCTCGACGACGGCCGCTACGGCGCGAGGCGCGGTATGGCTCGCGGCCTGCGGCAGCCTGCCGCCCGGCGTTCCCGTGGACCTCTACGCCCGCGTGGTCGAGGCGGGGCACGAGGCCGGGTGCCGCGTCGCCGTGGACGCGAGCGGGGCGCCGCTAGCGGAGGCGCTCGCGGCACGTCCCGACCTCATCAAGCCGAACGCCGAGGAGCTGGCCGAGCTTGTGGGACGGCCGCTCGCCACCTTCAGCGACGTCCTCGAGGCCGCGGAGGAGGTGCGGGAGCGGGGGGTTGCCACGGTCCTCGTCTCGCTCGGGGCGGACGGCGCGGTCCTGTTGTGGGAGGGAGGCGTGCTGCACGCCGGAACGGCGCCCTTCGCGCCGCGCAGCACCGTCGGCGCTGGGGACTCGCTGCTCGCCGGTTACCTCTCGGTGGACGGCGAGGGGGAAGGGGCGAGCGCCCAGGCGCTCGTCGAGGCCGTCGCGTGGGGGGCCGCCGCCGCGCGGCTCCCGGGGTCCCGGGGTCCGACGCCCGCCGACCTCGACCGGGGAGCCGTCCGATTGACGGAGAAGTTGGAAACGAAAAGGAAGTTGAAAGGAGAAGTCACCGCATGAGCCCGACGATAGACGACATCACCAACGCAAACCTGGTCGCCCTCGACGTAGAGGTCAACGACCGCTGGGGGGCCATAGACGCGCTCGCCGACCTGCTCGACGCCGACGGCCGCCTCACCGACCAGGGGGCCTACGTCTCCGCGGTGCGGGCGCGCGAGGAGGAGACCGGCGGGACCGCGATGGAGATGGGAATAGCCATCCCCCACGCCAAGTCCTCCGGGGTTTCGAGCGCGGGGGTGGCATTCCTCCGCACCCGCGAGCCCATAGACTTCGGCGACGAGAAGGCCGACCTGATCTTCCTGATCGCCGCCCCCGAGGGCGAGCACAACATCCACGTCACCGTTCTCTCGCAGCTCGCGAGGAGGCTCGTACACGAGAGGTTCCGGACCGCGCTCCGCTCGGCGGGCACCCCGGAGGAAGTAGTGGACCTCATGCGCCAGGAGGTAAAGCTCAAAAAGTAGACAGGACGAAGGCGCCAGCACGGTAGCAGCGATTTGAGAAAGCCTTTGGGGAAAGGGAGCATAAGCAGATGAAGTTCGTAGGAGTAACAGCCTGCCCGACCGGCATCGCCCACAGCGCGATGGCCGCCGAGGCACTCGAAGAAGCGGCCCGCGAGAAGGGCCACGACATAGAGGTCGAGATCCACGGTGCCTCCGGGGCCGAGTTCGTCGAGCCCTCGACGATCCGCGACGCGGACGCCGTGATCTTCGCCCTCGACGCCTCCGTGGCCGAGCGCCACCGCTTCGACGGCCGCCCGTCCGTCGAGGTCCGCCTGCGCGAGGCGATAGACCGTCCCGCCGAGGTTATAGAGAGGGCAGAGGCCGCCGCCCGCAAGGGCGCCGGTGCGGCCACGGGCTCCGCGGGTGCCGCAGGAGTCGCAGGAGCGGATACCGCGGACGAGGACGAAGAGGCAGTGCCGGTCGGCGCGAGCGGCGGCGGTCGTGGCGCCGAGGTTCGGCGCTGGCTCATGACCGGGGTCAGCTACATGATCCCGTTCGTCGTGGCGGGCGGTATCCTCATCGCGCTCGCGTTCGCCCTCGGCGGCGCGGTCGCGGTGACGGAGACGGACGTGTACTCCGAGTTCTCCATCGCGGCGATGCTGTTCAAGATCGGCTCCCTCGCCTTCTCCATGCTCGTGCCGATCCTGGCCGGGTTTATCGCCTATGCGATGGCGGATCGTCCGGGTATCACACCGGGCGTCGTGGGCGGGCTCATCGCCAACGAGATCGGGGCGGGCTTTCTAGGCGGCATCGCCGCAGGTCTCCTGGCCGGCGCCACGGTGATGCTCCTCAAGAAGATCAAGCTGCCCGGCGGCTTCGGGCGCATCATGCCGATCATCGTGTACCCGCTCCTCGGCTCGCTCGTCGTGGGTGCCCTGATGATCGTGGTGATAGGCCAGCCCATCGCCGCCGCTACCGCCGGGCTCCAGGGATGGCTCGGGGGCCTCGAAGGGTCCAACGCGGCCTTCCTCGGCATCATCCTGGGCGCGATGATGGCCTTCGACATGGGTGGTCCGATCAACAAGACCGCCTACGCCTTCGCCATCGCGGGCCTCGCGGGCGGCGCTTTCGGCCCGATGGCCGCCGTTATGGCCGCCGGCATGACCCCGCCCTTGGCCCTCGCGCTCGCAAGCGCTATCCGGCCCAGGCTCTTCACCCCCGCCGAGCGGCGCAACGGCCAGGCCAACTGGGTTATGGGAGCCTCGTTCATCACCGAGGGCGCCATCCCGTTCGCGGCGGCAGATCCGCTGCGCGTGATCCCGGCCTGCATGGTCGGCTCCGCGCTGACGGGCGCCCTCTCGCTCCTGTTCGGCGCGACGCTCAGGGCGCCGCACGGCGGCGTGTTCGTCGTAGGTCTGATCGGCAACTGGCCGATGTACCTCGTGGCCATCGCCATCGGCACGGTCGTCAGCGCCGCCCTGGTGATCGCGCTCAAGCAGTTCACCGGCGGCTCCGACATGAAGGCAGCGACCTCCGCCGCCGCCTGAGAGAATACCGCCCAACATTGCGCCGGCGCTCGTGGGGAGCGCCGGCGCATTCGTAGAATGCTCACTAAGGGGAAAAGGAGGAGCAAGTGGTCGAGAGAGAGGTAGTCGTCGTACCGGAGGCCGGTCTGCACGCGAGGCCGGCGGCGAAGTTCGTCAAGGAGGCCAAGCGCTACAACTCGGACATCGTGGTCGTCAAGGACGGGACCGAGGCGAACGCCAAGAGCTCCCTCAGGCTGATGACGCTCGGGGCTCATCATGGGGACAAGCTCGTGATCCGGGCGACGGGCGAGGACGAGGAGGCGGCGGTGGAGGCCCTGGCCGAGCTTCTCTCTCAGGAGGAGGAGTAGCCTATGCCGGGCGCGCGCCTGGACGGCGTGGCCGCCTCGGAGGGCGTGGCCGTCGGCCCGACCTTCGTCCACGCCCCGAACGAGCTGAAACCCGAACGGGACCGCATCCCGGAAGGTGAGGTCGAGCAGGAGGTAGCACGGTTCCACAGGGCAGTCGAGGCGGTCGTCGCCCAGATCGGGGAGACCCGCGACACCCTGAGCGAGACGAACCCGAACGAGGCGGAGATCCTGGACGCCCACATCGAGCTCGCCGAAGACCCGGAGCTGCACTCGGGGGTCGAGGAGAGGGTTCAGGGTCTTGAAAGCCCGGAGGCGGCTATTCTCGCCGTCGGCGAGGAGTTCGCTGGCCTGTTCGCCACGATGGAGGACGAGTACATGGCCGCCCGCGCCGACGACGTCCGGGACGTGGCCCGGCAGATCGCCGCCGAGCTTATGGGGCTGAAATCATCCGGGCTCGCGGGCCTGAAGGTCCCCTCCGTCGTCCTCGCCCGCAACCTCGCCCCCTCCGAGACGGCGAGGATGCCCAAGGGGATGGTCCTCGGTCTGGTGACTGCCGAGGGCTCGAAGACCTCCCACGTCTCGATCATGGCCCGCTCTATCGGCATACCGGCCGTGGTCGGCGTGGGGATGGCGGGCCTCGAAACGGCGCTCGGGGCGGGGTCCGTCGCCGTGCACGGCGACGAGGGTTACGTCGTCGCGGACCCGGACGCCGAGGAGATCGCCTTCTTCGAGGGGGCGCAGCGAGAGGCCGACGCCGAGAGGGCGGCGCTTGAAGAGTACAGGCACGTGGAGGCCCGGACGCGCGACGGGCGGCGCATCGAGGTCGCGGCGAACCTCGGCTCCCCGAAGGAGGCGGCTGACGCCCTCTCGTGGGGCGCGGAGGGCGTGGGGCTCTTCCGCACCGAGTTCCTGTTCATGGAGCGCGACGAGCTCCCGACCGAAGAGGAGCAGTACGGGGTCTACCGCGAGGTCGCCGAGGCCTTCGGCGAGAGGCCGGTCATCATACGCACCATCGACGTCGGCGGCGACAAGGAGCTGCCCGGCGTGAGCGGCCACGAGGAGGAGAACCCGTTCCTCGGCTGGCGCGGCATCAGGATGAGCCTCGACGTCCCCGACCTCTTCAGGCCGCAGCTCAGGGCCATACTGCGCGCGGCGGCGCACGGCAACCTCAGGGTCATGTTCCCGATGGTCTCCTACGTCGAGGAGCTCGTGGCCGCCAAGGGCATGCTGGCGGAGTGCCGCGAGGAGCTGGAGAGCGAGGGCGTCGAGACAGGTCCGGTCGAGGCCGGGGTGATGATCGAGACCCCGGCCGCCGCGCTCTGCGCCGACGATATCGCCCGCGAAGCCGACTTCTTCTCCATCGGAACGAACGACCTTACGCAGTACGCCCTGGCCGTCGACAGGGGCAACGAGAGGCTCGAGAAGCTCTACCGCGCGGACCATCCCGCCGTCCTGAAGCTTATCGAGATGACCTGCCAGGCCGGGCTGAAGGCCGGGATACAGACCGGCGTCTGCGGCGAGGCGGCTGGCGACCCCGCGCTCGTACCGAAGCTCGTCTCCCTGGGCGTTACGGAACTGAGCATGAGCCCCCCGGCCATCCCGAGGGCAAAGAAGATCGTCTCCGAGCTCGCGTAGGAGCCGTAGAGTACACCGAGCCCGCCGGGTCGAGGAACATCTCCGATCCGGCGGGCTCGATGCTGCGAACCCGACGCCGTGCTACCCCTTGCGGAAGTGGTCCCACCCGGAGAGGTCGTCGACGGGTTCCCCGTCCCGGAGCAAGACCACTCTATCCCCGGGCACTACCTCTCCGACTACCGTTACGGGAGCGTCGGACGCGGAGGCGAGGGCTTCCAATGCCCCCTCCGGCGCGGAGATCAACAGCTCGTAGTCCTCGCCTCCGGTCGCCGCCAGGACCTCCGGGTCGCGTCCCAGGGACGATGCATACTCCCTGGTGTCGGCGGAGATGGGCAGGAGGCCGAGGTCTATGCGGCAGCCAACGCCGCTCGCCTCCGTTATGTGGCGAACGTCCGAGGCGAGACCGTCGGAGAGGTCGATCATGGCCCGCGCGCCGAGCCGGGCCGCCGTCTCCCCCGCCCGGATTCGAGGTTCCGGGCGGAGGTGCTTTCGGACGAGGCGCCCGACGCGGCGGTCGGAGCCGTCGCCCGCCATCAGGGCGAGGAGACCGGCCGCGGAGGCACCGAGCTCGCCGGTTACGGCCAGCAGGTCTCCGGGGCGTGCGCCGGAGCGGAGGACTGGGGGCCCGTCGAGCTCGCCGAGGATCGCCACGTCCACCGTGAGCGCGGGGGAGCCGGTCGTGTCGCCGCCGAGCGGGTAAACACCGAACTCCTCGCAGGCCTCGAAGATCCCCTCCATGCAGCCGAGCGTCGTCTCGGGGTCCGGCCCGCCCCCGGAGGCGAGGACGAAGCGCGGCCTCCCCCCCATCGCGGCGACGTCCGAGACGTTGACGGCGACGGCCTTATAGCCGACGTCCCGGGGCGAGGCCCACGCCGCCTCGAAGTGGCGGCCCTCGACGAGCATGTCCGCCGCCGCAACCCATAATTTATCCCCGAGGCGCAGGACGGCGCAGTCGTCCCCGATGGGCACGACGACCTCCGGCGGCGGCGCGGGGAGTCGCCCGGAGAGGCGGCGTATGACGTCGAACTCGTTCAACCGTCCGGGGAGCGGCCGAACCAGGTTCGCAGGGCGAGATAACGGCGGTGGCGCCGGCCTGCCTCCCGGCCGAGGACGAGCGCAGAGATCAGGAAGGTTCCCTCGGCTGCGACCCCGAGCGCGCCAGAGAAGGCGGCTTTCCTGCGGGGCGGTATCGACGGGAACGCGGCCACGGGGGTAGCGGCGTAGAGCAGGATCGAGACCGTGAAGGCCCCGAGGACGGGCGCCCGGGTCCGCCATCCCCCGGGAGAGGGGGACGCACCTTCGGGTACGGGGGCTCCGGCTTCCGCGCCGTGCCCTCCCCGTGCCCGGAGCCTTTCGTCGGTCTCCCCTACGATCCCATTCCCCTGATCACGCTCCACAGCGCGTCCGACTCCTCGCTCGTGTACCAGGTGCGCGACGAGCGCCACTCGGTCTCGGTGGCCCAGCGGTAGCTGTCGTGCGCCGAGTCTTCGAGGACGACCTCCTCACCGGTATGGCGCGCGACGAAGCCGACGCCCGCGTACAGCTCGGGGTCTTCCGGGCCGCGCCAGCCCTCGACGCGGGCCCACCACGGCTCGCCGGGCTCGGCGTCGAGACCGGTCTCCTCGAGCGTCTCGCGCCGGGCGCAGCGCACGAAGTCCTCACCGGGCTCCAGCATCCCGCCCGGGTTCTCCCACAGGCCCACGGGAGGCTTGCGGCGCCTGAGGAGGAGCGCCCGGGGCTCCCTCCCGCTCGCGTCCACGACGACGGTCCCCGCGCCGAGGCTGGCGTTGACCACCCCGGGGCGGGGCGGCTCCGGGGCCAGCGGTTCGGGGGGTGTTTCGGGGGGGAGGGCGGCCACGAGCTCGGCGACGCCCAGGATGTTCTCGCGGCTCCACCAGCTCGGGAGGTCGAGCCACTCGTCCAGCGTCGCCCATTTGTAGCCGAGGTGCTCGTGGGAGATCCTGACGTCTTCCCGTCCGGCCCGTCCGATGTAGGTCGCGCTGGCGAGGGCTTCGCCGCCGGGGCGCTCCCCGACCCAGGTCGCGAGCAGGCGCTGCGGTCCCACGAGCAGACCGGTCTCCTCGTAGACCTCGCGGACGGCCCCGGAGGCGAAACTCTCACCGGGGGCGAGGCGTCCGGCCGGGGGCTCCCAGGTCTCGGTGCCGGGCCGCTGCAACAGGAGCATCCGGCCGTCGGAACGGACCGGCAGGATGCCGGAGACGAGGTCGGCCCTCACCGCCAAGGTCTAGACGCCCCCTTCCAGGATCGAGCGTAGCTCCCGGGCGGCGGAGGCCGGGTCGTCGGCGTCGAGCACGGCCCGGACCACCGCGAAGCCGTAGGCGCCGGCTTCGGCGGCCTCCCGCGCCGTCTCCAGCGTTATGCCGCCGATGGCGAACCACGGGACGACGAGCCCGAGGTCCGCCACCTCCCGGAGCAGCGCGGGACCGTCGGCCTCCTCCTCCGGCTTTGTCGGGGTGGCGTAGATCGTGCCTACCCCGAGGTAGTCAGCCCCCTCCCGCACGGCCTCTATCGCCTCCAGGGTGTTCCCGACGGAGCGGCCGACGACGGCGTCGGGGCCGAGGGCCTCCCTGGCCCGTGCCAGAGGTCCGTCCTCCTGGCCGAGGTGGGCGCCGTGAGCCTTCGAGAGGCGCGCGAGCTCCACGTCGTCGTTCACCGTGAAGATGGCACCGGCCTCCTCGCAGGTCTCCCGCAGCTCTTCGGCGAGCGGCAGCAGGTTCTCGCGCGTGGCGTGCTTGTCCCGGAGCTGCACGATGTCGACGCCGCCCCGGACGGCCTCCCGGACCCTGCGAACGAGGTCCGGGCGGGGGTCGGTAACGAGGATCAGGCGTGAATCCACGAGCCTTTCGAGGGGCCTCACGGCCCAAGCCTCCGGGGCGCCCATGCGGCGACGTCGAGTCGGCTTGCGAGGTGGACCACGGGCTCGGTTCTCGGGAGGACGACCCCGATCTGGCCGGTCATCTCCATGTGCTCCACCTCGACCTCCGCCCCCTGAAGCGGCCACATCTCGTGGTGGATGTCCCCGCGCCGGACGCGCCCCTTGCCGTCCGCGCTGTAGAGGCAGTAGCGTTCGGTGAGGAAGTTCTCCAGCGTGCCGGGTCCGGAATCGAAGCGTCCGCCCGTCGGCCGGTAGCGCCCTACGAACGTCGCCGGGGGCGCCCCCCTGTGGGTCCGGACGCTCCTGTAGTCCACCCCGTCCCCCGAGTACCGGGAGGACATCTTCGCGTCGAAGTAGGGGAGCGAGAAGGTGGCGCGGGCGAGGCGGACGGCCACGGGGTTGTGGGCGTCGAGGCTGAAAAACCAGACGCCGGGCTTGCCGTCCCGCGTTACGTAGGTGCGAAGGTTGATCTCCGGGAAGTTCGAGAGCCACGGCACGCTCGGCAGGTAGCGGGGGCTCACCCCGGACATCCTGAACGGCACCACCCCGAGCCACGCCGACCCGTCGAAGGTGTCGAGCTCGAGGGACGGCGGTATCAGGTGGCGCAGCCAGCCCTCCGGCACCGGCCAGTGCATGAAGAGCACGTCGTGCCAGATCATGCTCAGGGCCCAGGAGCCCTCCGGCACGGGATAGGGCCTGTGGCTCGTCTCCCGCAGGGCGCGTTTGATGGCAGAAGTAGCTTCCATACCGCTATTTATACAGGATCACCCGTCCCGAACCGAAACCCGAAGCCGCCCCCCGCAAAGCCTCGCCTCCACAGGGTCCCTGCGGCCGTACAAACCTCCTCCCGGAAAGAGCCCCGTCCCGAGAGATCCTGCGAACGAGACGGCCAGGCGCCACGCCCGGGGGCGGGGACGCCAGAGCGGGCGTCCCCGCCCCCGTCGGAGGAAGAAGTAGCCCTGCCGGACCCGTCGTTCCAGGATGCTCCGGGCTCCCGTCGCCGGGCGGTGCCAGGCGTACTCCAGAGCGGCCGGTCGATGCTTCCCCGTGACACTCCGGCCCTCGCCTCGCGCCACCGGCGCCGTCCCTCGTCCCGAGATGCGCGTGGCCGGGAACCGCTCCGGAAGTCTCCACGGAAGGGCGGATGAGGACTATCCCGTCGCGGGGGCGTGATCCGGGCCGTAAGAGACACATAGGACGGTCCCGAACCGGGCCGCCCATGCGACCGGCGGCGAGCGCGGGTGTGCGCCGGGGTGCCGAGAGCGGACACCGGGTCGTACGAACGCGGTCCGAAGCATACGGATACGTCGTGCTTTTTGTTCTGTGTTATTTTGGTTGCAAGAGTGTGGGGTCGCTCTTGCAGGCGAAGCATGGGAAGGGGCAAGCATGGCTACGGGTACTTCCGGAGCGGGTAGAGGCAATCAGCGACGGTTCGTGAACACCGCGGCTGCGATCACGGCGACGGGCGGGCTGCTTTTCGGGTACGACACGGGCGTAATCTCGGGCGCCCTGTTGTTTATAAGGCAGGAGTTCGCGCCGCTCTCGCCCTTCACGCAGGGCCTGATCGTCAGCTTCCTGCTCGTGGGGGCCATGGTCGGGGCGCTCTCGGGCGGGCCGCTCTCGGACCGCATCGGGCGCAGGCCGACCGCGCTCTTCGCGGCGCTCGTCTTCGGGATCGGGGCGATAGCCGCGGCCCTCGCGCCGAGCGTGGCGTTCCTGATCATCGCCCGTTTCCTGCTGGGGCTCGGCGTCGGGCTCGCCTCGATGATCGTGCCTTTGTACATCGCCGAGATCGCGCCGGCGGGGCGCCGCGGCGAGCTCGTCTCGTTGAACCAGCTCATGATCACCATAGGCATCCTCCTGTCGTACATCGTCGGCGTGGCATTCGCGCCCATCGAGGGATGGCGCTGGATGTTCGGGGTCGCGCTCATACCGGCCCTCATCCTCGGCATCGGGATGTTCCGGCTCCCCGAGAGCCCGCGCTGGCTCTTCGAGCACGGCCAGCTGGATAAGGCGCGCGAGGTGCTCAGCCTCTCGCGCAGTCCGCGGGAGGTCGAGCAGGAGTTTCGGGAGATGCAGGAGATAAAGGACCAGGATCGGGAGCTGTCGCAGGAGCGGGTCAGCTACGGGGAGCTGCTCGCCCCCTTCGTGCGGCCAGCCCTCGTTATCGGCATCGGGCTCGCGATCTTCCAGCAGATCACCGGCATCAACACCGTTATCTACTACGCGCCGACGATCCTGCAGGGCGTCGGCTTCTCCGAGGGGGGGGCCATCGCGGCAACCGCTCTCGGCGTGGGCGTCGTCAACGTCGGGTTCACCATCCTGGCCGTCCGCATCATCGACCGCGTGGGACGCAGGCCGCTGCTCATCATCGGGCTCATAGGCATGATCATAAGCCTCGCGCTCCTCGGCCTGGTCTTCTCGCTCGGGTCCACGAGCGGCGCGGCCGGGCTCCTGGCGACCGTGTGCCTCGCGCTGTACATAGCCTCGTTCGCGATCAGCCTCGGGCCGGTGTTCTGGTTGATGATCTCGGAGATCTACCCGCTCAGGATCCGGGGCTCCGCCATGAGCGTCGCCTCCATCGCCAACTGGGGCTCGAACTTCCTCGTCGCCCTGATCTTCCCCGTCCTGCTCGCAACCCTCGGGGGCGCGGGCTCGTTCTGGCTTTTCGCCGCCCTGGGCATCGTGGCTTGGTTCTTCGTCTACTTCAAGGTGCCGGAGACCAAGGGCCGCTCCCTGGAGCAGATCGAAGCCAGCTTCCGCGGCACGACGATCTCCTCCGGCCGCGTAAGGTAGGCAGAAGCGCAGCAAGGAGCGTGGCGCACGGATGTTCTCCGCGCGCCACGCGTAGAAACAAGGGCTGTTGCTCGTAGGTTTCCAGGCTCCCGCGTACCCTAGCGGATGGCCCCAGCCCTGCGCAGCGCCTTGAGCAGGAGGTAGCCCAGGATCGCCCCGGGGATGCTCGACAGCGCGAACGAGACCATGAGCACCCCGACGCCGCCGGCCGCGCCCAGGTCTAGAAACGGGCTGATGATTAGCGCCCCGAGGGGTGCCCCGATGAGCACGGTCCCGAGGGGCTCGGAGAGCGCGGCCTCGTCCCGCTTGAGGTAGACGTAGACGATCCCGACCACGAGCGCCCCGAAGGGGCTCCCGGGGAAGGCGAAGAGGCTCCCGGTCCCGAGCGAGAACCGCAGGGTGGCGGCGACGAGCGCGGCCCCGGCGGCCCACCAGGGCCCGATAACGACCCCGGCCACCGCGTTGAGAGCGTGCTGGAACGGCAGGACGCGGGCCCCGCCGACCGGGATCGCGAAGAGCGAGAGCAGCACCCCGAGGGCCGCGAAGAGGCCGGCGAGGGCGAGCTTGCGCGTGCTGGTGTGCCCGGCGCCACGCGCCGCGGGGCTAGTCATCGTCGACCTCCTTGACCTGCGAACCTCCGTCCAGACCCTCGGGCTCGGCGGCCAGCGAGGCGAGAGCATCGAGGAAGCGGGGCTCGAAGGTCCCCCCGCCCTCCACCCCGGCGCTCCCGGCCGCGGCCTCCCCGGCCTGCCCGTAGTACGACAGCGCGTGGGCGACGGTCTCGACGTCGGCCCCGCCCACGGCGGCGAAGCAGGCCACGGTGGAGGTAGAGGCGCAGCCGCTCCCGACCACGCGGCCCATGAGCGCGTGGCCGTTGGAGACGGCGAGGGTGCGCGCGCCGTCGCTGACGTAGTCCACGGGGCCTGTAGCGGCGACGGTCACGCCGAGCGAGCGGGCCGCCTGCAGGGCGGCGCTCCGGGCGTCGCCGGCGAGGCTCTCGACCCCGCGCACCTCGGCGTCGAGGCCGGCGAGCGTCGCAACCTCCCCGGCATTTCCGACGACGGCGGCCACGTCGAGCTCCGAGAGGAGGCGTTCGGCGGTCCGGGTACGGAGGGAGGTGGCCCCGGCTCCCACGGGGTCGAGGATTATCGGGATGCCGCGCTCGTTTGCCCTCCTGCCCGCGAGGAGCATCGATTCGATCTGCCCGGGGTCGAGCGTCCCTATGTTCAGGACGAGCGCCGAGGCCAGGTTCGCCATCTCCTCGACCTCCTCGCGCGCGTGCGCCATCACCGGGAGCGCCCCGGTGGAGAGCGTCACGTTCGCGACGAGGTTGACCGTCACGTAGTTTGTCAGGTGATGGACGAGAGGCTTCTCGTCCGAGATCTTCTTTAATGCTTCCTGCGCTTTCAATCCTCCGCCCCTTTCAGCACGCCACCCAGGGCATGAACCGGTCCTGCGCCCTCCCCGATCTCACCCAGCCCGTACCGCACGGCCTCCGAAGCGACGGCGTGCGCCCTCGACGCCGCCTCCTCGATCCCGTACCCCAGCGCCAGAAAGCTCGCCAGCGACGAGGAGTAGGTGCAGCCCGCCCCGTGCGTGTTCTCCGAAGAATGGACCGGACCCTCGATCCTCTTGAACCCCTCACCGTCGTACAGGAGGTCCGCCCCCGTGGAGGTGTGACCGCCGGTGATGATGACCGCCTTCGGCCCCATCGCGTGGAGCGTTACCGCGCAGTCCTCCATCCGGGCCTCGTCCACGGGCTCCCCGACCAGCGCGAAGGCCTCGCTCAGGTTCGGCGTTATGACCGTGGCGAGCGGGAAAAGCTCGTTCTTGTAGGTCTCGACGGCCTCGGGCTCCAGGAGGACCGCCCCGCTCTCCGCGACCATCACCGGGTCCACGACGACGTTCGGCAGCCCGCGCCGGTCTATGACCTCGGCGACCGCGGAGATGATGCCGGCGTTGAACAGCATCCCGGTCTTCACTGCATCCACGCCTATATCCGAGGCGACGGCCTCGATCTGGCGCACGGCGACCTCCGGGGGGAAGGCGTAGATGTCCGTCACGCCCACGGTGTTCTGGGCCGTCGTCGCGACTATCGCGGTAGTCCCGTAGACCCCGCAGCGCAGAAACGCCTTCAGGTCGGCCTGTATCCCGGCCCCCGCCCCCGAATCGCTCGTGGCTATGCTTATAACGCGCTTCAACGCGCCCCCTCCCTATCCCTTTGGCAAGAACTCGTTTGTCATCGCGTCCCCGACGTTCACGCTCTTCTCCAGAACACCGTTCTCCACAGCCCACTTTATGTAGGATTCCCACTCCTCCGGGTCCTGGTAGCCGACGCGGCCGCTACCGCTCCCGAAGATGGGGACGGTAAGGTCAAGCGTCTCCGCAGCGACCTCGGGGTCGAGCTCCTCGTTCGCCGCGAGCAGCGCGTCGCGCGCGGCCTCCGGGTCCTCCAGAGCAGCCTCGTGACCCTTCACGAGCGCGGCGACAAAGCCGCGGACGGTCTCCGGGTTCTCCTCGGCGTAGGCATCGGACGTTGCGACGAGAAGCTCGTTGTAGTTCGGGACGCCGACCTCGGGGAGGCGTATGACGCTGGTCTCGAAGCCCTCGCCCTTCAGCTCGACGGCCTCGATGTTCCAGTAAGCATCCACGACGGCGTCGACGCGCCTGGAGGTCAGGGCAGGGCGCAGGTCGTAGCCCACGTTTATCTTCTCTACAGAAGCTGGATCTTCTCCGGCCTCCTCCATCACCGTGTCGATTACCGCCGTCCCGAACGTCTGGCCGGCGTAGCCGATCTTCTTGCCCGCGAGGTCTTCCGGCCCGTCGATCCCGGACTCCTTCAGGGCGATGATCGAGTTCAGGGGCTCTTGCATGATCGCCATGACGGACTGGACCGGTATCTCCCGGGCGGCGGCGTTGGTTACCTCGTTCTCGTAGGAGATGCCGAACTCGCTCCTCCCGGCGGCGACGAGCTGCAAGACGGCCGCAGGATCGGAGGGCTGCTGGATCTCGACCTTCAGCCCCTCGTCTTCGAAGTAGCCCTTCTCCTGCGCCACGTAAACCCCCGCGTGGTCGGCGTTCGGGTACCAGTCGAGCGTCAGGGTAACTTTCTGGGCCTCATCGGTACCGGAGGACTGGGAGCTCGCCGGCCCTCCTCCGCAGGACGAGATCGAGGCGCACAGGGCGACGGTGGCGAGGGCGAGCAGGGCTCTGGTGAGCAGCGAGCGCCGTCTGATACACGCTGGCTCCCCGGCAAGGTGTTCGTGGGGACGTTCGTAAGTGGGTTTCACCGTACAGCTCCCTTCCGGTGGGATTAACCACGTCAGGTTCGAAGCGTCTCGGCTCTCGCCGACTCTCAGCCGCCCCGCACCCCTGCGGGGAAGCTCCGCCGTGTATTCGTCCCGCAGCGTACCACAACCACATCAGCCGTTCCTACCGAGGGTCCAGGGGGCGAGGAGGCGCTGGAGGAGGGCGACGAGGAGGAAGAGCCCGACGCCCATCAGGGAGAGTATGCCTATCTCGGCGAAGAGCCGGGCGATCTCGAACTGGGACTTGTCGGCGTTCATCAGGAAGCCGAGGCCCTCGCTCGAGCCCACCCACTCCCCCGTCACCGCCCCGACGACGCAGTACGTGACGGCGAGCCGGAAGCCCCCGAACAGGAACGGCAGCGACCCCGGTACCTCGACCATCGAGAAGATGCGCCAGCGGGTAGCGCCAAAAGAACGCATGAGCCGGACGAGGTCCGGGTCCGTGGACCTGAGCCCGTCCGCGGTGGCGACGGTGATCGGGAAGAAGCAGAACAGCGTCACCACGATCACCTTCGGGGCGGGACCGTAGCCGAACCACGTAACGAGCACCGGCGCCAGCGCGATGATCGGCACCGCCTGCGAGGCGACGAGCCACGGGTAGAGCGCGCGCTCCATGAGCGGCGAGCGGTTGATCAAGAACCCCGAGAGCATCCCCGTTACGGCCGCGAAGAAGAACCCGAGCAGGGCCTCGAAAGCCGTCGGCACCGAGTGCTCCATGAGCAGCGCGCGGTCCTCCCAGAACGCGCCGGAGATCTCCACCGGCCCCGGCAGCAGGAACGAGGGGATGCCAAGGAGCCGCACGGCCGCCTCCCACCCCACGAGGACCAGCAGCCCGAGCAGCACCGCCGGGAGGGCGCGACCTACCCGGCCCCTTCCGACCTTCCATGGCTTGCGGCCCTTCACCGGAGCATCCCGAGCGCCCCGAAGAGCCGCGCCTTGAGGGCCGCGAAGCCCTCGGTCGTCTCCTGCTCCATCGCGCGCGGCCTTCCGAGATCCACCGGGAGATCCAGCGCGACGCTGGCGGGCCTCTCTGAGAGGACGACGATCCGATCGGCCAGCAGGATCGCCTCGTCGACATCATGGGTGACGAGGATAATGGTAGCGGCGAGCTCGTCGCGGACCCCGAGCAGCCACTCCTGCAGCCCCCGGCGCGTCAGGGCGTCCAACGCACCGAACGGCTCGTCGAGGAGCAGGACGTCCCGGCCGAGGAGCGCCGTCCTGAGGAGCGCCACGCGGGAGCGCATCCCGCCGGAGAGGGCCCAGGGCGGCGCCCCCTCGAACCCCGCAAGCCCGAAGCGTTCCAGGGCCTCCGCCGCCCGCTCCCGCGCCTTCACCCTGGAGACCCCCGTCGCCTCCAGGCCCAGGGCGACGTTCGCGACGACGCTCCGCCAGGGGAGCAGCAGGTCCGTCTGGGGCATGTACGAGACGAGGCCGGGACACACGAGCGGGGAACCGTCCTTCTCGACGACGCCCTCGGTTGGGGCTTCGAGACCGGCGAGGAGGCCGAGCAGGGTGGACTTGCCCGCGCCGGACGGCCCGATCACGGCCACGAACTCCCCCGGCGAGACTTCGAGGTCCACGCCGTCGAGTATCCGCACCTCCCCCTTCTCGACCCCGACCCCGTAGGCGGCGAGCTTCGGCCTCACGCCGGTCTCACCCTCCCCCGACGTTCGCCTCGAAGAAGGCAAGCTCCAGCTCCATCGCCCGGCGGTACGCCGCACGAACGGCGGGCGTATCCGAGGCGTAGCGATCCAGCAGGAACTCCAGCTTTCTCGCGAGCCCCTCGAAGCCCTCGTCGGCGTATGTCTCGATCCACTCGGCGTACCGGTTCCCGTTGTCGTACCCCTCCTCCGCCAGCGACTGCCCCAGGAAAGCGTAGAGACGCATGCACGGGACCATCGCCGCGCAGGTCTCGCCGACGCTCCTCAAGGAGGCCACGGAGAGCAGAAAGTGCGTGTAGTTCAGCGTCGCCGCCGCCGGCTCGGCCTCGCTCAGCTTCACCCCCCACCCTTCGGCGTAGCCCTCGTGCATCCGAAGCTCCTCCAGCACCCCTGCCACGAGCCCGGCGAACTCGCGCATCCCCTCTCCATCGGGGCTGTGGGCGAGCGCGAGCGCGTATGCCCGGGCGAAACTCTCCAGAAAGAAGGCGTCCTGGGCGACGTACTTCCGAAAGCTTTCTAGAGGGAGCGTTCCGTCTCCGAGACCGCGCACGAAGCGGTGACCGAGGGAAGCGCGGGCGAGCCCGGCGTTCTCCTCCCACAGTGCCCCGGAGAGGCTCAACCTTTGCCCCCCTCTCGCCACGGGGCCGCGTGGGAGAGCGCCATCTCCCAGAAGTCCCGCTCGGCGGAGGCAACCTTTAGAAAAGCGGCCTCGACGCGGCCCTCGGACACGACGCCCCCGGCCCCCAGCGCGGCGTCGGCCGCCTCCTCGAGCCCGTCCACGTACCCGGCGAACTCCGGCACGGTCCAGTGCTCGATAAACGGCCGGTAGTCCGGATGCCCCGGCGCGGCGCTCCCCCAGGCCTCGAGGTACGCCCGCTCCAGCGCCCAGAGCGCGGTTATCACGACGGGGTACGGCTCCTCTTCGAGCGCGTCCAGCAGGCTGCGGTAGGCATTCGTCGTGGGGTGGCGCGTCTCCCCGAGCTCCAGGCCACGTTCCCGGGCCATCTCCTCGAACCAGCCGAGCTCGTCCACGAGCGCCACGAGCCCCCCGGCGAGCACGGCCTGGGCGGGGCGCGGGGCGCGGGCGAGCAGCCGGGCCTGGAAAGCCAGGAGGTCGCCGACAAACAGGTAGTCCTGCGCGAGCCACGCCTCGAAGGCCTCCGGGGACAGGGTTCCGTCCCGCAGAGCATCCAGGAAGGGGTGGCGCGTGGCCTCCCGCCACGAATCGGGGTGGCTCGAGATCAGGCCAGCCGCCCTCATGCGGGGCACTTCCCGCTAATCCCCGTTTCACCGGGTTGCGTGACGCGAGCTTCGGGAGCACGAAGATGCATATTCCCCCTGTACCTCCTCGATCAGGATGCGGGAGGGCCGGGAGAGGAGAGATCCGCCGGGGTCCCGAGACCCCGAACTCTCTCTTGATGAGGCATCGCGTGCTTCCCTCCGCCGGCATTACCCGGATCAGGTCTAGCGGGTCGACGCCCCGGCCCCCAACGAGCCCGAACGCCCTCTCAGCCTCTCGGCTCCCCGATCACTCTGAGGTCCAATGTAACTTAGCGCGTCCCCCCGCACAACCTCGCCGCATCTTCATGGGGGAGAAGCTTTCCAAGGAAACGCTCCTCCGGCGCGAGCGGAGTGCCTGCGTCCACTACAGCGTCGATCGGTGCAGTTGGGCCGCCACCGTTGCGCCTACGCTCGGAAGGGACGAGAGGTGTACCGCAAAGCCCACGGACAGGGGAACGGGCCGAGGTCCAATACCACTGCATAACGCTGTAGGGGCGAGGGTCGCGATAGCTCGGCCCTCGCTGAACCCGGGCTTTCAGAGGTCTCCGGGGACCCCGGACCCGTCCGCCAGCATCAGCCCGAGGACGGTGGTGGCCGCCGTGATCCCGCCGCGCGACGCCATCGCCCTCGCCTCCGCGAGCGTCAGCTCCACCACCGAGACGTGCTCCGTCGGCTCGGGCTCCGGCCCGGACGGGAGCTTCTCCGCCCGGCATCGAAAGAGGTGGCAGATCTCCGTCGAGCGTCCGGGGCTCGTGTGCAACGAGAACAGGTGGACGAGATCGCGGGCCTCGTAGCCGGTCTCCTCCCGGAGCTCCCGCCGCGCCGCCGCGCCAGGGTCCTCCCCGGCGTCCACGCCCCCGCCCGGCAGCTCCAGGGTGAACCCGCCGACCGGCTGGCGCCACTGCCGCACGAGCACCACGCGACCATCCCCGGTCACCGGCACCACCGCCGCGAACCCGCCGCTCTCCAGCACCCCGTACCCGATCCTGACCCCGTCCGGCAGCTCGACCTCGTCCACCCGGAAGGAGCACCACGGGTTCGAGAACAGATACTCCTCCCCCAGCGTCCGCCAGCCCGTTTCCAGAGGATCAGCCACGCCGCGATTATAGGCGCGGGAGGGCGGATGGGTCACGGCCGCACTCTGTTGTACAATCTCGGCCTATGAGCGTTACAACCGTGAACAAGCGCGGCACGGAGGTCCTCGGGGCGAGCCTCTTCGTCCCGGCCCCGGCGGGGGATCTGTACGAGGCGCTCCTCGACGTGCGTCGTTTCCCGGCCTGGGCCCCCGGGGTGAGGCGGGTGGAGGTCCTGACGGGTCCGGCGGGACAGGGGATGGTCTCCGAGTGGGAGGTCTCCCTCCTCGGGACGCGGCGCAGGGTGTTGAGCGTTCTGGAGGAGGCGGAGCCGCACGAGAAGCTGCGGTGGACTTACGAGGGCCCTGTCACGGGCTACGGCGAGTGCGTGATGCGGAACCGGGGCGACGGCGTGCTCGCCGAGTTCAGGACGGAGCTGCTCCCGGAGGATGCGTTCCTGCGGAAGGTCATGCTCTCGTCGCCCGCGAGGAGCGCGGCCAGGGGACACCTCAAGCGGTGCCTGATCCGCCTCGGAGAGAGCGTCAGCGGTCGGGGGCGCCCGGTCCGGGTCGGGCCGCTCGCGGGGTCCTGAACCTCTAGCGTCCCCGTGTGCCACACCGGCACTAAAAAGGGAGAGGCCCGGGGGCCCCTCCCTTCCTCTCCGCGGTCCTTCGCGTGTTACTCGAAGTGGCTGGCGGCCTTGGCGATGTAGCTCTCCTGATCGTCCGGCACCTCATCCTCGGGGTAGATCGCCTCTACCGGGCACTCCGGCTCACAGGCGCCGCAGTCGATGCACTCCTCGGGGTTGATCATGTAATGATCTCCCGCGTCGTAGATGCAGTCGACCGGGCACACCTCGACGCAAGACTGGTCCTTGGTGCCGATGCACGGCTCGGTAATAACATAGGTCATCGTGTTCCTCCTCTCGGATCCTGCTCTTGTAGAAGCTTTATAGCCCACCGATGGGGACCCTGATACCCCCCGATGATGCCCATCATCGAGGCCCATGATACGGATCATGGACGCGTGTGATCTAGATCAAATTACCCGCAAAACGGGGCCTTATTGGGAAAGATTCTCAGGTGCGAGAGCGGAGCTCGGCGGGTTTGAGGATGGCGATGGTCTTGCCGTCGAGGTTCAGTATGCCCTCCTGGGCGAGGCGGCTCAGTGCGCGGGAGAGGGCCTCGCGCGAGATGCCGGTTGCCTCCGCCATCTCCTGGCGGGAGAGGGATGGCTCGAAGACGACGCCTCGCCTGGTGACCCGCCCCTCCTCGGTCGCGAGGTTCAGGAGCATGCGCGCAACGCGCTGGGGGGCGCTGTGGAACACGAGGTCCCCGACGAGGTCTTCCAGCTCGCGGTTGCGGGCGGCGAGGGCCTGGGCGAGCCGGAGGGAGGCCTCGGGGTGGGAGAGGACGAGGTTGACGAGGTCGTCGCGGAAGACTGCGTAGAGGACGCAGTCCGTAAGGGCGGTGGCGCCGTGGCTCTGGGGCTTGCCTTCGAGGGCGGAGGCGAGGCCAAGGACCGAGCCGTCCCCGACGACGCCGAGGATCTGATCCCGGGACTTCGGGCCGCCGCTCGTCCTGTAGAGCTTGACCCGGCCCTCGCGCATAAAGTAGACCGCGCCGGAGGGCTGGCCCTCGCGGTAGATAGCGGTCCCCACGCCTATCTCCAGGACCTCGGCGGAGATCGCCAGCGACTGGAAGAAGCCCTCCTCCAGCCCCGCGAGGAGCTCGAACTCCTGCAACCCTTCGAGCTTCGTCAGGTGCTCGACGGCCCGGCACCTCGCCCCCGGCAGCCGCGCCCAGGACGGCGGCGCGTTCTCACCGTACAAGGTTCGTTACCACTTTCATCGCCGATTCCGCTACCGAGGCAAACACGAGTCCTTTATACGCCAAGTAGAGATATTTTGCAGCGGGGAGCGAGCCCCCGGGGCGCCGCTGTAGACTGTCGGGAGCCCGCGAACGAGCGGTTCGGCCGGGACACGGCCGGCAAGCACCGTGGTACGGACGGCGAAGACTAGAACACGGAAAGGAAACATTATGCTGGAAGGCAAGGTCGCACTTATCACCGGGGCAAGCCGGGGGCTCGGCAGGGCGCTCGCGCTCGCCTACGCGGAAGAAGGCGCGAAGCTCGTGATCAACGCCCGCAGCGAGGGCTCCCTCAGGCCCGTCGCCGAAACAGCAGAAGCATCCGGGGCCGAAGTCCTCGCCGTACCCGCGGACGTGTCGTCGGAGGCGGAAGTGCGGGAGCTAATCGGGGCCGCCGTGGACCGTTTCGGCAGGATAGACGTGCTCGTGAACAACGCGGGGATTCTAGGCCCCCGCGTGAAGCTGGAAGAGTACCCCGGGGACGAGTGGCGGCGGGTCATCGAAGCCAACCTCACGGCACCGTTCCTCCTCGCCAAGGCGGCTATCCCGCACATGCACGAGGGCGCCTCGATCATCAACGTCGTGAGCGGCGTGAGCGTGGAGGGCCGAGCCGAGTGGGGCGCCTACTCCGTCAGCAAGTTCGGCGTCGAGGGCCTCACCCAGATTATGGCCGCGGAGTTGAAGGACCGGGGCATCCGCGCAAACTCCGTCGACCCCGGCGGTATGCGCACCGAGATGCGCGCCGCCGCCTACCCCGACGAGGACCCGCAGACCCGCATCACCCCCGAGGAGAACACCGCAGTCTTCCTCTACCTCGCCTCGGACGAGTCGAAGGGCGTAACCGGCCAGCGGTTCAAGGCGCAGGAGTACGGGCGAGCGTAGCGTAGCCCGCCATCACCGGTAATCGCTCAGGAGACCGAGGAGCAACCGGACGAGCGCCAGGGGATCGTCCAGGCCCTTCTCCTCCCCCGCGTGACCGGCCAGGGCAAGGTCCACCGCGCCGTGCACGGTCGCGTACACGAGCGCCGACAACGCGACCGCGTCGCCACCGGGCAACCTGCCCCCCTCCTGACACTCCGCCACCACGCCGACCAGCCGCCGGTACAGGCCGCGTGCCGCCTCGTGGACCTCGGGATACGGACGATGGCGCACCTCCGGGCCGAACATGAGCCGGTAGCGCGCCGGGCTCCCCAACGCGACGCGCACGTAAGCCTCCAGCATCGCCTCCAGCCGCACCAGGGGATTCTCCCGTGGTTCTTCGGAGGCCGGGATCATCTCTTCGGCGAGCCGCTCGAAATAACGCGCCGCCAGGATGGATAGCAACTCCCCCTTGTCCGCGAAGTGCTTGTACGGCGCCTGCCTCGAAACGCCCGCCCGTTCCCCCACGGCCCGCAAGGTGACGGCTTCTATCCCCCGCTCCTCGAGCAGCCCGGCCGCCGCCTCCAGCAGGTCGGAGCGAGTGCCACCACGCCGCGTCTTCTCCCCCGGTGACCCGTTCATGGCCCGCAGCATACCCTATGCCAGGTTGACAATGTCAACCTGGGCTGCTA
>CADCVI010000018.1 GCA_902806105.1 uncultured Rubrobacteraceae bacterium
GAAAGCCTCAGCCCGCCCGGCCGTTCATCTGGGCGAGGAGGTTGCGGAAGCGGGGGTTGTTGCGCAGCGGGGCGAACTCCATCGCCTTCTCGAAGTGCTCGGCGTCCTGCTCCCCTGCGGCGACGGCCTTCTCGATAAGGTCCAGGGAGGCGCTGAAGTCGCCGCGCCGGGCCCGGATGCTCGCGAGGGCTGAGAGCGCGGGGGAGTACTCGGGGTCGGCGGCGACGGCGCGGACGAGCAGCTCCTCGGCGGTCTCGAGGTCGTCGGTTGCGTAGTAGAGGCTCGCGTAGGAGTAGAGGGCGCGCGGGTTGTTCGGGTCGCCCTTGAGTGCCTCCATGAGGTGCTCCTCGGCGGGGCCTACCTCGCCGCGGCGCTCGTGGTAGAGGCCGAGCTCCAGGTGGGCGTTCGGGTCCTCGGGGTCGAGGGCGAGGACGCTGTTGTAGGCCTCGGCGGAGCCCTCCTCGTCCGCGAGGGCCAGGCGGACCTCGCCCAGGGTGTAGAGGTGACGGATCTCATCCCGCCCCAGCGCCACCGCTTCTTCGGCCAGCGCCAGCGCCTCGTCGAGGTTCTTTTCTTCGGCGAGCAGGTGGGCGGCGAGCTCATCCCGGATCTCGGGCGAGCCGGGGCAGTATTCCAGCCCGCGCCGGAACGCGGCCTCGGCCTCGTCCATGCGGTTGTTGCGGGCGTGGCAGATGCCGAGGTTCGCGTGGGCCTCCCACCAGTCCGGGGTCTCCCCGATGACCTCCTCGTACGCCCGGACGGCCTCCGGGTAGCGGCCGAGCATGTCCAGGGAGTTCGCCCGGAACGTGCGCGCCCCGCTCTTCTGCTGCCCGTCTCCCGCCTCGTCGTCGGCGACCTCGATCGCTCTCTCGAAGAAACCCAAAGCCTGGGCGTAGTCCGCGGCGTCGAAGGCGGTCAGGCCCGCGTTGATAAGCATGTCCGCGTCGTCGGGGTGGGTCCTCGTCCAGCGCTCGAAGGTCGCGCGGGCGAGGTCGGTCTCGCCCATGAGGCCGTAGTAGCGCCCGAGCTCGACGAAGGCGTCCGGGTACTCCGGGTCGAGCGAGGTGGCCCTCTCGAGGTGGTGGACCACCTTGAACGGCTCGTCGTCGCGCATCCCGAGCGCCGCGAGCCCCATCCTCGGGGCCACCCAGTCCGGGTCCTGCTCCAGCGCCTCGAGGAAGTTTGCCTCGGCCTCCTCGGTGCGGTCGAGCCCGAGGAGGGTCCGGCCCACGGCCTCCCTCGCCTCGGGGTTCTCGGGGTCGAGCGCCGCGGCCGCCTCGAAGCGCGCCAGGGCCTCTTCCAAAAGCCCTTCCCCGGCGAGGGTCTCGCCCTGTTCCAAAAGCTCCTCGAACTCCTCCATCCGGCCAATTAAACCAGATGGCCGCGGCCTTTTTGGTGATCCCTTCGTCCCCTCGCGCACCGGCCCCCGCCTCCATCTCCTGTAAAATTCGCGGCCGGAAGCCCCTGCTCAGATTCGGAAGAGAGGCGACGCCTTGAAGAACCCCCCCGTGGTCGCGAACATACAGGTTCGCTACCAGGACCTCGACCCCTACGGGCACGTCAACAACGCCCTGCACATGAGCTACTTCGAGACGGCGCGGATCGCGTACTTCGAGGCCCTGGCGCGGGAGGCCGGGATCGGGGCTCTCGAAGCCGGCGACCTGCCGGGGGTGCGCTACGTCATCGCCGAGGCGACCGTCAGGTACAAGGCCCCGATCTTTATAGACGAAGGGCTCTTCGGCGCCGCGAGCATCCGCACGATAAGCAACCGATCCTTCGTCATGGACTACGAGCTCCGCGCCGGCGAGAGCTTCGAGGAGGGCCGCCTCGTCACCGAGGGGACGAGCGCACAGGTCTTCTACGACATAGCCGCCAACGAGGTCCGCCCCCGCCCGGACTGGTTCCTCTCCACCGTCGCCGCCCTTGAGGACCGCCCCGAAGAGTCCTTCGCCAAAGAGGGACGCTAGGGCCCCGTGGAGCACAGGAGGCTCGGTGATGGCGGGGTAGAGGTCTCCGCCGTCGGGCTCGGGACGTGGCAGGTCCTGGACGTGCGGGGGCCTGCCGAGGAGGACCGGCACGAGGTCGTCCGGGCGGCGCTCGATGCCGGCGTAACCCTCTTCGACTCCTCGCCGATGTACGGGGAGGCCGAGCGGGTCCTGGGCGACGCCCTACAGGAGCACGGCCGGGACCGCGGGGTGGTGGCGACGAAGGTCTGGACCCCGGACGACGGGGAGGCGGAGCGTCAGGTCGAACGCGCCCTGGCGTTCTTCGGCGGCCGCGTCGAGCTCTACCAGGTCCACAACCTCGTCGCCGTCGGGAAGAGGCTGGGGATGCTCGAACGCTTGAAGGAAGAGGGCAAGGTCCGTTCCGTCGGCGCCACTCACTACTCGCGCTCCGCCTTCCCCGAGTTGATGGACGTGATGCGGAGCGGGCGCGTGGACTTCGTGCAGGTCCCGTACAACGCCGCCGACGTCTCGGTCACCGACGAGGTCCTGCCGCTCGCCGAGAATCTGGGGCTCGGCGTGATCGTGATGGTCCCCCTAGGCTCCGGCCGCCTCGTTCGCAACACGCCCCCGGAGGGCGACCTTCGACCCCTCCGCGAGTTCGGCGTCGAGACGTGGGCCCAGGCGCTCCTCAAGTTCGTCCTCTCGGACCCGCGCGTCACCTGCGCCATCCCGGCCACGAGCTCGCCGGAGCGCGCGAGGGAGAACGCCCGCGCGGGCGAGCCACCCTTCTTTGGCGAGGAAGAGCGGGAGTACGTCCGGCGTCTGGCCCGGGCCCGCTGAGATGGAGCCGCTGCGTTCGGTGGCGCGTACCTGGGGCTCCACGCCGGAGGAGAGGCGCGAGGATTTCCCCTGCGACGCGTACCTCCCCGGCTTCGACGACGTTTACTTCCGGGCGGTGGACGTCGCGGCACCAGCCCCCGTGCTGTTCCGGTGGCTGTGCCAGCTGAAGGCGGCCCCGTACAGCTACGACTGGATCGACAACTTCGGCCGTCGCAGCCCGAGGCACCTTGTCCCCGGCGCCGAGAAGCTCGCCGCCGGACAGCGAGTAATGACGATCTTCAAGCTCGTCGGCTTCGAGGAAGACCGGCACCTCACCGTAGTCCTGGACCTCCCGCGAGCGGTCTCGATCCTCGGTCAGGCCGCCATGAGCTACGTAGTCGTACCGGTCTCCGGTGGTTCCTGCCGCCTCGTCGTCAAGATAAACGTCCTCTACCCGAGAAAGCTCCCGTGGTCCTCCGCGCGTTACTTCCTGCCCTGGGGCGACCTGCTGATGATGCGCAAGCAGCTGCTGACCCTGAAG
>CADCVI010000019.1 GCA_902806105.1 uncultured Rubrobacteraceae bacterium
ATTCTGTCCCACGCCGACCGTACCCGCGTTATCGCGGACGACCACCGCAGGATGCTGGCCTCCAAAAACGGGATGGTCCCGGCCACCGTGCTGATCGACGGCTTCGTCGGCGGGACGTGGAAGACGGAGCGGTCGCGCGGGAGGATCGCGCTCGTGATCGAGCCGTTCGAGAACCTGTCCCCGAAGGAGCGCGACGCCCTGGCCGAGGAAGGGGAGCGGCTCCTACGATTCGTCGGTGACGGGGCCGATGAAACACGCGAGATCCGGTTCGCCGATACGAGCTAGAGCCCTTGCCGAGGCGAGGAACCCGCCTTTCCGCGGAGCGTCGAACACCGGCCGCCCAGTCGCGGGAGAACGTAGGAAAGCTTACCCCCTCGAAGGATCTATCCTCGTACGCGTTGCTCCGGGCTTGGCCTGCTCCGCGGTCCACGGGATGACGCCGGGAACGCCCTCGTCGCGCGGCGCGGCGCCGTCCGAAAAGGTTCGAAGGGTAAGGGGGACGAGAGCCGGCAGCAGCGGTACCCGGTCGGACGCAGGCCCCGGTCGGCCTTCGTCTTGCGGGAGCCTGCCTACGGGATCTATCCTTCGTCTACCAGGAGTAGGAAGGAGAGTCATGGAACAGCCACCCCCTGCTGGCGCGGCACACGCTGGATCCCGCCGCGAAGGTCCCCGCATCCTCGGTCCTGCGGACGGCAAGGCCGTGGACTTCGGGTCTTTCGGTGTCCGGTTCATGGTGTGGGCCGAGGAGTCGGGCGGCGGTTTCTCGCTGGTCGAGCATCCCATCCCGCCGCGGACGCTCGTCGCCCCGCTCCACCGCCACGCCAACGAGGACGAGTACAGCTACGTCATCGAGGGGCGCATGGGGGCCAAGCTCGGCGACGACGTCGTGTACGCGGAGAAGGGGCATCTGGTCTTCAAGCCGCGCGACCAGTGGCACACGTTCTGGAACGCCGGCGACGAGGAGTGCCGGATCCTGGAGATCATCTCCCCCGGAGGGTTCGAGCACCTGTTCGACGAGATGTCCCGGTCCCCCGAGTCGATGACCGGAGAGCCCGCTTCAGACCTCGACGTTCGCTACGGCCTGGAGGTCGACTACGACAGCGTGGCGCGCCTCTGCGAGGAGCACGGGCTAGCCTTCCCCGCCGAGGGCTGAGGCCGTACCGCCCGGAGACCTGGGCGGCCACCGGCGGGTCGGCCACCGGGCACCCCGAGCAGGGCCGCCTGGTGGTCAGCCGACGATCAGGACTTCGAGCGTGCGCGGCCCGTGGACGCCCTCGACCCGGTTCAGCTCGATATCCGAGGTCGCCGAAGGGCCGGAGATGAAGGTTATGGCCCGCCTCTCGCCCACTACCGTGTCGCGGAGACCGGCGAAGGCTTCGGGGACCAGCCCCACCACCTGATCCTCCCTGACGACGCACAGGTGATAGTCCGGCAGCAGCGTGAGAGCCCTGCGGCCCTGCCCCTCGCCCGCGTCCAGGACTATCGTCCCGGTCTGGGCGATGCCGAGGGCGCAGCCGGTCAGGACGCCGTCGCTCCGGTCCAGCTCGTCGTTCGTGAGCTGCTCCCCGCTGCCGTCGCGCAGGACCTCGACGCCCTCGGGTATCCAGGCATCGGGCAGGCCGGGGGGGACCACGAGCTTCCGTATGCCCTGTGCTTCCAGGGCGTCTCCTATCGCTCCGGAGAGTTCGGCCTCGCTCACGCGGCTCACCTTCGCCTTGTACTCGGCGGTACGCTCGGCGAAGCGTTCGACGATCTCCGCGCGTGGGGCCTCGTCGGTCTTGCGGTAGCCGCGCTCCACGGGGATGTCCCCGGGGCTCTCGGAGGCGGGGACGTCGCGGGTGGCGCGGCGGATCCGGCGCAGAACCTCCTCCCTCGCCGCGCTCACGACGCGCCGTTCCCGGAGCCGTTGGACGGGGCGTTGGCGCGGTTCTTCCACCAGTCGCGGAAGGTCTGCTCGGGGACGGGCGCGAGGTCGCGGGCCTCCGTCCACCCGGCGAGCTTGCCGGGGAGGCGGTGGATCGTCCCGCTCCTCGCGAGCGGCCACTGGCCGATGTGGGCAGCCTTCTGGGCGCCCTCGTAGAGCTTCTGGTTCGAGAAGATACGCCCCATCGCCTGCATCGCGACGTTCTCGGGGTCGAGCTTGCCCTTCAAGCCGCCCTCGTCCTGCTTGTGGCGGATTACTTTGCCGCGCAGGTGTATGAGGACCTGTGGGATGTTGATCTTGACGGGACAAACCTCGTAGCAGGCCCCGCACAGCGACGAGGCGTAGGGGAGCGAGTCCGGGCCGCGCTCGCCGATACCGACAAGCTGGGGGGTGAGGATCGCGCCTATCGGCCCCGGGTAGACGGAGTTGTAGGCGTGGCCGCCGGTCCGCTCGTAGACGGGGCAGACGTTCAGGCAGGCCGAGCAGCGGATGCAGTTTAGGGACTGGCGACCGATCTCGTCGGCCAGGACATCGGTCCGCCCGTTGTCCATCAGGACGAGGTGGAACTCCTCAGGTCCGTCGCCGGAGCCCTGGGAGGCCCCGGTCCAGAACGTGGTGTAAGGGTTCATGCGCTCGGCGGTCGAGGAGCGGGGGAGGAGCTGCATGAAGACCTCGTAGTCCTGCCACCGGGGTATTACCTTCTCTATCCCCATCAGCGTCACGAGGACCGGCGGGAGCGTCGTGCACATGCGCCCGTTCCCCTCCGACTCGACGACGCAGACCGTGCCGGTCTCGGCGACGGCGAAGTTGGCCCCGCTGACGCCTACCTTCGCCGCGAGAAACTTCTTGCGGAGGTACAGCCGGGCGGCGTTCGCGAGGTCCGGCGGGTCGTCCGAGAGGTCCTCGACGCCGAGCTCGCGCATGAACAGCTCCCGGATCTCCGAGCGGTTCTTGTGGATGGCCGGGACGAGGATGTGCGACGAGGTCTCCCCGGCGAGCTGGATGATCAGCTCCGCGAGGTCCGTCTCGTAGGCCTCGATGCCTTCCCCTTCCAGGTACTCGTTGAGCTTGGTCTCGTCCGTCGCGATGGACTTGACCTTGACGACCTCGTTCGCGCCGTGGCTCTTCGCGATGCCCGCGACGATCCGGTTCGCCTCCTCGGCGTCGCGCGCCCAGTGGACCTGACCGCCGGCGCGCGTGACGGATTCTTCGAGCGTCACGAGGTAGTCGTCGAGGTGACGCAGGGTGCGCTCCTTGAGGGCGCGCCCCGCCTCGCGAAGCTCCTCCCAGTCGGGCATCTCGGCGACGGCCACGCCCCGCTTGCGCCGGATGGTCCTCGTCGCCTTGCCGAGGTTCTGGCGGAGCTGGGTGTTGGCGAGGGATTCCTTGGCGGACTCCTCGAAGGTCGGGGTCTTGCCCCTGGAGAACGCGTCGGGCGGGGCCTTCTTCTCGGGCCTGTTCCTGATGATGGTCATGCGGCTACCTCTCCTCCGTGCTCGCTAGAATCTCGGCGAGGTGGACGGTCCTCGTACCGGCGCGCTGGCGCTTGAGGCCGCCGCCGATGTGCATCAGGCACGAGTTGTCCCCGGCCGTGCAGATCTCGGCCTCCGTGTCGAGGATGTGGCGCAGCTTGTCCCCGAGCATCGCGACGGACGTGTCCGCGTTCTTGACGGCGAACGTCCCCCCGAAGCCGCAGCACTCCTTCGCCTCGGGCAGCTCCACGAGGTCCATGCCCCGCACGCTGCGCAGAAGCTCCAGGGGCGCGTCCCCGACCTTGAGCATCCTCAAGGAGTGGCAGGTCGGGTGGTAGGTGACGCGGTGGGGGTAGTACGCCCCGACGTCCGTGACGCCAATCTTTTTGACGAGAAACTCCGAAAGCTCGAAGACCTTCTCCCCGAGCTCCTCGACCTCGTAGAGGAGCTTCTTGTCGTTCGCGAGGTTCGCGGCCATGGGGTACAGCTCGCGGACCATGCCGACGCAGGAGCCGGAGGGAGCGACCACGGCGTCGTAGGCCTTGAAGACGTCGACGAAGCGGCGGACCAGCGGGATCGCCTCCCTCTGATACCCCGTGTTGAAGTGCATCTGTCCGCAGCACGTCTGCGCCTCGGGGAAGACTACCTCGTGGCCGAGGCGCTCCAGAAGCTCGACCGTCGCCCGGCCAGTGCTCGGGAACAGGGTGTCGTTGAAGCAGGTGATGAACAGGGCTACTCGCATGTCGTCCTACCGCTCTGCACGATGGCCTCCTGGGGTCGCTCTTAACCGGGATGGTAGACCATACCGGGTGTTCAGGCCGCGCCCGTTACCGCTCCGTGTCGTCGTGGGCGCCGGTTACGTCGCGGGTGGAGATCCAACCCTCGCCGAGCGCCTTCCTCGTCGCCTCGCCGCGCGAGGAGACCCCCATCTTTGGGTAGATGTTGGCGAGATGGCGCTTGACGGTCGCCTCGGAGAGGTGGAGGACGCGCGAGATCTGGCGGTTCGAGAGGCCGCGGGCGACGAAGAGCAGGATCTCCAGCTCCCTCGCGGAGAGGTGGTTGCTCCCCTTCTCGACCTGTCTCATGGTTTCTCGCGGGACCACCATGACGACGTTCTCGTCGTGCGGGCCCTCGGGATGCTCGGCGGCGGCATGGACCGCCGACAGGAGCTCGTTCATGGAGGCGCTCTTGACGAGGTAGGCGCTCGCCCCGAGCGCGAGCATCTCGCGCACGAGGCCCGGATCGTCGTGCATCGTGACGACCACGATCCGGGGCCGGGGCCGGAGCACGAGCAGCTTGTCCATCGCCTCCGGGGCGCCCATGACCGGCATCTCGACGTCCAGGATCACGATGTCGGGCGCGAGCTCGCGGGCGAGCGCGACGGCCTCGGCCCCGTTCTCGGCCTCGCCCACGACCTGTATGCCCTCGTCGGTCTGGAGCATCTCGCCCAGACCCTGGCGGAACATCGTGTGGTCGTCGGCGAGCAGCACCCGGATCGGGGCCGTCGTCACGAGCTCCGTCCCCTCAGGGGGACGCTGACCTCGGTCTTCGTCCCGCCGGGGACGGGAAGGAGCCGGAAAACCCCACCCACGAGCGCGGCCCGCTCCTCCATCGACCTCAACCCCCCGCCTGAGTGCGCCTCGTCGTGCTCGAAGCCCCCCCCGTCGTCCTCTACCGTGCCGATCACCCTCTCGTTCGTTATCTCAAGCCGGACCGCGATGTTGGCGCAGCCGGAGTGGTTTACGGCGTTGCGGACGGCTTCCCGCAGGACCAGGAAGACCTGGTTGCCTATGTGCGGCGGGACGGCGGAGTCGTTCCCGGCCACGGAAGACTCATAACACACGCCCGTCGGGATGGTGGTCTCCCCGAGCCCCGCGAGCGCCCTCGTTATGCCACCCTCGACCTCCGAGCGTCGGAGCATCATCGAGAGGTCCCTGGTGGCTTTGAGCGAGACCGTCGCCTCATCCTTGGCGAGCTTCATCTTCTTCGCCGCCGCCTCCGGGTTGCGGTCCTTGAGGACCTCGTAGAGCTCCAGGTTCTGGCGGACGACGGCGATGGAGTGGGCCACGCGGTCGTGCAGGTCGCGGCTGATAATCTGCCGCTCCTCCCGGGCCCCCGCGTAGAAGGCGAGGCGCCGCTCCGCCTCGTCCGCCTGGGCCTGGGCCTCACGCTCGCGCACGAGCGAGCGGTCCCGCTCCCTCTCGGCCTTCTTGTGCTCCGTGACGTCCTCGAACGCCTTGACCGCCGCCACTACGTTCCCCTCTCCGTCGAGCACGGGTGCCGCGTTCGTCCGGATGACGCGCCGCGTGCCATCCGAGCGCTCCACGTAGTACTCCATGCCGGAGACGGCCTCGCCGCGCAGCGCGCGGACCAGCGGCAATTCGTCCTTCGCAATCCCCTCTCCGTCGGGGTAGGAGAGCGCGCGCTGGCCGCACTCCTCGACAGATGAGATCTCCTCCTCGTAGATGTGCCTGGCCCCGTCGTTGGAGATGACGAATTGCCCGGAGGAGTCGGCGACGAAGATCCCCCCGGGCATCTGCTTCAGGATCGTCTGGAGCCGCGCCCGCTCCTCCTCGGTCTCGCGCCTCAGGACCTCGCGCTCCTCCTCCGCCCGGCGGTTGTCTTCGACATCGAGGATGACGCCTACCCACTCGCGCGGCTCGTCCCGGTCCTCATCCGGTATGGAGACGCCGCGCGAGATCACGCGGCGGTACTCGCCGTCGCGCCGCCTGAGCCGGAACTCGCTCTCGACGGGTGCCTCGCCAGGGTACGCCCGCGTCCACCTGTCCGCCAGGGCCCGGTCGTCGGGGTGCACCGCGTCGAGCCAGCCGAAGCCCTGGTATCCGTCGAAGGATTGTCCGGTGTACTCTTCCCACGAGGGCATCTCCTCGACGTACCCTCTCGCCGGGGTCGCGGTCCAGACGATGGAAGAGGTGGCGGTGACGAGGCTGCGGTAGCGGTTCTCCCGAGCGCGCAGGGCTTCCTGGGCGCGAGCGTGTTCCACGGCGGCCCAGGTCTTCTCCGCCGCCTCCTCGATGAGCGCGACCTCTTCGGCGGTCCACGCCCTGGGCTCCGACTGCTGGATGCTCAGGAGGGCGTTGGGTCTTCCGTCCTTCCGGAGCGGTATGAGGACGTGGGCCCTGACGGCGATGGCCGCGAAGGCCGCCCTCTCGGACCCGGTGAGCCGGGCGGTCTCGGTGTCGGCCACCACGAGGTTGCGGCCATCCCGTATGCAAGCCACGGTCTCCGGGCCGAGGTCGCGGAGGCGGTGGCGCCCGGCCAGGCACGGGGCGCCGTCCGTGAACTCGGTGGTGACGGCGAAATGATCGTCGTCCGCCTCGATCTCGGCGAAGAGCGCGCGGCTGGCGCCAAGGTGGCCCCTGAGGATGCGAACTGCCTCGGCCTGGATCCCGGTCGCGTCCTCCAGCTGGCGGAGCGCCTCGGCGAGGGCGGCCCGGAAGGTTGCCCGCTCCCGGCTCCGGCGGGCGTCCACCTCCGCCCTCTTGCGCTCCTCGATGGTGTGGAAGAGCACCGAGACCCCGCCGGGGGATGGGTAGACCCGCCCGTAGACCCAGATGCCGATGATGGACGAGACTGCCTCGTACTCGGCGCTTCTGCCGGTGCGGAAGACCTCCTCCACCGTCCGGTGGTACTCGGAACCTATGGCCTCGGGGAAAACCTCCCAGACGTTTCTCCCCAGAAGCTCCTCGCGCTTCTTGCCCCACAGCCCTTCGGCCTCGCGGTTCACGTAGGTAAACCGCCGCTCCTCGTCCATCGCGAAGAAGGCGTCGTTTATGCTCTCCAGGATGCCGGTGGCCTGCTCGCGTGCCTCGCGCTCCCGGACGAGGGCCAGGTCGCGCTCGTCCTCCGCCCGGCGGCGATCCAGAAACTGGGCGATCTGGCCGCCCACGAGCTCCGCCGTCTTCATCATGTCCTCGTCGGGGGAGAGCGCCTCCCGGCGGAAGAGTTCGAAGACGCCGATAAAGCTCCCATCCACGATCGGGAAGGCCAGGGCCCCGCGCGGGCCTTCCCCGGCTGACCACCCCTCGTCCTCCTCCTGAAACAGGTCCTCCACCCACACGGGCCGGCCCCTCTCCCAGACCCTCCCCGGCAGGCCCTCCCCGCGCCGGTAGACCGTGCCGTCGCCCACCGCGTCGAGGATGCCCCGGGGGGAGGTCGAGGAGTGCCAGGCGTTGGCGCGGCGCAGCACGTCGGAACCCCCCGCGTCCCCCTCCACTTTCCACAGGACGCCCGCGTGCCAGCCGAGGCGCTCGCCGAGGATCTCGTAGATCTTCGGCGCTGCCTCGTCGAGGTCGCGCGCCCCGGACAGCACCCGGCTGATGGCGTACTGGGCGGCCAGGCGTCGCCTCTGCTGGTGCCGTTCGCCGACCCCGACGCGTATCGAGGAGGCGAACCTCCTGCTCATGGCCGTGAGATCCGTGAAGTGCTTGCGCGCGTCCTGGGCCTCGGCGCGCGCGGCCCGCTCGCGCTCGCGCAGCATCGCGACCTCGCGCCCGAGGCGCACGATCTCGGCGTCGCGAGGGTCGAGGCGGCGAACCTCGCGCCTCCCGTTGGTGCCCACGTTAATCTCCCGTGACCTCACGGATTACGACGACCCCGCCCCCGGCCTCGTCTTCCCCGGGGAAGGGGTGGCCCCTCGCCTCGAAGAAGGTAAGCCCGCCTTCCTCCTCCCGAATGGCGAACAATACCTCGAACGGCTCCCCGCGCGAGGCCCGGACCTGCGGCATCTCGTCGAACGGCATGGGCTCGCCGCCCTTGTCGAGCGGGACGAACTTCCCCAGCCGGGCGCTCGCACCCACCTCCCAGACCTCCCCGTCTTCGAAGCGCCAGCGGAAGGCTTCGTTGGTGAACAGCACCTTGCCCTCGGCGTCCACCGCCAGCACGGCATCGACGATGCCCCGCAGGATCGCCTCCAGGCGCGACCCCTGCTCCCGAGCCTTCCCGGAGATCTCCTCCGCGTGGCGGCGGGAGAGCACCTGGTCGGTGACGTCGACGATCTGCATGACGACGCCCTCGACGTCGCCGCTCCCGTCGCGCAGCGGCACGGCGGTGACGTCGAGGATGAGCTCCTCGTTTCTCCCGTCGCCGTTCCGGTCGTAGAAGAGGCCCTCTACGCGGCTGGAGAAGTGCTCGCCCTCCTCGTATACCCGGCGCACATGCTCCTCGCGTCCCTGCCGGGCGAGGTCCGGTAGCGCCTTGGCGAAGGTCTTGCCCATGACGTCGGCCTCGCGCCGGTCGAAGAGGCGCAGAAAGGCCGGGTTCGCGAGGCGCAGGAAGAGTTCCGGGCCCTCATAGACGACGATCCCGAAGGGGATCCGATCCAGGATGACCTGCAACCTGCTCCGCGCGGACTCGCTCGCCCGGCGATCCTCCTCCCGGTCGCGCGCCATCTCCTGGAGCTCGGCGCTCCTCGCCTGGAGGTCCTCGTTCGTCGTGTTCAGCTCCTCTATCGTCGCCTGGAGCTCCTCGTTCAGGGTCTCCAGCTCCTCGTTCGTCGCCTGGAGCTCCTCGTTGAGCGTCTCGACCTCCTCGGTCGACGCCTGGGCCGCCTCGGAGTCCATCAGCGACTCCTCGTAGGCGGTCTGGAGCTCCTCGTTGAGCTCGCCAAGCTCGCGGTTGGCCTCCTCGAACCTCCGATTTGCCTCGACGAGACGCTCGTTCTGCGCGCCGAGGCGCATGGTCTCGGCCTTCGCCCCTCCCTTCAGGGCCTCCACCTCGGCGACCATGGCATTTATGCGTTCTTCGAGGGCCAGGCGCTCCAGCGCCTCGCGGGAGACGTCGTTGACCACGATCATGACGGTCCCGGCCTGCCCCGCCTGGCCCACCTCGTGCCGGGGGTAGCAGTCGAGCCTCAGGTGCCTCGGCTCGCCGGTGACGGCGTCCTCCAGCACGAACTCCCCGGTCGACGCCGAGCCGTCTCTGAACGCGGCGTCGAGCGCCGCCCGAACCTCCGCGTAGGGGGCGTCGCGCATGGCGTGTAGGAAGTCCTCGCCCGCCGCCGCGCCGTGTATGGAGAGCAGGCGCCGGGCGGCGGTGTTGATCGCGCGTATGTCGTACTTGCGGTCGACCACGACGACCCCGACGGGGATGTGCGACAGGCCGTCCTCACCCCTTGCCCGCGGCGACGCCTCGGCCTCGATCTTCTCTATGGCCGTCACCTCGGTGCCCGGGACGGTGCCGCGCCCCGGCCTCGGGCTCGGCAGGGGAGTGGTGACGGGCGGCATCAGGAAGCGCTCCCCCTCGCGCCGGTAGACCTTGTACTGGCGGCTCTCCGTCTCGAAGTACTCGCTCAACGGGGAGACCGTCTCGGCCTTACCGAGGACGAGGCAGCCGCCGTTCCTCAGGGAGTAGGCGAAGAGATGCAGGGCGCGCCTCTGGAGTTCCGGGGCGAAGTAGATCAGGACGTTCCGGCTCACGCACAGGTCCACGTTCGGAAATGGCGAGCGCCTCGAAAGGTCGTGCTCCCCGAAGACGATCATGCTCCGTATCTTCTTTTTGATCTGGTACTGGCCGTCGACCTCGTCGAAGTAGCGGTCCAGCTGCTTCGACGAGAGCCCGCGAACGGAGGATGCGGAGTAGATCCCCCGGCGGGCGAACTCTATTGCCCCCTCGTCGACGTCCGTGGCGAAGATCCGGGCTTTGAAGGTCCCGAGGTCGCCCCCGAGCACCTCGGCGAGCGCTATCGCCAGGGAGTACGCCTCCTCGCCCGTGGCGCATCCTGCCGACCAGACCCTGAGGCCGCGGCCGGCCTCCCGGGCCTCCCGGACCAGCCTGGGCAGCACCTCGGCCTGAAGGTACGCGAAGTGCTCGGGATCGCGGAAGAACTCGGTGACCTTTATGAGAAACGAACTCAGGAGGTTCCGGTACTCCTCGGGGTTCTCCGCGAGGTAGGCCCGGTACTCCCCCACGGTCGCCTGGTCCGTGGCGGCCATGCGGCGCTTGAGGCGGCGCGTGATCGTGGTCTCCTTGTAGCTGCCGAAGTCGACGCCGTAGACCTTTCGAAGCCCTTCCAGGAGGCGTTCGAACTCCCCCTCCTCACCCTCCGGCGGCTCCTCCATGGGTCCGCCGAGGCCGGCGAGCAGGTCCACCAGTATGCGCACGATCTCGTCGAGGTCGGCGATGATGTCCACGGTGCTCGGCGCCAGGGAGGCGGGCATCCCCCCGAACTCGGCGGTGTCGGGGTTCTGGATCAGCACGGTCCCGCCCCTCTCGCTCACGAGCCGGGCGCCGTCGGTGCCGTCGTTGCCGGTGCCGGTGAGGACCACGGCGATGAGACGCTCCCCGAACACCTCGGCGGCACTCCCGAGCAGCAGGTCCACCGAGGGCTTCGGCCGCCCCCTCAACTCGTTCATCATCCCGATGTGGGAGTCCGTGATGTCGACGTGCTTGTTCGCCGGCACCACGAAGACCACCCCGGACTCCAGGGGCTCGTTGTCCGAGACCGTGCGGACCGGCAAGACGCTGCGGCGCGCCAGAATGCCCTGGAGGTGACTCTCACGCTCGGGGTCGAGGTGCTGGGCTATGACTATCGGCGCGGGGAAGTCCTCAGGCAACATCGAGACCAGCCTGGAGAGCGCCCCTATGCCTCCGGCCGAAGACCCGACCACCACAAGTTGCGTGCAAGGTGCTTCGGCCACCACCACTCCTCACGTATTGCGTTCTCACGGCATTGTACCGCCCGGGTCGGCGCCGGTCGAAACACCCTTCCGTGATACTCGCGCGGTTGCCCGAGCAGAACCGGGTACACCGGAGCGGGAGGGCCATGCATATACAGACGTATAGACCGCATGCCCGAACCGTCCAGAATCCGCGGGACCGGCCGCGGACGGCGGAATGAGAGCGAAGCCGCCCCCTGTCTTATCGGCATCTGTACCTCGGAGCGCGCGTTGCCGGACGGGCACGGCATACAAGCCATCGGGCCTTCCTTCGGGCATCTGGGTGAGTCGCCTGGGGCCTTACCGGACGCGATCTTCGTCGTGGTGCATACCCCCGGAGATGCACCGGGCGTGCAAGACCCGAGAGTCGACGAGCTTCGGAGCGTATCCCCGGTCAGACGAGCGTACCGTTACTAAAGGAGGATCAAAAAGGACCGTAGTAGTGGTGAAGTAGAAGAAGGCCAGCGTTCAGGGGTGGTAGGTGGGAAAGGAGAACGCCGGCCTGGAAACCGTGGCAAGAAGCAGTTTGCCGCACGGGGGCAGTCCTGGTAAGGGCCTTTGTGTGTATTTGTCATACATAGTTCAGGCCATTGTGGCGTTGGCTAGACAGGCTCGTGGCCGGGCGCGTCCCATTGTACCGGGTCTCGCGTCTTCGTGGCATACCGCAGTTGATCTCGAAGGATTACGCGGCATCTTGACAAAGCTCGCAGCGTCGTGGTCCACGCGGGAGGTTTCATGAGGAGAGAGCGAGGTAGCTCATGTTGCCCGGGTGGTGAGGTAGAAGAAGGCCGGCGTCTGAGGTGGTGGGAAAGGTAGACGCCGGCCTGGAAACCGTGGCGAGGAGTATTGTGCTCCGGGTCAGGGGGAGGCGCATGTGTATTTAGGTGCATCTTCTCTGCACAACACGGGCCATTATCGGGGAGCTCGGCGGCCGAGGGTGGCTCTCTCTGCGTGGGGGGGGAGTGTTGCGCGGGGATGACGGGGGTAGGTTTCTTTGAGGAATGTGGAAGGTTCTGATCTCCCCAAAGGACTACGAGGAGGGGTGATGGAGGAGAGGTATGAGGCGGGGCGGGGCGCCCGTTACGGGTACTCCGGCGGGCGGGGCACGAGTTGGGTCAGCGTTGCGATCGGGTGGCTCTCCGCCCTCGGGGCGAGCCTCATCCTGAGCGGGATCATCGGCGGTCTTATCGGCTCTTTCGTGGCGGCGGGGGCCGCGAACGGTCAGGGCGGGAACGCGACGCTGGTGGGGCTCCTGATCACGCTCTTCATGGCCTTCCTGATCGGGGGCTACACGGCCGGGAGGCTCGCGGGCCGCGACGGGACGAAGCACGGCCTCCTGGTCGCCCTCGTCGCGCTTCTCGTTACCGTCGTCCTCGCCCTCCTCGGCGGGCTCGTGGGGGTTAGCTTTATCGGCAGCCTCCGTGGTGTCACCCTACCCGGTCTCCCGGAGGACCTTGCCCGGCAGGGCCTGAACGCCTCCCTCACGCTCGCCAGCGTCCTGGCCCTCCTCCTACCGTTCGTCGCGGGCGCGCTCGGCGGCTCCAGGGGTGCTGCGACCGGCGCGCGCCGGCCGTGAGGGCTCGTTAGAGATCTTGCGGGGCTTCCTGCACCTTTCGGACCATTTATCTCCTCGAAGCCCGCAGCCGCCCTACCCGTAACCTCTGCGCGGGTAGGATGCTCGGTGTGGGAAACAGGAGATCCAAACCGGCGAGGCGGGTCGCGTCAGGGCTACGTTCTGCATCTCGTATGACCTCTCTGGGTTCGGGATCTAGCAGGCCGGCGAACAGCGGGGCGTGGAGTTGACGTGTTCGAGCCCCGGTCCTGCTGAGGGTCGTGCCACGTCTGCGGGGCAGCTTCTCTCGGGGGCGGACTGGTTGGACGTCCACTTCGAGGCGTGCCGGCCCGAGTACGAGGAGATGCTCCGCTTCGCCGGGGTGCCGCGGGGTGCCCGCGCGCTCGACGCGGGATGTGGCAGCGGGGGCTACCTGCCCCTCCTCTCCGAGATCGTCGGAGCAGGCGGCGTCGTACACGCCCTCGACCTCGCGCCGGAGAACGTCGCGCTGGTGGAGCGGCGACGAGAGTCAGGAGAGCTACCCCGCCTCGCGGAGGCGCGGGTGGGGAGCCTGACCGAGCTACCCTACCCCGACGACTCCTTCGACGCGCTGTGGTGCGCCAACACGACGCAGTACCTCGGGGACGTGGAGTTCGAGACCGCTCTGGCCGAGTTCGGGCGGGTGGTGCGGCCCGGCGGGATCGTCGCGGTCAAGGACGTGGACGTGGCGCTCGCGAGGCTCTACCCGGCCGACCCGTTCCTGTTCCCGCACCTCTCGGAGGCGAGCGTGCTGGCGAACCCGGACGACGGCCACTCACGGGGTTCCCTGCGCGGACGGGAGCTGAGGCGCTGGCTCGAGCGGTCGGGGCTCCTGGAGGTGCGTCAGCGGACCGTAATGATCGAACGCTGGGCGCCGCTGCGCCCCGCGGAGCGTCGGTTCTTCGCCGACTGGCTCTCCTACCTCGCCGGGCTGGCGGAGGAGCGGGGGGTGCCCGAGGCGGACCTCGCGACCTGGCGCTCCCTCGCCGCCCCCGACGCGCCCGGCCACCCCCTCGACCGCCCCGACTCCTACACGTGCGAGGGTCAGATCGTCGCGGTGGGGCGCGTGCCCCGGCCGGGGGACGGGAGGTCGTGATCGAGGCGAGCTACGTCGTCCCGATCCGGCGCTCGGTACCCGAGGGGCCGGGGGAGCTCTCGGACTACCTGCGCCGGCTCCCGGGAGAGGTGGACGAGGTGATCGTGGTCGACGGCTCGCCACGGGAGGTCTTCGAGGCGCACGCCGCCCTCTGGGGGGACGCCGTCCGGCACGTCCCCGTGGACCCCGGCTCCGTCACCCCGATGGGCAAGGTCGGCGGGGTCCTCACGGGGATAAGGCTCGCGCGCAACGAGGCCGTCGTGATCGGCGACGACGACGTCTTCTACACCCCCGAGGGGCTCGCCTGCGTCGTGGACCTCCTGGGAAGGGCACACGTCGTCCGGCCCCAGAACTACTTTGACCCCCTGCCGTGGCACGCGCTCTGGGACACGGGCCGCACGCTCCTCAACCGCCTCTGGGGGGGAGATTGGCCGGGCACCCTGGGGGTGCGCCGCTCGGCGGTCCTCGCAACGGGCGGCTACGACGGGGGCGCGATGTTCGAGAACCTGGAGCTCGTGCGCACGGTGCGGGCGGCGGGTGGAGTGGAGGAGGCCCCGCTCGACCTCTTCGTCCTGCGCCGCCCGCCGGATTCCCGCCACTTCTTCTCCCAGCGCGTGCGCCAGGCCTACGACGAGTTCGCCAGGCCGGGGCGCATGGCGATCTCCCTCACGGTGCTGCCCGCGTCCATGGTCCTCGCCGCGCGCGGCCGGTGGAGGATCCTTGCGGCGGGGGCCGGGATCATCTCGGCGCTCGCGGAGTGGGGGAGGAGGCGGGCCGGCGGGCGGACGGTCTTCCCGGCTCTTGCCTCGCTCCTGGCCCCGGCCTGGGTGGCGGAGCGCGCGGTCTGCGCGTGGCTCGCGCTCGGCTCGCTCGTCTTCCGGGGAGGTATACCTTATGGTAGTTCTGTGCTGAAGCTCGCGGCCAACAGCGAGCGGGAACTTCGGAGGCGGCACGCGGGAGCGATCGCAGCTGCGACCCCCGTGGAAGGTGAGAGGATGTTGGGAGGGAGGCGAGATGGCGACGGCGTCTGAGAGGGACGGTGCCAGGCGGTCCCCCAACCCCTTCGACGGCGAGGTAGCCCGGAAGAACAGTTCCTACGCGGCCTTCTCCGGAGGCAGGCTGGTGCGGATGCCCCGGGGCGGGCGGGCTGCGCCCCTCCAGGAGTTCGTCCACGACTCGTTCCGCTCGCTCGTCCTGAACCCGATGTTCTCGTGCGTGGGGGCGAAGTCCGCGGTCCGGCGCGGCGGCTATCGCTTCGGTCTCTACGACACCCTTGGCTCGCCGGGGACTACCGCCGGTCTCGCCCGCGACCTCTTCGAGTTCGTGGAGGAGCAGCCCGATCTCGACGGGGAGTTCACGACGTTCGTGGCGAGCTTTCGAGGGCCGATAACGGCGGACGAGGGGCAGTTCGAGAGGGTGCTCTGGGCGCAGCTTCAGAAGCTTCACGAGGAGGACCGGCCGCACCACCCCTGGGACCCCGCGGTCAGCTCGGACCCCGAGGACTCGAACTTCGCGTTCAGCTTCGCGCAGAGGGCGTTCTTCGTGGTCGGATTGCACCCCGCGGCCTCCCGCTTCGCGCGCCGCTTCGCCTGGCCCACGCTGGTCTTCAACGCGCACGAGCAGTTCCAGAAGCTGCGCGAAGAGGGCAGATTCGGGCGCCTCAGGGAGGCCATACGAGCGAGGGACGAGCACCTGCAAGGGGACCTGAACCCCAACCTGAGCGACTTCGGCGAGTTCCCCGAGGCGCGCCAGTACTCAGGACGGCCCGCGGAGGAGGACTGGCGCTGCCCCTTCCACCCAGGATCCCCCGTCGATGGAGAGCAGGGCTGATGCGGGGAGAACGCGTGCGCATAGAGCCGCAGACGGGCCACGGCCTGGAGCTGAGGCGCGGCCAGGTTCTACGCATCATCGACCCCGAGGGCGAGCAGGTGTCGGACGTGATGGCTTTCGCCGCGGGCGACAAGGCCGAGAAGCTCTCCAGCGGGCGGAGCATCGATTACAACAACACGATCTACCTCACGACCGGACACGTCCTCTACTCCAACCGGAGCCGCCCGATGTTCACGGTCCTCGAGGACACGGTAGGCCGCCACGACTTCCTCCTGACCCCGTGCAGCCCCGAGACCTTCGAGCTTCTGTACGAGGGCCACGAGGGCTACCACCCGAGCTGCCTGGAGAACCTCACCGTAAACCTTCGGCCATTCGGCATCGAAGAAGACGACATCCCCACGACGTTCAACGTCTTCATGAACGTCGCGGTCTCCCCCGAGGGCGAGTTGGACATAGGGCCACCGCTCTCGAAGGCGGGGGACTACGTGGACCTGCGCGCGGAGATGGACCTCGTCGTCGGCGTGACGGCCTGCTCCGCCGAGAAGTCCAACAACGGCAGCTTCAAGCCGGTAGAGATAGAGGTCCGCTAGGGGTAGGGCCAGTCGTCCGGCCGCTTTCGGTGGCCGTGGGACGGTCGAGGGCCGAGTTCATCGTTTTCTACCGGCGAAGGCGCAGCGGTAGAGCCGGCCGGAAGTCGGCGCTCTGGCCCTGGCTACCGCGATCGAACTCGATCTCCACCAGATGTTCGCTGCCCATGTCGAATGAGGCGATGCCTGCTCGATGCAGTGCGCGCGCCGCGCCGGACATGGGCTTGTCGGTCGGAAGCGTGATGCGCAGCCCCGTGATTTCGACGACCCCTGTGGGGTGGACGAGCGGCTGGCGGTGCTCTGCGGGGAAGGCGTCGGGCCTTCCCCCGTACGGGGTGGAGAACAGGAATGGCTCGCTTGCGGCCGTCCCGGTAGCCACATCTATGCGCGATCCAGGTGGCAGGTAGGGCGGACGGTACTCCCACGTCGCGAAAGGCAATGCCCGTTCGGCCGGCACGCGTCGCGCGCTCTGGCGTAAGCAGACGCCGAAAGGCGAGTATCCGCTGGAGCGGTACCTCCAACGCTCCCAGAGCCGCGCGGGAGCGATGGCCGGGCCGCGCACCTCTCGCTCGTCGTGGACCCACAGCAACTCGAGAAAAGCGTTGTGGAAGAAGAAGCGGCGGTTGGTCGTGCCCTGACCGGGGTGGGTGTTGGATGTGCCTTCGGCCAGGCCGAAAGCGACGAGCTGATCCGCTTCGGGCGCGCCCACCTCGGTACAAACGAACACGTGATCGAGCTCGATCGTCATAAACTCTCCTTGCCCTGCGCCTCGCACCGTCCGATCGAGGATCGGAACCATGCCTCGAAGTCTACGCCCTGCGGCCGGGTTGAGGGGGACGAGGAGGCGATCGGTCGGGTGCTCGGAGAACTGGGCGGAGAGGGCCGCGGGGACGAACCCGATTACCCCCCCGAGCTTCTAGCGGCCGTTGCCCAGGGCGCTCCCGACGACGCGCGCGGTAAGCGTGGCGGCTCCGAGAACCGTCCCGGCGAAGACGCC
>CADCVI010000020.1 GCA_902806105.1 uncultured Rubrobacteraceae bacterium
CCGGCCCTTGAGAAGCCTCCTCCCCTCCGGACCATCCGCAGGAGGCAAACAAGAGAGCGACGAGTACGGCCCCACCTACTTTGAAGAAGACACTCACGTCGAGACCGTACCCTTGACGCGAAGGGAGACGGGTACGGTGCGTCGAAAGCCCGCTTCGCGTCGCCGACTTCGCCCGGGTGAGGCTCGCGAACCGCGCCACTCCCAAACCGGCTTCACGACATGCTCCAGGAGAAGCCTCAGGGACGCCGATCCCTCTACCGAACCCCTGGCCAGGCTCACCGGGGATCGAGGATCTGTAGCTGTCCATCCGTCTTTCCGGTGACGAACACGCGCCCGCTGGCCGGGTCCACGGCCACGGTGTTCGCCTGGCGGACGGTGGGATACCGGGAGATCTCGCGTAGCGTATCGCCCTCCAGGGAGAACTGGACCACCTGTTGCCTGGCGGTGAGCGTGACCCACAGGTGGCCGCGCCCGGGGTCTATAGCTATCCCGTAGGGCGAACCGGGTAGAGAGACGCGGTCGAGCTGCTCGGGCTCGGGGCGGGCGCCGTAGACGAACACGGCGTCCCCGCGCGTGTCCGTCACGTAGAAGCGGTTCCCGGGGCCGGCCTTCACGTGGGTCGGGCCCTCGCCGGCGTCCACACGCCCCAAAGAGTCCAGGTTATCCGCCTCGAAGACCTCGAAGGTGAGGCCCTGGACGGCTATGACGCCTACCAGACCACCCTCCGTTACCGCGACGCCGCCGGGTTTTAGGTCAGTCTCCACCGTCTCCACCTTGCGGCCGTCCTCGACGATAGACGCGGTGCTCGCCTTCTCGTTGACCACGAGGATCCGGCCATCCGGCAGGGCGGCTACGTTGTGGGGGAAGTCCCCGACCGGCGTCTCACCCCGGACCTCCCCCTCCGGGAGGCCGACCCGCACGAAGGAGTCCGAGCCTTCGGCGGGCACGAGCACCGGGCCGCCGAGGCCCGCGAGGCCCAGGTGCCGGGCCGACTCCGGCAACTCGACCCTTCGCACCGTCTCCCCGCTCGCGCCGTCGACCAGCGCGAGCTCGTTGGGGTTGCGCAGGGCCACGGCGACCAGGCCCGTTTCGGGGTCCGCCACGATCCCCTCCGGCGCCGAGCCGACCTCGACCACCCTGCCGGCGGGCTTCTCCTCCAGCTCCGGCGCCTCGGCGGGCTCGGGGGGCGGGGGCGGTCGGTCCGCGGCGTCTTGCTTCGCTGAGTCCTGCCCCGGAGCGTCACTACCCCGAGCGCCCTCCTCGGAACCGCAGCCCGCGAGCACGAGCAGGACCGTGGCGAGCGCGACCAGGGCCAGCGCGCGGAGAGACGAAGGGTGCGTCACGGGTCGCCTCTCCGAAGCGGCCGGTACGAGGGCCAGAAGACCACCCGCTTCCCTGTCGGACCGCTGCCCGTCATCCCTCAGATCATGAACGGGGTCAGCGCCAGGAACATGACGACGCCGACCGCGACGCCGGCCAGCAGTTGCACGGCCGCGCCGGCGGCGCCGCCCGCGAACCGCCCGGCGGGGCCTTCCCCGGATCCGGACGCGGCAGCGTCCACCGTCGCGAGCAAGATGAGCAGAACCTCGATGGCCTTGTCGGTGTGGCCCACGGCATCGAGCACCCCCACGTAGAAGTAGGAGGCGATGGAGGCGACGGCCACCGAGATCAGCAACACGCGCGCGACGGGGCGAACCCGCGCCAGCGCGGAGATGGGCAGGAGCAGCGCGGCGGCAAGGGTCGCGTATGCGAGAACGTTGCCGACGAACAGGAGCTGGTAGATCGGCAGCATCTCCCCGTTGCCGAGGAAACCCTCGATCAGGAACAGGTAGAGGTGTATGCCGGCCGTACCCAGGGCGAGAAGCGCTATCCCGACCCCGACCGGGGAGATGCCTGCTCTGGTCCCGGTGTCGTTCACAGATATCCTCCGTGTCCGTTGACGCGGGGTGCGTGACCCACCATGCCTGCACCCCGCAACCTGAATACTATCCCGCCGTACGCCTCAAGCCATTAAGCCCCTATTAAATATCGCGGGGCGGGGGAGAGACCCCGATGGCGAAGGTACTATCCATCGTCCTCCAGTTGTTCGATTATGGCCCGCATGAGCCGCTCGCCCTGATCCGTCTCGAAGATAGCCTGGGCGTGGGCGTCCCCCGGCAAGATGAGCGCCTCGTTGCGGCTTCCGGGGGCCTCCCCGGCCATGCTCCGAACCTCCCCCGCGAGACCCTCGCCCTCGCTCGCGACGAACAGCTTGGGGTAGTCGCCCAACCCGGAGACCTCACCGGTGCCGGAGAGCAGGATCAACCCGTCGACGAGCCCCCGGTCCTCCTCCGCCGCTCCCAGGACGCCGCCCGTCCCAGCACTCGCCCCGAGGAGGGTCACGTCGCGGACGCCGCGCTCCTCCTCCAGATAACGGGCGGCCTCCGCAACGCTCCGCGCGGAAGTATCCTCTACCGCCAGGGCCGTCACGCCGCTCTCGGCTAGCCTCTCGGCCTGCTCCCGCCAGCTCGCCGCGTCGTAGGCCGCCCCGTGCGCAAGCACCACCCCCCGGTCTCCCTCGCCCCACACGAGAACCTCGTTGCCGGCCACCTCCACGGACTCTCCCGAGCCGGAGGGGCCAGGCTCATCCGGGGACCCATCTCCCCCGTCGGTCGACCGCCCGGGGCCACCGCAACCGGCCAGGAAGACGGCCGCGAGCAACGCGAACCAGAGGAGCCCCACAAACGGCCCTGTTCTCGTCACTCTATCCGGCCCCTCCTCTACTCTGTACAGGGTCGTCAGGAATCGGTAGTCGCCCCGCCGGGGCCTATCTCGTGGACGATCCGCTTCTCTCGGAGTACCTTCTCGGCCTCCGCGAAGTAGTCGCGCACGTCTCCCTGGGCCCGGATCCAGTCGATGTATCGCTCTATGCCTTGCCCGAGGTCCACTGCCGGCTCGTAGCCGGTCTTGCGGATGCGGGAGATGTCGGAGGTCAGGTGGCGCATCTCTCCGGGCCGGAACTCCCCCCGCGTCACGGGCTCTATGGATACCTCCAGGGCTTCAGAGACCATCTGCGCGACCTTGCGGATGGTCGTCGCCCGGCCGCTACCGACGTTGACCGGCAGGCCGTCTAGGGCGTCGCTCCGGGCGGCGAGCAGGTTGGCGCGGGCGACGTCCCCGACAAAGCAGAGGTCGCGGGTCTGCTCGCCGTCCTCGTAGAGCACGGGCGGCTGGCCGTTGAGGAGGCGCGTCGCGAAGATCG
>CADCVI010000021.1 GCA_902806105.1 uncultured Rubrobacteraceae bacterium
TGTTCCGAGCCGGGAAGAGGTCTACCGCGAGCGCGTAGACGAGCCGTTGAGAGCTTTCTGGGAGCCCATGATGCGTTTCATGCCGCGTTCCCCGGAGGATCGGGGGGACGATGCTACGTCCGGCGTCGCCCTCCTCGGCTTCTACGGTCCGGATGGAGATGCCGCGGCCGGGCTCGGGGCGCTTGCGAAGCTCCGGGAAGCCGGGTCCCTTGCCTCATGCGTGGGCGCGCTCGAAGGGGCTGCGGAGAAGCTGGCCCCGGAGGATCACGGGGTCGGGGTCGGGCGCGTGGAGTTTACCCTGGCGCTCGCGAACCCTCGCTTGCCGGATCTCACGGGGCGCAACCGCGGCTACACGGGCTTCGGCGGCATGATGGGCTACGCCGCGGTGCTCGCCTGGCCCGACGATTACAACCTGCCCCGGCTGCCCTCCATCTCCGTCCACGAGCTGCACCACAACGTCCGGCTCGCCTTCGAGCCCTGGACGTCCGGGACCACGGTCGGCCAGTACGTCGTTTTGGAGGGCCTCGCCGAGGCGTTCGCCGCGGAGGTCGCCGGGGAGGAGCTTCTCGGGCCCTGGCCGAACGCCCTCTCGGAGGAAGAGCTGGAAGAGGCGCGCCCCAGGTTCCGCGACGCCCTCGAGGTCTCGGGCTTCGACGAGATCCGGGGTTACATCTTCGGGGACTGGGCCGCGTCGAGGATGGGCTACATCCCGCAAGGGCTGCCGGACTTCGCAGGCTACGCCGTGGGATACAGAATCGTACGGGAGTACTTAGACCGTACGAGGAGCACCGCGGCCGAAGCAACGTACGTACCGTGGCGCGAGATCGTCGAGGGTGCCCGGTATCTGTAGCGGCTCGCACCACCGGTCTTCTCGCCGGGGGAGCAGCGCAGCGGCGACAAGAAGGAGTAGGATGGTGAGCAAGAACCTGCAAACATGCCCGGGCTGCGGCGTGATGCTGCCGGCGATTGGCGGGTCGACGCACCGCTATATCGGAGCCTCGCCGGGCTGCTGGTCCGCCTTCGGCGAGATCTCGGAGAAGGAGTACGGCGACTTCCGCTATGCGCGCGTCCACGGGCTCACGGTAGATACGTACTGCGCCCAGCACCCGGGGGAGCCTTCGCCGCAGGCGGTCAGGTCCGTGGCCGTGCACCTGGTCGGCCTCTGCCTCCAGATGGAGCGGGATCTCCGCCCCGACGAACTCTACGCCGTGCACAAGCGGATCTCGTCCCTTGCCAAGAAGAGGGAGAAGAGCATCCACTGGCTGAACCCTCCAACCTCGCTCGGCGAGACGACGATCCTGTACGTCCTCGACGCGAGCGGGCCGGACGAACACGCCGGGCGGGTGCGCGAGTGGGCGCGGTCGGTGTGGGAAGCATGGTCGCCACACCACGAGACCGTGCGCCGGTGGGCGAAGCTCTGATCCTAACGATGCGTGAAAATCCCGAAAGGTCATAGGTACAAGGAAAACACGAATCTGGTGTCGCGTATCACCGTCGAACCGGAGCCCGGGGCTTAGACTCCTTGCATGGAGGAGAAAGCGATTCTACGGCGGCCCATGCTTGAGGATGTGGATACGGCGGCGGGAGGTTTGCTGCGGATAGAGAAGATCTACCACGAGCCCGGCGTCGCAACCTATGAGCGGGGGCGCGAGATCCTCGACCGCTTCCCGAACGCCGAGCGCGTAGAGGTCCCTTCTCACTGGAACATCCCCGAGCTCCACGGCGACGAGGGTGGTGTGGGGGAGTGGAACAGGACGAAGAAGACCGTCCTCGTGCTCGGCGCCAAGAAGGGCTTGCAGGTCCGGCCCTTCTACCGCAGCTGCGACTTTATAGCCCCCTCCCAGGCGAACGGCTGCGCGATGGCGTGCGCCTACTGCTACGTGGCGCGTCGCAAGGGATACGCCAACCCGATCACGACCTTCGTGAACATCGGGGGGATCATGGACGCGGTCGAGCGCCACGCGGCGAAGCAGGGGATGAAGTTCGAGGGGACGCAGGCGGACCCGTCGGACTGGGTCTACGAGCTAGGGACGAACTCCGACCTCTCGGTGGACGCCGCCGTGAGCGGCAACGTCCGTGACCTCGTCGGCCTCTTCCGCGGCCTACCCAACGCCAAGGCGACCTTCGCGACGAAGTTCGTCAACCGGGAGATGCTGGACTACGACCCACAAGGGAAGACGCGCCTGCGCTTCTCACTCATGCCGCCGGAGACCTCCAGGCTCGTGGACGTCAGGACGTCGCCGGTCGAGGAGCGCATCCGGGCGATAGACGATTTCGTCGAGGCGGGCTACGAGGTCAACTTGAACTTCGGGCCGGTTATCGTGAAGGACGGCTGGCAGGAGGACTACGCCGGTCTGTTCTCGATGCTGGACGATGCGCTCTCGCCCGCCGCGAAGGCGCAGCTCGCGGCCGAGGTTATCTTTCTGACCCACACCCGCGAGCTTCACGACGTAAACCTGAAGTGGCACCCAAAGGGCGAGAAGCTTCTGTGGCGTCCCGAGCTACAGGAGCACAAGACGTCCCAGGCGAGCGGCGACAGGGTACTCCGCTACGAGCGGACGGCGAAGCGCGGCTTCGTGGCGGAGTTCAGGGAGTTGCTGGCCGAATACCTGCCCTACTGCCGGGTACGGTACGCCTTCTAGGGACTTTCTACCCGCGTTGCATCCCGTAGCGCGGGGGAGAGTATTACCCTTGGAGCCCCGTGCTTCCCGGTGGAGTAGTTATCGCGGAACCCGTCGGGACGTTCCCGGTTTGCCCGTTATCTCGTGCGTCTCATCTTCGAGCATCGTCCTCAGTAGCAGCGCGACCCAGGTCCGATATGGCCTCCAGTTCTCCGAGATCTCACGCAGTTCCTCGACGGAAGGCGGATGATCCAGCCCGTAGGCCATCGCCACCGCCCGGGCGAGTCGAGGCTCGTTCGTGGGAAGGTGGTCTGGCTCTCCGGCGCCGCGCAGGAGGATGAGTTCGGCGGCGAAACTGCCTATGCCGGAAAGCTTCTTGAGACCGTCCAGGGCTTCCCGGGCGGGCATCGACCGGAGACGAGGCACGTCGAGCTTACCCCCCCTCGCGGCAACGGCCAGGGCACGCAACCACTCGGCCTTGCGTCCGAAAAGGCCCGGGAAGTCCTCGAGTCCCGCGAGGCGCGACGGGCCGGGGAAGGCGTCGCTTTCTTCGCCGCGCAACCGGACAGCTTCTCCAAGCTCCCGGGACATGCGCGCCTTCAACTTCGCGGCCTGCACGATGCGGATCCGGTTCCCGATGATGGCCCATGCCGCCGCCTCGTAGGGGGACCAGAAGAGGACCGGTCTCAAACCAGGGTAGCGCCGCTGCAACTCCCCAACCACGGGGTCGCGCTCCCCGACCTCCGGGAAGCCCCTCCCGTCGACGTCGAGCGAGAGAATCCTCGTTGCCTGATCCCGCACCCTCGCAGGTTCGGCCTCCCCGTAGGTCTCCACCATGACCGTTCCACCGTCCTGGTAGATATACGCGCCCGCATAGCAGTCGCCCTCTCCCATACCATCGGCGACGAAGGCGAGACGCAGGCGGTCCGGCTCGCTCCCCGCCTGGTAATCGGCGGGTGCGAAGCCTTCCAGAAATCTCACGCTCGCCCCCAGCTTGTAATCGCCAACCGGCTGTAGCTCGAAACGTCCCGTCGGCTCCGCGTCCCCCGCCGTGTTCCTACGGTCGGGCATCATGCACCGTTACGCGGTAGCCGTCGGGGTCCACGAAGACGAACGTGCGCCCGAAAGGTCCGTCGAAGGGCTCCCCTGCGATCGGTACGCCCGCCTCCCTCAACGAATCGTGCAGCCCCTGAGCGTCGTCGCACCCGAGCCACAGGGCCACGCCCCAACCCATCTCCTCCACCGCATCGAGGTCCACGACAGGCTCCCTCACCGCGAATGCAACCGGCTCCGTGGCGAAGACCACCGCGTTCGGCGAGCCCTGCAACGCCCGCTTCAGCCCCAACTTCTCCTCGTAAAACCTCGCGCTCGATTCCAGATCCCGCACGCTCAACGCCACGAAATCCGGCCCCTTGACCCTCGCCACCAGCTTCTACCTCCTGTAGAATATCAGTGTACTGATATAATATAAGTAGGCTTACAACAAGACAAGGGGCAAGATGGAGGTTTCCGAAAACGAGTCTGGTGTTCGCGAGCTTCTGCGGGACAGGATCGGCTACGAGTTGAAACGGGCGCAGCATGCTCTGCGGCTACGTATGGATGAGGTGTTGAGGGAGACGGGGGTGACCGCGCCGCAGTATGCGGCGCTCAGCGTGCTCTCGGAGGAGCCGGGGGTCTCCAACGCTCAACTCGCCCGCCGATCTTTCGTTACGCCGCAGACCATGAACAACATACTGGTCAGGCTGGAGGCGGCGGGGTTTGTGGAGAGAAAGGCGCATCCCGAGCACGGGCGCGTGTTGCAGGCTTATCTCACCGAGAACGGGGAGAAGCTTCGGGGCGAGTGCGCGCGGAGGGTCGGCGCCGTGGAAGAAAGGATGGCATCGGGCCTCACCGTCGCAGAGCAGCGAGCGTTACTCGATGCTCTGCGAAGCCTGTACAGGGCTCTGTCCGACGCGTAGCTTCGGGCTTTGCCGGTGGGCCGCTCTCCGGGTTCAGGGTGCGGTTTCTTCTCCCGCTGGCTGGTCTCCTCCCTCGTTCTCAAGGCGCTCCGCGGCCTCGCGCAGGAGTTGTATGAGTTCCTCGTCGCTCAGGTCCTCGGGGGAGGGGCCTTCGGCGGGCGCCTCGCTACCTTCGGGGGGAGGTGCTTCGCCGGGTGTTCCGGGTTCCTGAGCCTCGCCGCCCTCACGCTCCTCCGCGCCGGGGACGTCTTCGCCGCGGGCGAAGGCAAGGACCTCCTCGTAGGAGCGCACGCCGGTGACCGCGCCGTCGCGCGAGTCGACGAAGGCGGTCAGGTTGACGCCGGGGCTGTCGCGGGTGGTGACGGAGAGCATCCAGTACAGGACGTTCTCGCCGCCCTCGGGCCGGACCACGGGCCTCGGTTCGAGCGAGACGACGTTGCCGGTCTCGCCCGCCGGTCCGGTCCGGATCCACTGGAAGTCCGGGTACGCGTTGGTGACGAAGCCGAAGGAGCGGTTGGGGCCGAGCAGGGCGGAGTCGAGGGGGCGCTTGTGGACGCTGTACTCCCCCGAGTGCGCGTCCGTGTAGAGCATGGTGTAGGTGGCGTTGGAAGGGCCGTAAGGCTCTAGCGCCGTGAACCAGACCGGGCCCCTCGCGCCGGGCAGGAGGTAAGGCATCTCGTTGTCCGTGTTGTCTATGTCCGGGATCTGGGGGACGTCCCGGCGCGTCACCCAGGCGTTCCAGATGCCGTTCTGGTAGGCGAGGGACTGGGCGGCGCGGGCGGCGAGCTCGCCGGGGTAGAGCCGCTCGTTCTCGAAGCGCTCGTCCGCGATGATCTCCTCGCGCGTCAGGTCTTCTATCTCGCCGTCCGGGTGCACGACGAACGTGCCCGCCCAGTAGGGGATGGTCACCGGGAACGAGAGGCGGTACTTGAGGTAGGGGACGAGCATCAGGACGTCCTCCCCGTCCACCGAGTAGTACGGGTCGGCCAGGGTGACCCAGAAACGCTCTTGTATGAGCTTCCAGTTCACGTTGTCCGTGATGGACATCCCCTCGCCGTACTTGAACGGCTCGCGCAGGGTCTCGACCTCGCCCTCCCCGTTTACCGCCGAGACGCCCTGCTGCTGGTAGGTGAAGACGTTGAAGCCGCCGTTGGGCACGCGGGGGGCGACGTAGCCCAGGGGCTCGCCGGGCTCCCTCTCCAGCGGCTCGAAGTCGCCCAGGGCTACTCGCGGCTCGTTGGCGCGGTTCTGGGCCGCGCGGGCGGCGACCTCAAGGGGCAGGAAGCGCACGCCTTCGGTCCGCGGGATCTCCGGCAGCGACTCGGCCTCGAGGGAGTCGTAGAAGCGGACCTGTTCGAGAGCCCCGCCGAAGATCAGGAAGAAAAACAGGAGCGCGATCCAGGCCCCCGAGGCCACGAGCGCGGGCCTCCGGTAGCCGCGGCTGAACAGGAAGGCGACCACGACGATCCCGAGCAGGACGAGGATCCAGAAAGAGAAGTTGGCGTAGAAGCCTATGAACAGCCCGTGAAAAACAGGAGAGGCAAACCACAGCCCAACCGCCAGGATGATGACTACCAACACGGTCGCGGGCAACAAGTTGGCCCTGAGCCAGCCCCTCAACCTCTCGAAGAAATCTTCCGCGCCCACCGCCCGTTCCTTCCCGATACCGCCGCTTTCACGTGATCCTACACCAGCGATGGCGACATGTGCGTGCGACGGGCCCGCCGCTGCCGCCGGCCCGCCGCACGAGGATTCCCGGGCGGCCTCTTCGGCGCCGCTACGTTCGGGTCCGGCCTAGCGGGCCGGGGCGGTGACCATCTTGTACAGCGTGATCTCGACGCCGTTCTCGGTGAGCTCGGGGAGCTTCCCCAGCAGGGTCGCGATGTGCGGCAGCTCCAGGTGAGCGTCGAGGTCCGCCTTGCTCCGCCAGTTTTCGTACAAGAGAAACTCGGAAGGGTCTTCCGCGCCCTGGTGCAGGTCGTAGTTTATGCAGCCCTCCTCCGAGCGCGTCGGCCCGACGGCCTCCTCTATCGCCTGCCTCAGATTCTCTTCCATCCCCGGCCGGGCCTTTGCCCGGGCGATCACCGATACCTTTTCCATCGCCACGTCTCCTCTCGGCTTGCTTTCCCGGAAGGAGCATACTCGCCGGCGGGATCAGGCGCGACGCGAGAGGCATCAGGGAGCGTGTAGGATGTGCGGCATGGAGAGATGGCCCGAGATAGGTCCCGAGGGCTTCCCGGTCCCCAACGGCGCCCCGCAGGGCTTCGTGGAGCACGCCTACGAACGCTCCTTCGAGGCCCCGTTCCCCGTAGGGCTCGTCTGGAGCTGGCTCAACGACCCGGCGACGTTCACGGAGAGCCAGGTATGGCCCTACCGGGTCGAGTTCGTGCGCGGCGGCTTCGAGCCGGGGGTACTGAACGTCCATCACGGGCCGTTGCTCAACGTGGCCGGCGTGATCGGGGAGGTCAGGGACCCGGCCCCCGGTTCCTCGGGCCACCGCGACCTCAAGTACTTTTACGGCTCCTACGCCCTCAGCCCCAGGCTCGTCAGGCCGACCCGCCTGCGGTTCTGGGCGGAGGAAGCCTCCTCGGCGGCGGGGCGCACGCGCGTCTCTCTGGAGCTGGATTCGCTGGTGCGCCGTCAGTTCGTCCCGGTCTGGGACCTCTCGCAGAAGATTTTCTGGTCCCGTTTCCCCGCTTGGATGGAGAAGGAACTCTCGGCCATCCGGTAGCGGGAAGGGCGGCGATCTCCAACCGAGTAAGACAAGACACCTTCTCCCAGAATTAGCCCGTTATCCTGGTCGAGAGACGTAAGCCTCGACGGTCCCCTTGTCGGAGCGCCAGCGTGGGTGGCTCACCGGCAGGGCTGTCGATAGATCTTTGGCACGGTGCCGATGGACGTAGCCGGTACCGAAAGCACGGAACCAGGGGGATTTATCAAACAGTACAGCACGACGAGCCAGAACGGGTCTCAGAGCAACGGGCGGGGAGAGCCGCCGGCTGGACGAAGGATCGGCATGGCGGTAGTGGGCCTCGGCGGCGCGGTAGCGACCACGGCGGTCGCGGGCATAGAGCTGATCAAGCACGGCATGATCGAGAAAGACGGCCTGCCGCTTGCGGCGATGGACGAAGACCTGGTCAAGGACCTGGCTCCCTACGAGGGGATCGTCTTCGGCGGCTGGGACCTCTCCGGCGACGACCTCGCGAGCGCCGCGGCGGGGCACGGCGTCCTCGACGGGGGGCGGCTGGAGGCCGCCAAGCCCGCCCTCGCGTCGATGCGTCCATGGCCCGCGTTCGGCAACGAGGAGTTCTGCCGCAAGGTCTCCGGCGACAACGTGGTCGCCGTCTCGGGCAACGCCGAGGCGGTAGAGGAGATCCGCAAGGACCTCCGCCGGTTCGAGGAGGAGAACGACCTGGACGCGGTAGTCCTCGTCAACCTCGCCTCCACCGAGCGGCTTACCGACCCGACCCTCCCCGTCTTCGCCACCCCGGAGGCTTTCGAGGAAGGCATAAGGGCAGACGACCCGGACGTCGGCCCGGCGATGCTCTACGCCTACGCCGCGATCCTGGAGGGCGTCCCGTACGTAAACTTCACCCCGAGCGTCGGGGCCGACGTGCCGGCCCTCGTCGCGCTCGCGGAGGCCCGGGGCGTCCCCGTGGCCGGCAAGGACGGCAAGACGGGCCAGACCATGCTCAAGACCGCGCTCGCGCCGGCCCTGAGGGCGCGCGCCCTCACCGTCGACGGCTGGTACTCGACGAACATCCTCGGCAACCGCGACGGTCAGGCGCTGGACGACCCCGACTCGCTCGCCTCCAAGGTCGAGACGAAGGGGTCGGTCCTCGACCAGATCCTGGGCTACGAGGTCCCGAACCACGTCGTCAGGATCGACTACTACCCGCCGCGCGGGGACAACAAGGAGGCCTGGGACAACATAGACCTCGTGGGCTTCATGGGCGCGCGCATGCAGCTCAAGGTCAACTTCCTGTGCGGCGACTCGATCCTGGCCGCCCCGCTGGCGATAGAGCTGGCCCGCCTCTCCGACCTCGCGAAGCGGCGCGGTCACGGCGGCGTGCAGGAGCACCTCGGCATGTTCTTCAAGGCCCCGATGACGAGGGACCGGGGCACCGCGCCCGAGCACGCCCTGCTCAAGCAGGAGGAGGCCCTCATCTCCTGGCTGTCGGGTGAGAGCTCGAACGGAGCCTCGAAGAACGGCGGCGCCACGACGACATCCGCCACCAGCACCCGCGGGACCTCAGCGGGCCGGTGAGGTCTACCAGGGAAGGCGTAGAGGCCCGGCAGGGGAGCACGCTGGCCCCCGTCGTGCCCCTACTTTCGGAGATCGGCGACCTCAAGCGCCTCCGAACCGCCGACGGCGAGGGCTCCCTCGCGGAGCGGTCCTTCCGGCGTTCGTGGGCCGCCGTCGTCGCAGGCGAGCCTGCCTCCAGGGTAGCCCTGCGAGAGACGGCCGCCGCCGTCGCCGCCGCCAGGCTCGGGGGCATCGACGCGCGGGTACTCCGGCGCTCGGGGCTCGACGATGAGCAGGCCGTGACCGTCCTCCGCCGTTCCTTCGACTCCGTGTCCGACGCCCTGCCCGGGCCGCTCGCGGCGAGCCTCCGGGACGAGCTTGGTCCCCGGGAAGAGCCTGGCGACGCGGGTGACCCATTGGGGCGGCTCCCGTCCTTCGTCGGGGCTCTGGCACGGCAGCCGCGGGCGGGGGCGACGGCCCCGGGCAAACCGAGGATCATGGTCGAGCCGCCCGAGAGCCACGCCGAGCATTGCGCGGCCGTCGCCTTCTACGGGGTACTGCTCTCGGGCCACTTCGGGGCGGAGCCGGGCGAGGTCTTTCTGGCCGGGCTCTCCCACCACCTCCACAACGCCGTCCTCCCCGATGCCGGGTTCGCCGGAGAGGAGCTGCTCGGCGAAAGCCTCGGGCCGATCTTCGAGGGGCTGACCGGGGAGGCGCTCTCGACCCTGCCGGAGGGCGTGAGGGACAGGGTCCGTGGCGCTCTCCGGCTCGTCGGGAACGCGGAGAGCCCGGGGGCGCGGGCCTTCAACGCTGCGGACGTCCTGGATCGGGTGCTCCAGATGCGCCACCACGCCCGGGCCGCGGCTTTTACGCTGGATCAGGCGCTCGACGACCTCGACCTCGTGCATGAGGGACCCCTCAAGGGTTTCCACGAGGAGGTTCTCCGGGGGGCTGGTCTGCGCTGAGGACCCACGCCGTCATCCCGGTCTCGTGGCCCGCCGGCTCCCTGCGGAGCCCCGGCAACGGCCAGATCCTCGTCCAGGACGGTCCCGGCATCCTGACGGACGGCGAGAGACGCTGGCCCGTCGTCGAGGGGATACCGTACCTCAGGGCCGGCCGCGACGAGCTCGTGGAGCTTGCCTGCCGGGCGATAGATCGGGGGGACGAGCGGGCGGCCCTCGTGGAGCTTCTGCGCGATCAGGACGACTGGGCCCCGGACCCACCGCCCGAACGCGCCGCCGTCGAGGGGCTCGTGGACGGGAGGCCGTCCCTTCAACAGGCGATGGAGGGGCTCGGCTTCGGGCCCGTCGGCGACTACTTCACGTACCGCCTCTCCGACCCGACGTACCTCGCCGGTCTGGCCCTGATCCAGGCTCACTGGAATGCTCCACGGAGCTCCTTCGAGCTGGCCTGCGGCATCGGGCACTACAGCCGTGATCTCTCGCGCCGGGGCGTCGCCACCGCGGGAGGCGACGTCGTCTTCGCCAAGCTCTGGCTCGCGCGCCGCTACGTCGCGCCTGTTACCCGTCTGGTGTGCTTCGACGCGGCGTACCCTTTCCCGGTCGCGGACGGTTCGGCCGACCTCGCCCTCTGCCAGGATGCTTTCTACTTTCTCCCCGAGAAGGCTCACGTGGCGCGGGAGCTTGTCCGCCTCTGTGGCGACGCCGGGACCATAGCCATCGGGCACGCCCACAACGCAGCCGCCGAGAACCACTCGTCGGGCGCGCCCCTGACGGTCGAGGAGTACGCTGCCCTCCTCCCGGATCCGGTGCTCTACGACGACGCCGAGCTTACGGAGGCGTTCGTCTCCGGGGGGGTACCCGTTTCTCGCGCCGCCGGGGAGCTCGGCGGGAGCGAGGCGGTCTGCCTGATCTCGGGCTCCAAAGGAGCCGACGACCCTCCGGACCTCACGCTGCCTCCGCCGGGGACGCCGCTCGCCCCGAACCCGCTGTACACCCTCTCGGGCGAAGACCCTGTTGCCCTGCACCTGGCCTGGCCGTCGCCGCGCTACGAGGACGAGTACGCCCCCCGCTCGGGCTACCTGCCGGGGAGGTTAGAGGTGCCGCGCGCCGTCCTGGAGAGCGCCGCCCGGGGAGGCGTGGGCATGGATCCCGAGGTGGATCGCCTCGCCAGATGCAGGGTCCTCCTGGACCTGCCGGGGAACGCATGATCGGCTCTACGGTGCGATGGGGGGTAGCGGGCTGCGGCTGGGTGGCGCGCGACTACGCCCTGCCGGCGCTCGTGGCGGCGGAGAACTGCGAGGTCGTCGCCCTGCTCGACCCCGATCCCGTGGCGCTCGCGGAGGCGGGCCGGGGTCTCGGCGCCGCCCGGTACGAGGACCCGGAGGCCTTCTTCGCGGAGGGTGAGATGGACGCCGTCTACGTCGCCACCCCGAACCACCTGCACGCGCCAGTGGTCGAGGCGGCGGCGGCGGCCGGCAAGCACGTCATGTGCGAGAAGCCGGTCGCGCCCACGCTCGCGGAGGCGCGGCGGATGGTCGCGGCGTGCGAGGCGGCGGGGGTAACGTACGCCACGGCCTTCGACCAGCGCTACCACGCCGCGCACCGGCGGCTGAGGGGGCTCGTGGAGGAGGGGAAGCTCGGGACGGTCTGCTCCGCGCGCATACATTACGCCTGCTGGCTCCCGCCGGGGTGGGCGGAGGACAACTGGCGGGTTGACCCGGCCCGGGCCGGGGGAGGAGCGTTCGTGGACCTCGCGCCGCACGGGCTGGACCTCCTGAGCTACCTGCTCGGCGAGGAGATCGTCGAGGTCTCCTGCCTCGCGCAGCGGCGCGTCTTCGGCTACCCGGTGGAGGACGGGGCCGCGCTCGTCGGGCGCACGGCGACGGGGACCCTCGTGATCCAGCACGTCGCGTACAACACCCCGGATGCATACCCCCGCCGCACCCTCGAGATCGTTGGAACGGAGGCGATGGTGATCGCGACGAACACGATGGGCCAGACCCCGGGCGGCACGCTCGAGATCGTAGACCCGAAGGACGGCACGAGGACCACGATCCAGATACCGCCCGAAGAAGACCGCTCGCCGTTCCTCGCCCAGGTCGAGGCGTTCTCAGCTTCCCTGCTCGGCGGTGGTCCCTTCCCGTTCTCCCCGAGGCACGACCTGCACGTCATGGGCCTCATGGAGAGCGCCATGCATGGCTCCGGAGCCTTCGTCCCGGAGACGGCCCGATGAGGAGCCACGGCGAGACGCCGCATGGTTCGCGTATCCCGGAGGAGTGGCCGCGCGAGGCCGTGCAGCCCGCGTTCGTGTGCGAGAACTGCGGCTTCTGGCAGAAGTACTTCGAGACGCCCTCCTCCTGTCCGGTCTGCATGGATTACCGGCACGTGCTGCCCGCGAACGGGTGGAGCTTCCTCGGGCTGGAGGAGGCCCGCGGGCGGGGGCGGTGCCTCTTCGAGGAGGTCGAGGCCGGGATCTGGCGCTACGGGACGGAGAAGCCGCTCGGGATAGCGCCGCTCGGGTACGTAGTCGTGCGTCCCGGCGGGAACGTCGGCTTCGAGGGGGCGGGCTGGTACGACGAGGCCGCGCTGGACCATATCGAGTCCATCGGGGGCATAAGCTACCTCTCCGCCTCGCACCCGCACTCCTACGGGGCGCTCTGGCAGCTCCGCGAGAGGTTCGAGCCGGAGGTGATCCTGCAGGCGGAAGACCTCCCCTGGGCGACGGCCTTCCCGCCGACGTGGGCGTTCGACGAAAACCTCCGGATCGGGGACGACGCCGAGCTTCTCCGCACGGGAGGCCACTTCGCCGGCCACACCATGCTCTACCTCCCGGAGCGGCGGATGGTCTTCGTCGGCGACGCGCTGAAGTTCGAGATCGACCCCTCCGACGGACGCCTCGCTACCGGGCTCTCGACCCACAAGGCGTTCGTCCGCCGCATCCCCCTCACCCCCCTGGAGGTCACGCGCTACCGGGAGGTCTTCGCCGCCCTCGACTTCGACCAGGCCTGGACCCCCTTCGATCAGTGCCGCAACGTGGGGCGCGACGACGTCCTCGCCTTCCTCGACTCCCAGCTTGCGGGACGCCCCTTCGTGGACGCGGTGCCGCTGTGAGACGGAGGGCCGCCGACGACTCACCCCAAAAGACCGAGACCACGCGGGAGCAGATGCCAGCATGAGAGAGACCGAACCGCGCGCCGTGACCCTCTACCGCGAGAGCCTGCCGCCGGGGACGGTGGTCGACTTCGCCTACGACGGGCTGGATCGCCTCGGCATCCCCGCCTACTCGGCAGCCTTCTGGCCGGAGGAGGGGGAGCCCGTGAACGGCGCGGGCTACGGCACCACGACGGGGGAGGCTGCGATAGGGGCCTTCGGCGAGCTCGTCGAGGATACGTTCTGCGGCTCGTCGCTTGCGAGGCTGCCCCGCGTGCGAGCCTCCTACGAAGAGCTTGTGAAACGACACGGCGCGGACGGCGTCCTCGATCCCGTCGCCGCGTGTCTGGAGGCCGGGAGCGACTACGACCACTCCCGCGAGCTCCACTGGATCGAGGCGCGGCGCTATCCTTCGGAGGACGTCGTGCTCGTCCCGGTCGAGCTCGCGGCCTCTCACTTCGGGGACCTCTCCCCGGAGGAGCGGGGCGCGCTCTTCACCCCGATAACCAACGGCCTCGGTGCTGGGCCGACCCTCGCCCACGCGCTCTCCCACGGCCTTCTGGAGCTGATCCAACGGGACGGCAACAGCGTCAACTACCGCGCGATGGACCAGGGGGTGGCGCTTGACCTCGACGAGGTCTCCGACCCCGGCACCCGGGACCTCCTCGCCCGCCTCGACGACGCCGGTATCGACGTCGTCGCCAAGCTCGCCGCGACGGACTTCGGGATGACGAACCTCTACGTCGTCGGGCACGACCGCGACCCCGGGGACGCCCCGTATCCCATCATGCTCAGCGCCTGCGGGGAGGCCGCCCACCCCGACCGCGAGAGGGCGCTCCGCAAGGCGACCCTCGAGTTCGTCGCCGCCCGCGCCCGCAAGCTCTTCCACCACGGCCCGTTCGAGGCCATAGAGCCGGTCGTCCCGCCGGGATACCTCGACCACTTCCGCAACCGCCCCCTCCAGAGCGAGGAGGACCGCTCCCTGAGCGCCTGGCTCGACTGGCTCTCACTCTCTCACGAGGAGATGATGGACCTACTCTCGGACCCCGTCCTCGCCGTCCGCTCCCGCAGGAAGTTCTCGAGCCTTCCCTACACCCCGGACCTCGGCGGGGACGACCGGGAGGGGCTCCTCGCGAGGGTGGCGCGGAGCCTCCGCGAAGCCGGCCTCGACGTCCTCTATGTTGACCTCTCGCCGCCGGACGGGAGCACGCGCGTGGTCCACGCGATAGTGCCGGGCCTGGAGGTCGAGACGATGAGCTACGGGCGCATCGGTCCTCGAAACCTCCGCCGCCTCCTCGACCGCGGCAGCGACCTCGTCGGCCTCGGCGAGCCGCCGCACGGCCGCCCCGAAGCCCGGCCCATCCTGCTCACGGAAGATGCCACGGAGAACCTCGGCGGCCCGGCCTGGCTCGACTACGCGGCGGTAGAGAGGACCGTCGGCCGCCTCTATCCCCTCTACCGCGAGCCCGGCCGCCACGTCACGGCGCTCGCCCTCGAACAGGGGGCCGGGACGCGATGACCCTCCGCTTCGCCTACAACACCAACGGTGCCGCGAACCACCGCCTCGACGACGCCCTCGCCCTTATCTCCGGGGCCGGCTACGACGGCGTCGCCCTCACCCTCGACCACCACCACCTCGACCCCTATGCCCCCGACCTCGCGGGCCGCGCCGAAGCCCTCTCGCGCAGGCTCCGGGAGCTCGGGCTCGGCGCCGTCATCGAGACCGGCGCCCGCTACCTCCTCGACCCGCGCACGAAGCACGAGCCCACCCTCGTGAGCCCCGAGCCCGAGGGACGCGAGAGGCGCCTCGACTTCCTCTACCGCTGCGTCGAGGTCGCCGGGATCCTCGAAGCCGAAGCGGTCTCGTTCTGGGCCGGGGTGCCGCGTGAGGGCGTCGACCGCGACGAGGCCCGGGCCTGGCTGCTCGAAGGGGTGGCAAAGGTCGTCGAGAGGGCCGGGACGCGGGGCGTCGTCGCCGCGCTCGAACCGGAGCCGGGTATGCTCGTCGAGACGCTCGACGACTACGCCGCGGTCTCGCGGGAGATACCGGGGCTGAAGCTCGCGCTCGACACCGGACACTGCCTCGTCACCGGCGAGCGGGACCCGGCGGAGGCCGTCCGCGAGTTCGCAGGCGTCACGGGGACCGTCTCCATCGAGGACATGCGCCGGGGCGTGCACGAGCACCTGCCCTTCGGCGAGGGCGAGATGGACGTCCCGTCCGTCCTGTCGGCGCTAGGGGAGACAGGCTTCGAGGGCCTCGTCTGCGTGGAGCTGAGCCGGGAATCCCCCCGGGCCCATGCCGCCATCCCGGAGGCAATCCGCTACCTCAAAGGGACGGCGAGGGCGTGAGGATCTGCTTCGTTTCGAGGCGCTTCTTCCCGGCGATCTCCGGGATGAGCGTCTATGCCTCCAACCTCCTCGGCGAGCTCGTGCGGATGGGCCACGACGTCACCATGATCTCGCAGTACCGCGGCGACGATCTCGGCACGCGCATCTACGGCGGGGGTCCGCCGCCGTCGGTTCCGGGCGTGCGCGTCGTGGGTCTCGAAGCCCTCGGCGAGCAGTCCGGCGGCAACTTCGAGGAGGATATCGCGACGATGGCGGAGACGATCGTCGAGGAGCACGGCGAGAGCCCGTTCGACGTCATCCACGCGCAGTACGCTTATCCCACGGGTCTCGCCGCGATGGAGGCGAGCCGCAAGCTCGGGGTCCCGAACCTCGTCTCAATCCAGGGCGGCGACGGACACTGGATCGGGGGCTGCTGCGCCACCCACAAGAGGGCCATGCTCGCCGTCCTCGGCCACGCCGGTGCCCTCCTGATCCCCACCCGCTCCTTCGCCGACGAGGTCACCGAGAACCACGGCACCCCCCCGACAAGCTTCACCATAATCCCGAACGCCGTGGATACGCGGCGCTTCGAACCGGTCGAGGACGGGAAGCTGGGCGCGCTCCCCGAGGAGCCGACCCTTCTCTACCACGGCAGGGTCGACCGCCGGAAGGGCGCGCTCGTCCTCCTCGACGCCTTCGCCGACCTCGCCCGCGAACTTCCCGGGCTGCGACTGGCGGTCTCCGGCATCGGCCCGGACACGGACGCCGTCTCCGACCGCGTCAGCGAGCTGGACCTCGGGGACCGTGTCGAGCTCCTCGGCTACGCCTCCTACGACGAGGTCCCCGGCAAATACCGCCGGGGCGACGTCTTCGTCTCCCCGACCTTCGCCGAGGGCTTCTCGAACACCATCCTGGAAGCGATGGCCGCCGGCCTCCCCATAGTCTCGACCCGTGCCGTCGGCGTCGTGGACTGCCTGCGCCACGACGAGAACGCCCTGCTCGCCGAGCCCGGCAGCGCCGGGAGCCTCGCCTCGGAGCTCCGCCGCATGCTCGACGACGCGCCCCTGCGCGCCCGTCTCGCGGAGCAGGCGCTCCACGAGGTCCGCACGCTCTACTCCTGGCCGAACGTCGCCCGGCAGATCGTCGGCGTCTACGAGGACCTCCTGGGGACGCGCCCGGATGCGGACTGGTCCGCCGGCGGACCGGTCGAGCCCTGCCGCTTCCGCGAGACCCCGCACCTGCTTTGAGCAGCTCCCGGCCGCCGGCTCTCAGCCGTTCGCTCCTGCCCGGTGAACGCCAGGCCCCGAAGAACGACAAGGCAACCCTACCACCGGGGCTCGAGCTTCCCGGGCGAGTGCTCTATCCGTGCCCGATACGCCGTAAACTCGACGGGCTGATGGCCGGAAGTCCATGCCCGTAAGCTCCGGAACCGCGCTCTTCGTCTCGCCCCACCTCGACGACGTCGCCTTCTCCTGCGGCGGCACCCTCGCCCTGCTCGCGCGCGAAGGCTGGAAGACGGTGCTCGCGACGGTCTTCACCCGCAGCGTCCCCGACCCCGCCGGCTTCGCCCTCGCCTGCCAGACGGACAAGGGCCTCCCCCCGGACGCCGACTACATGGCGCTGCGGCGTGAGGAGGACTGTGAGGCGGCGAGGCTCCTCGGCGCGGACCGGACGATCTGGCTCGATCTCCCCGAGGCCCCGCACCGCGGCTACGGCTCCGCCCCCGAGCTTTTCGCCGGAGCTATGGAGGGCGACGAAG
>CADCVI010000022.1 GCA_902806105.1 uncultured Rubrobacteraceae bacterium
TCCAGTTGCTCGACGACGGGAGGCTCACGGACGCGCAGGGGCGGACGGTGAACTTCCAGAACACGGTGATCATCATGACCTCCAACGTCGGGAGCCAGCACCTCGTCTCGACCAAGCAGTTCGGGTTCACCTCGGGGGACGGCATAGACTTCCAGGAGACCGAGCGGCGGGCGATGGACGCCCTGGAGCGGGCCTTCAGGCCGGAGTTCATAAACCGCGTGGACGAGATCATCGTCTTCGAGCCGCTCACCCGCGAGGACGTGCTCGAGATCGTCGGCATCATGCTCAAGCGCATGAACAAGCACCTGGAGAGCCAGCGGGTAGGCGTCGAGGTCACCCAGGCGGCCAAGGAGTTTATAGCCGAGCAGGGCTACGACCCGAAGTTCGGCGCGAGGCCGCTGGCCCGCGCGATCCGGCGCTACGTCGAGAACCCGCTCTCCAGCCGCATCATCGGCGGCGAGTTCGACCCGGACGACACCGTCGTCGTTGACCGCGCCGGCGACGAAGGGAACGAGCTCACCTTCGAGAAGAAAGCGACCGTCACCCAGCAGTAGAACGCGGGCGGCGAACGTCACCCAGGGGCTCCCCGTTTCGGGGGGCCCCTTTTGCGTGCTAGATTCCGGCCAGAAGACCGTCTACGTCGTCCACGGGAAGGAGTCGAGACCGGCGCGGATTCTCCGCCCGGGTAGCGGCCCAGGACGCCTTCCGGGGCGGTTGCGGGGCTGTTAACATTGTTGTCGGGCGGCGCGCCCCCGGCGGCGTGTTCGACCGTGGCTTCGAGACCGGGAGGGATCGCGGCGGTGGGCGGGACGTTATCCATCACTGATGCGTTTCTTGGGGGGACGGGCGCGGCGCGCGGCGGGCCTCCGTTCCGGGGTCTCCCCGGGGGCGGCGGGTGGAAGCGCTGAAGGGTAGCCTCGGCCGCCTGGGACGCCACCTGCGGCTCGGGGCGGCGGCCTACGGGGTGTTGCTGATCTCGCTGCTGCTCGCGGCGCTCGCCTACTACTACGTGCGCAACACGGTCGAGGCCCAGAACGCCGTGCGCTTCGGGGAGACGGTGAGGGCCACGCGGGCGGCGGTCGACCGCCGCACGGACGACTACCTCGACGCCATGTTCGGCGCCCGCGGCCTCATCCTGGCGAGCGACGACGTTGAGGGGCCCGAGTGGGAGGAGTACGTCGATGGGGTGGAGCCCGTGCGCCGCCTCGGGGGGTTTCAGGCCCTCGCCTTCGCCGAGCGCGTGGAGCCAGACGAGCGCGAGGACTTTGTGCGGCGGATGGAGGAGGAGGGGCTGCCGGGGCTGCGGCCCGGCCTCGACGCCTTCGGGCAACGCCCCGTCTACTTCCCGGTGAGGCTCGCCGCGCCCGCCGACGAGGCGAACCGGGACATGTTCGGGCGGGATCTCTACGCCGACCCCGCCAACCGGGACGCCATGGACCGGGCGCGGGACGAAGGCCTGCCGCGGGCGACGGAGACGGGCTACGTGCTCACGCGGGCCGCCCCGGACGCCGCCGGGGACCTGGCGCTGAAGCCCGGCTTCGTGGTGTACCTGCCGGTCTACGAGGAGGGGGAGTCCACAGAGACCGTGGCCGAGCGCCGCCAGGCCCTGACCGGTTTCATCGTCGGCACCTTCAGGAGGGACGGCCTGCTCGACGCCGTCTTCGGGGGACGCGTCGACCCGGCCGTGGACTTCGAGGTCTACGCCGGGGAGAATCCGGGGTCGAGCGCCCTGCTCTACGACGCCGACGGGGTGAGGCGGGCCGGGGTCGCCGGGTACGACGATCTCCTGACCCAGGAGCGCAGCATCGAGGTGGCCGGGCGCGATTGGGGCCTGTACTTCGCCACCCTGCCCGGTTTCGAGAGGGAGGGCCAGAGCAGGCTCCCCCTGTTCGTGCTGGCCACGGGTATCGGCGTCAGCCTGTTCCTCTTCGGCATCTCCTCGATGCTCGTGCGCAGCCGGCTGCGCGCCGAGCGGGCCAGCGAGGATCTCGAGGACGCGAACCGCGAGCTCGAAGGGACAAACAGGGAGCTCGAAGCCTTCTCCTACTCCGTCTCCCACGACCTCAGGGCGCCTCTACGGACCATAGACGGGTTCTCCCAGATCCTCGCCGAGGACTACGCGGAGAGGCTCGACGACGAGGGGCTCGACTACCTGACGAGGGTGCGGACGGCGAGCCGGCACATGGCCGAGCTCATAGACGACCTGCTCGACCTCTCCAGGGTGGGCCGCAGGCCGCTGAAGCGCGAGCGGGTCGACCTGAGCGCGCTCGCGGCCGGCATCGCGGACGACCTCAAGAGGTCCGACCCGGGGCGGGACGTGGACTTCGTGATCGAGGAGGGGGTGGCGGCCCGCGGCGACGTCGGGCTGCTCAAGGTGGCGCTCGAGAACCTGATCGGCAACGCTTGGAAGTTCACCTCCAGGGAGCAGAAGGCAACCATACGCTTCGGCGTCTCGGGGGGCGCCTTCTACGTCTCCGACGACGGGGCCGGGTTCGACGCGGCCTACAAGGACAAGCTCTTCGGGGCCTTCCAGAGGCTGCACGGGCCGGAGGAGTTCGAGGGGACGGGCATAGGGCTCGCGACGGTGGCGAGGATCGTGCACCGCCACGGGGGCGAGGTGTGGGCCGAAGGTGCCGTCGGCGAGGGCGCCACCTTCTGCTTCACTCTAGGCGGCAGGGACCGCCCCGCCGAGGAGGCGCCGTCGAAGAAGCGGGAGCTCGCGTGACGGGGAAGTGGCGTGCGAGTCTCTGGGTACGCCGGGCTCACCCGGGCCGGCGTGGGGCGACACTCCATGCGCCAGCGGGCGCTCGGCCTCGGCGGGGAGGTCGAGCTGTGGAGCGGGCCCGGCCGGGGCACGCGCGTGCTCTGCCGGGTCCCGCTCCCCGACGAAGGTCCCCCCAAAGGACGGGACATCTAGTACAAAAGGACGAGGCAAGGTCTGAAAGACTGCAATATAGTGCGGGTCGCGCCGGAAGAAGATGGGGGCGCGGGCTCCGAGGGCTTCTACGATCCGGGGGTAAGAGGTGAGCGGAGACGGCGGCGTGGAGGGGGAGAAGACCCGCATCTTGCTCGTGGAGGACCACGCCTCTTTCCGGCAGGCGCTCGCGTTTATGTTCGAGCGGGAGCCCGAGTTCGCCGTGGTGGGCCAGGTCGGCTCGCTCGCCGAGGCCCGCCAGTTCCTGAACGGTTCGGGGGGGAGAGACGGACGT
>CADCVI010000023.1 GCA_902806105.1 uncultured Rubrobacteraceae bacterium
GGAGCAGGCCACGCGAAGCGGCTCTTCCCCCCTTCTACCGGCGTTCCCCGGCGGCTCGCCAACGATACCAGCGCCCATGGGCGGTTTTCGTGTACGTCCGCGTCCGTCTCGCGTGGGGAGAAATACTTCGTCTCCTGCGGTGAGATCGCCGCGGAAGCCGGTGCTCATCCTGGCTACGGGGTCGGATCTCTCGGACCCTGACCACCGTATGGTCCTCGGGCCCGGGACGGGTTTACCTTCTGCTAAACTCTTTTCCACTCTGTTGGTATTTGAAAGACGCGGCGTGTCCCGCCCCGCCCGCGCGCATCCGGGAGGAGAAGCCTTGATAGATCATCTGGTGCTGTTCACCGTGAAGGAAGATTCGTCGACGGAGGACGTCGCGGACATGATAGAGAGCCTCCGGGCCCTCAGGAGCAAGGTCCCGAACGTCATAGACATAACCGTGGGCGAGAACTTCAGCGAGAGGGGCGGCCCGTACACGCACGGCCTCTTCGCCCGTTTCCAGACGCCGGACGACCTCCAGGCTTACCTCAAGCACCCCGAGCACAGGGCCGCTGCCGACAAGCTCAACACCCTCGCCGACCCGGACCGCATCGTCGTCGACTACGACCACGAGCGCTAGCGGGGACCCCGGATTGCAGGGGTTCGGCTACAAGAACCTGACGCCGCACGAGCTCGTCGAGAAGCTGGGGCGGGGCGAGGGCCCCGTCCTACTCGACGTGCGGGAGCCGTGGGAGTACGAGCGCGCCCGGCTCTGGGGCTCCACGTTCATGCCTTTAGCGGACCTGCCGGACCGCCTCCGCGAGCTAGATCCTGAGGCCGAGACGGTCGTGATCTGCCACCACGGCCTCCGTAGCGCCCACGCGACCCGCTTCCTCGACCGCTCCGGCTTCAAGAGCGTCTACAACCTCGAAGGCGGCCTCGACGCCTACTCCGACCTCGACGGCTCCGTGCCGAGGTACTAGCCGGCCGGGGCGTCCTCCGAGCCCGCGCGCCCGGTGCCCCCTTCGCGGAACATCATGGAGGTCGCCACCGACCCCGACTGGGCCGAGACGGCCCGGATGCGCCGCTTGATGTAGAGGCGCTGCTCGCTCCCCTCGGCCTCGCCGTACAGCACCTGGAGCCGCCCCCGCTCCTCGTCCAGATCCCTCCGAAACTCCTCCAGCTCCTCCAGCGGCGCCCCCTCGATCCCCCTCTCGAACTCCTCCTCCTGGATCGACCTCGCCCACCCGAGCGAGAGCGGAACGTGCGGCTCGCCGGCCGGCGGCTCCCCGGAGGAGAGCAACACGCCAGGGTCCACCCCGAGGGCCCGGGCCAACTTGCGCACGGTGCCGAAATGCGGGCGCGAGATCCTGCCGTTCTCGATCCCGGAGACGGTCGTCGGGCTGACCCCGGCCTCCTCGGCCAGCCTGCCCTGGGTCCACATCTTCATGCGCCGCTCGCGCAACAACCTCTCGCTCATCCCCAACCTCTGCCCTTCTAACAGCGCCAACGCGACAGAAAAACGATAGCACAGAATACAGTTTTGTGACAATTTACAGACAATAATAGGAAAATTTCTGGCAAAAATCTGTTTACAAACTGTAAGTATGAGGTAGAATGTCGTTGCTAAAGGAGGTAGGCCGCCGGGTTCTCCGGGGTCTTGACGAGAAGGAGGGATGGCTATGGCGTTGAGTCCTTTCAGGGGTCGTGGGTTGTACGACGTGCATGGCGAGATGAACCGTTTGTTCGATGAGATGTTCGGGGGTCTGGCCCGCAGGTCCGGGGGGCGTCAGGGCGAGGGGGCATCCGACTCGTGGTCGCCCGCGCTCGACGTGCTACACGAAGACGGCGACGTGCTGGTTCGGGCCGAGTTGCCGGGGGTGAAGCCCGACGACGTGGACATCACGCTCTCGCGGGGCGTGTTGACGATCTCCGGTCAGCGCAAGGCCGAGCAGGAGGAGAGGGGCCAGGGCTACTACGTCAGGGAGCGGAGGTACGGCACGTTCCGCAGGAGCCTGATGCTCCCCGAGGGGATCGACGAGAGCAAGATCGACGCCCGCTACGAGAACGGGGTGCTCGAGGTGAGGATCTCCGGTGCCGCCGCGGTGCAGGAGCCCAAGAAGATCCAGATTCAGGCCCCGAGCAGCGAGAGCTCCAGCAACGGCCAGAACGGCGGCGGTGGCTCCGAGGGCGCGGAGAGCTAATCGTCACGCTCATCAGGCGCCCGGCCGGGCGTCGTGCAGGACCGGGAGGCCGGGGCGAGAAGCGCCCCGGCCTCCTTTCGGGTCCCGGCAGCAGGTGGATCGGGCCCGCGGAAGGCAAGCAGCACGTAGATGACATCTTTGGGGAGGACAGGTATGGGAGCAAGAAGGAAGATGTGTGACGTATGCGGGGTGAGGCCCGCGGTGGTGACGGTGAGGCGGGCCGGGCCGGGTGAGTCCCCGAGGACGGAGAACCTGTGCGACGTGCACGCCGCACAGGCGGGGGTCGGTGGTGGCCGCTCGCCCTTCGGCGGGTCCTCCTTCGGGGGCGGCAGTCTTTTCGACGAGTTTTTCGGCAGGTTCTTCGACGAGCCCGCGGCGTCGGGGGACGCGCGCCCCGAGGCTCGCGGGGCATTGCCCCGTAGCGGGCGGGCGGAGCAGGTGGATATAACCCGGTACTTCTCCGACGCTACCAACGAGCTTCTGCAGCGGGCCGCCCGGCGTGCGATGGAACGCGGCAGCCTCGACCTGACGAACGATCACCTGCTGCACGCGGCGCTCGGGGACGGGGCCGTGCGGCGCGTTCTCGAGCAGGTCGACGCCGATCCCGGTCAGGTTCTGGCGCAGCTCGAGGAGGAGTCGGCCGGGGGCCGCGACGAACGGTCGGAAGTCGCCCCGTCTCTGGCGCCGGAGGCGAAGAGGGCCCTGCTCGCCGCCTACGAGGAGTCCCAGGCCCTCGAGTCCTCGTACATCGGGCCCGAGCACGTCCTGCTGGCGCTCGCCCTCGACGAGGAGTCCGAGGCGGGCCGCCTGCTGCGGCGTTTCGGCCTCTCACACACAAAGCTTCGCGGGGCGGTGGTGCGGGGCGTCGACTCGAGCACGGGGGCTGCGCGCGGTGGTGCGCAGGACGGCGGGGCGGGCGCCACGCCCACGCTCGACGAGCACAGCCGCGATCTGACGGAGCTGGCGCGTGAGGGCAAGCTCGACCCCGTCATCGGCCGGTCCGAGGAGGTCGAGACGACGATCGAGATCCTCTCCAGGCGCACGAAGAACAACCCCGTGCTTATAGGGGACCCGGGGGTCGGCAAGACGGCGATCGTCGAGGGCCTCGCCCAGCGCATCGTCAACGACGAGGTGCCCGAGACCCTGGCCGGCAGGCGCGTCCTGGCGCTGGATCTCGCGGGCCTCGTGGCCGGGACGCAGTACCGCGGACAGTTCGAGGAGCGGCTCAAGAAGGTCATCGACGAGGCGAGCGAGAACCCCGAGGCTCAGGTGCTCTTTATAGACGAGCTTCACACCGTCGTGGGCGCCGGGGCCTCCGAGGGCTCGATGGACGCCTCGAACATGCTCAAGCCGGCGCTCGCGCGCGGGGAGCTTCACGTAGTCGGGGCCACCACCGTCGACGAGTACCGCAAGAACATCGAGAAGGACGCGGCGCTGGAGCGACGCTTCCAGCCCGTCCTCGTCGGCGAGCCCACAGTGGACGACACCATAGACATCCTGAGGGGCCTGAAGGACCGCTACGAGGCCCACCACCGGGTGAAGATAACCGAGGAGGCAATTGTTGCGGCCGCCGAGCTCTCCGATCGCTACGTCACCGACCGTTTCCTGCCCGACAAGGCCATAGACCTCATGGATCAGGCCTCCGCCAGGGTCAGGCTGCGCACGAAGACCAAGCCGTTCGACACGAGGGAGATCGAAGACGAGATCAAGCACCTCAAGCGCGAGAAGGACCAGGCCGTCGCGAACGAGGACTTCGGGAGGGCGCAGGACCTCAAGGGCCGCCTCCAGGAGTCGCAGGACAGGCTGGGGGCCTTCAAGGGCGGCCGGCCCACCGTGGCCGAGGTGACGGCAGAAGACATCGCCGAGGTCGTGAGCCGCGCCACCGGCATCCCCGTGAGCCAGCTCACCCAGGAGGAGCGCGAGCGGCTGTTGAAGCTCGAGGAGCAGCTCCACGAGCGGGTGGTGGGCCAGGAGGAGGCGGTCACCGCTGTCGCCGAGGCGATCCGGAGGGCGCGGGCGGGCCTCTCCGACCCAAACCGGCCCATAGGCAGCTTCCTCTTCCTCGGTCCCACCGGGGTCGGCAAGACCGAGCTCGCCCGGACGCTCGCCGAGGCCCTGTTCGGGGACGAGGCGTCGATGGTCAGGATCGACATGTCCGAGTTTCAGGAGCGGCACACGGTCAGCAGGCTCGTCGGTGCGCCCCCGGGCTACGTCGGGTACGAGGAGGCCGGGCAGCTCACCGAGAGCGTGCGGCGCCGGCCGTACTCGGTCCTGCTTCTGGACGAGATCGAGAAGGCGCACCCGGACGTCTTCAACATCCTCCTGCAGATCCTCGACGACGGGCGGCTGACGGACTCGCAGGGGCGGACCGTGAACTTCAAGCAGACGGTCATCATCATGACCTCCAACATGGGCGCCGAGAGGATACGGGCCCACGCCCGCCGCAACGAGTCCTTCGAGGAGCTCAAGGACGACATGATGAGCATCCTCAAGAACGCCCTGAGGCCCGAGTTCGTGAACCGCATAGACGAGGTCATCGTCTTCCGGGCGCTCGACGAGGCGCAGATAGGCGAGATAGCGCGCCTACTCCTCGACCGGACCACCAGGCGCCTGAGGGCGCAGGGCATCGAGGTCGAGTTCACGGAAGGGGCGGTCGGCCTTATCGCCGAGCAGGGCTTCGACCCCGAGTTCGGCGCGCGCCCGCTGCGGCGCACGATCCAGCGGCGCGTCGACAACGAGCTCGCGAGCATGGTCCTGGGCGGCGCCCTCAACCCGGGCGACAGGGTAGTCGTCGACTCCGACGACGAGGCCCACAAGCTCACCTTCGAGGTGAAGGAGGGCGCGGCGGACCCCGTGGCGGGCGCCGCCGAGTAGGGGCCGGGCGGCCCGGCGTCCCAACGAAGGCGCCGGGCCGCCTCCGCGTGCCGCAGGTTACCCTAGAGCGTCCTCTAGCCTCCTCCTGCTCTGACCGCCTCCTCGACGCGCTCGTGGAGGTTGGCGGCGAGACCGGAGGGCGTGCGGGAGCGCTCGTCGAGCGCCCGGGAGGCGTCGCGTGTCTCGGTAGTACCCGGTAGCTCGAACGTCAGTACCACGGGTTCTAGGTCCTCCAGGCCGAGCTCGCGCAGGGTGATCTCCTGTGTTTCGGCCACGGACCGCCCGGTCTTCTCGGCGACCGCCCGGATCGTGGCGGCGGGGTCGAACTCCTGGCAGACGACGATGCCGCCGTCGAGGCGGCGCTCCCACCACCACTCCGCGTCGACGCCGGTGAAGCTCTCCTGGACGAGGGCGGTGGCCGGGTCGGCGAGAAGCTGGTTGAGGGTCTCGGACATGGGGCCATACTACAGCACGCATGGAGACGGACCCGTCGCGCCCCGCTTCGGCGGGGCCCGTATACTTGCGGGGAGGTCCGGGGCGTTCGGGAGGGTTAGAGATGCTTTTGGTCAGGGATTCGATGGTCCGGGAGGTGGTCACCGTCTCGCCGGAGACGACGGCTGCGGAGGCGCTCGCGCTGTGCCGGGAGAGGGGGATACGCCACCTTCCGGTGCTCGAAGGGGGGAGGATGGTCGGTCTGATCTCCGACCGCGACCTTCGCCTCGCGACCCCGGCCCTGGGCGACAAGAACCGCGCGGCGGCCCTGGAGACGTTACGGGTCGGCGACGAGATGTCTAGGGAGATCAAGACCGCCCACCCCGACGATCCCATAGAGCTCGCCGCCATGGCGATGCACGACAGGAAGATCGGGTGTTTGCCGGTCGTCGAGGGGGAGAACCTCGTCGGTATCGTCACCGCCTCGGACGTGATGGCCGCGCTCGTGGGGCTGGTCGGGGCGCACGAGCCGGGGAGCCGGCTGGAGGTCTCCATGCCGGACCGACCGGGCTCCCTGGCCGAGGTCGCGGGCATCATACGTGACCAGGGGGTCAACCTCGTGAGCGTCCTTAGCGCCCCGGACGAGACGGGATCGCGCAGCGTCGCCGTCCTCCGGCTCGCCACCATCAACCCGGCGGGGGTGGTGAGCAGCCTCCAGGAGGCCGGCTTCCTCGTGCTCTCGCCGCCGCCCCTGCCGGGTGCCCCAGAGGGGGGGCTTTGAGCGGCAGAGCACTCTTCGTGCACGACAGGGCGCTGGAGGCTTACGGCTTCGGCGGCGACCATCCCTTCAACCCCTTGCGGGTCCGGATGACGATAGAGCTCTGCGAGGGGCTGGGGCTGATGGACGGACACGCGTTCGCGGCACCCGAGCCCGCGACGGACGGCGACCTGACCACCGTCCATTCCCTGAGCTACGTGAGGAGCGTGCAGAAGGCCGGACACGACGAGGCGCCGCTCTCGGAGCTTCTCCAGTACGGCATAGGGACGCCGGACAACCCGATCTTCCCCGAGATGCACGAGGCCTGCGCGCACGTCGTGGGGGCCGTGATCGGGGCTTGCAGGCTCGTGATGGCCGGGGAGGCCGAACACGCCCTGTGCGTCTCCGGCGGTCTCCACCACGCGCTCCGCTCCAATGCGAGCGGCTTCTGCGTCTACAACGATGCGGGCGCGGCCATAGCGCGCCTCAAGGAGGAGCACCCGGGCATAAAGATCGCCTACGTGGACACCGACGCCCACCACGGCGACGGGGTGCAGTGGATGTTCTACGACGACCCGGACGTCCTGACGTTCTCCATGCACGAGTCCGGGCGTTACCTCTTCCCGGGGACGGGCGGGGTCGAGGAGAAGGGGCGCAACGGCGGCATGGGGTATTCGCTGAACGTCCCGCTCCAGCCCTTCACCCAGGACGAGTCGTTTATCGAGTGCTTCGAGGAGACGCTGCCCGAGGCGCTCCGCCGTTTCGGACCGGACCTGATCCTCTCCCAGAACGGCTGCGACGCCCACGCCCTCGACCCGTTGACCCACCTCTCGGTGACCACGCGAACCTACGAGCACGTCCCGCGCCGCGTACACGAGTTGGCCCACGAGCTATGCGGGGGCCGATGGGTCGCCGTCGGCGGGGGCGGCTACGACATCTGGCGTGTCGTCCCGAGGGCTTGGGCCGCGCTCTGGGCCGCCCTCTCGCACCAGGAACTCCCCGAGACGATGCCCGGCGCCTGGGTTTCGAAGTGGGGCGAGCAGAGCCCCGTCGCCCTCCCGGACCTCACGCGCGATATCGCAGCCGACTACCCGCCCATCGGCCGGGCCGCCGAGATCTCGGAGCGCAACCGCAGGACCGTCACCGAGCTTCGCAGTAAGGTGCTGCCGCTGATCGGATGAGCTTCCTCCCGGAGCCTCCTCTACTGGTCCGAACTGCTGACGGTGCCCCTCGCGGCCCTTCGCGCGGCCGTACGAGGGTGAGAGCTCGCCCTATGGATGCCCGGCCGGATATGTTAGCCTTTTGCTGCATACGGGGACACGAGACCGGAGGTAGAAGAAGAGTTGCAGGCAACGTTTGTACATGGCACGGCACCGATGCTCGCATTGCCGCCCTCCACCGAGACGCCTCCCCGCGAGGAGACGCAGCGCGACCAGAGCGTCGAGCCCCCCTACAAGGTCATCCTCCACAACGACGACTTTACCCCGATGGAACACGTTATCTTGGTGCTCCGCAAGGTGATCCCGCGCATGAGCGTCAAGCGGGCGATGGACATCATGCTCGAGGCCCACACGAAGGGCAAGGCCGTCGTCGTCAAATGCCACAAGGAGCTCGCCGAGCTCTACCAGGAGAGCCTCAACAACGAGGGCCTGATCTCCACCATAGAACCAGACTGAACACACGGTAGCCCGGACCGAGCACCGGTAGAGGTTACGGAAAAGGGTGTCCCTCCAGCCGCGTGCGTGTGCATCGAGAGAACGACGACCCGGGGTACCGCAAAAGCATGCCTTGATGAGAGGGAAGGGGCCTAAGCTCCCCAACCTGCCGCTCCGGGAAGGCTAGGAATGAACAGAGCCGTCGAGGGGGCTACCGGGTAGATCTACCCGGTAGCCCCCTCGACGGCACGTAGGGGCGATTGGCCGGTCCCTACGGGAGGGCGGGCCCTAGCCCCCGATCTGGCTCATGGTGCGGTTACGGGCCTCCTCTGGGAGGGTGAGACCGGCGGGCGGCTTGATCCTCGCGGTCTTCCACAGGACCTCGTGGATCGCGGGGATGGGATCGTCCGAGCGGATGGCGTCCTTCACGGGCACGTCTAGGTCCGTGAGGAGGCAGGGGTGAATCTTTCCGTCCGCCGTCAGCCTGAGCCTGGAGCAGCGCGCGCAGAAGGGCTCGGAGACGGGCGTTATGACCCCGAAGTTGCCGGGGGCTCCGTCGAACTTGAACTCGTCGGCGGGGGCGGCCGGATCGTCCTTCTCCACGGGCTTGAGGTCCCCGAGGGCCTCCTGGGCTCGCTCCAGGATCTCCGAGCCCGGGATGAAGAGCTTGCGGAAGCGCGAGCCGTCCGTGTCGCCGTTCAGGGGCATGAGCTCGATGAAGCGGACGCTCAGGGGGTACTTCTGGGTGAGCTTCGCCATGTCCACGATCTCGTCGTCGTTCACCCCGCGCATGGCTACCGCGTTGATCTTCACGGGCGAGAGCGGCGTCTTCAGGGCGGCCATGATAGCCTCCCACACCTTCTCGAAGTGGTTGCGGCGCGTGATGAATTGGAACTTCTCCGGCTGGAGCGTGTCGAGCGAGACGTTGATCCGATCCAACCCCGCCTCGACGAGCCCTTCGAGGTTATCCTTGAGCAGATAACCGTTGGTGGTCATCGTGACCTCGTGGAAGCCTAGCGCCTTGAGTTGCTCGACGAACCACACCACGCCGCGCCGCACGAGGGGCTCGCCACCCGTGACGCGGACCTTCGTTACGCCCACCTGGAGACACGCCTCCGCAAAGGTCAGCATCTCCTCCAGTGAGAGGATGTGCGACTTGTCCTGGAACTGGATGTCCTCCGGCATGCAATACTGGCAGCGGAAATTGCACCGATCCGTCACCGAGATGCGGAGGTAGTCCATCTTGCGGTCGTAGCTGTCCGTTAGCTGAACCATTACCACCTTATCCGAGTAGTCCTGAACAGCCATTGTACCGCGACGGTGGTCCCCGCGATCTATCGTGCGCTAATATCTCATCTCGGGCGTGTTTCAGGTCACGCCCGGGAACAACAAGCTCAGGGTGGCCCGCAGAAACCTCGATAAGCCACCCGGAAGGATCTCGAGTACCGTGAACGCCCCAACCTACATAGCCCGACCGGGGAGCGCCGCATAAACGGCGCTCTCGTCACGCTGGCCCCGCTCCTTCTCGCCCTCGTCTCGGCCCCCGCCGCCGTGCTGGCGGGCAGCGTCAGGCCGCGCCTCGCCGCGCCCGTGGGGGCGGCCCTCGCTCTGCTCGCGGCGATTGCGACCCTGGCCGTTTACATGCGGGGCGGGGGAGAGGTGAACTTCGCGTGGGCCCCGACGTGGGACCTCCGCTTCCACGTCGCCCTCGACGGGCTCGCGGCCCTGTACGCGCTGCTCGCTACCGGGGTGGGGTTCCTCGTCCTCGCGTACTCCTCGCGCTACCTGCCGATACACCTCTCCCACGGGGGGAGGCCGGAGGCCGACGGGACGCGCTTCTACGGGTTCATGCTGCTGTTCATGGGGTCGATGGTAGGGCTCGCGATGGCCCAGGACCTTATCCTGATCTTCGTGTTCTGGGACCTGACGGCGGTGGCGTCGTACTACCTGATCGGGTACGACCGGCACGACAAGGACTCCCGGGCCTCGGCGCTGATGGCGCTCCTAGTTACCGGGGTGACTGCGGTCCTCCTCCTCGTCGGTGCCCTGATGCTGTTCGCCGCCTACGGCACCTTCTCCGTCCCCGAGCTTGCCGGTCTGGTGCGGCCGGGGGCGCTCCTGAACGCGGCGGGCCTCCTCATCGCCGTCGCCGCCCTCGCGAAGAGCGCGCAGGTCCCGCTCCACTTCTGGCTGCCGCGCGCTATGGCCGCCCCGACCCCGGTCTCGGCCTACCTCCACTCCGCCGCGATGGTCGCCGCGGGCGTCCTGCTGCTCGGCAGGGTGTACCCGCTGCTTCAGGAGAGCGAGCTTCTCCTGAACGTCCTGCTCGGCGTGGGGCTGCTCTCGATGGCCGTCGGCGGCGTCCTGGCGCTAACGCGCGACGTCTTGAAGCAGCTTCTGGCGTACTCGACGATCTCGCAGTATGGCTACGTGGTCTTCATGTACGGTCTCGGGGGGAAGTACGGGGCGGCGGGGGCTGCCTTCTACGTCCTGGCTCACGCCCTCGCCAAGAGTGCCCTCTTCCTTACGGCGGGCACCGTCAGCGAGGCGACCGGGGAGGACAGGCTGAGCAAGGTGGGCGGGCTCTTCAAGCGCATGCCCGTCCTCGCGGCGGCGAGCGGGGCCGCAGCGGCGGGGCTCGCGGCGCTCCCCCTGACCATCGGCTTCTTCAAGGATGAGCTTTTCTTCGCGGCGGCGCTGGAAAGGGGGGCGGTCTTCGGTGTTCTCGCGGTGGCGGGGGCGGCGCTCACGTTCGCCTACATCTGGCGCTTCTGGAGCGGGATCTTCCTAGGCGGGGCGCGGGACGGGGCGCACGCGGTGCCCGCCACGCTGGTCTGGCCCGTGGCGGTGCTCGGCGTACTGGTCCTCTTCGGCGGCTTCCTGGTCGAGCCCTTCGCGACCCTCGCGAGGAGCGCGGGCTCGGTCTCCCTGGCCGGTTCCGTGGAGAGCGTGAAGCCGGCTTATCACCTCGACGCGCGGCCCGAGAACCTGATGGCGCTCGCGACGTTCGCGCTCGGGACGCTGATAATAATCTCGCGCCCGGTCTGGGAGGGGGCGGCGGGGGCGGTCGCCCGGTTCGGCGAGAGGTTCGGGCCGGAGAAGACCTACGAGGTCTCCATCGAGAAGCTGAACGGGCTCTCCGACCTCGTGCACCGGACCGAGATCCGGGACCTCAGGAGCCGGGTGGCGGCGGTCTTCGTGCCCGCCGGGCTGCTCGTGGGCCTCGGGTTCCTCGTGACCCCGACCGCCGGGGTGTACAGGATCGGGCCCGTGGGGCTGGCCGACGCGCCGCTCCTCCTCGCGCTCGTGGCGGTCGCGGTCTCGGCGGTCACGGCGACCTACACGCGCCGGCACGTCACGCTCGCTCTGGTGCTCTCAAGCGCGGGCTACGTGCTCGCGGCCGTGTACGCCTTCTTCGGGGCCCCGGACGTGGCGCTCGTGGCCGTCCTGATCGAGACGGTCGTAACGCTCTTGTTTATCGCCACGCTGAAGCTGATCCCCTACAAGGTCCTCCACGGCCAGGCGAGGCTCCCGCTGGAGCGGCGGAGGCGCAAGGTGTACACGGCGCTCGTCGCCGGGGCGGTATCTTTCGTGGTGGTGTGGGGGACGCTCTCGCAGCCGTCGGCGGAGTTGGGCGCGGCGTCCGAACTCGTCAAGCTTACCCCCGACGCCCACGGCAAGGACGTCGTCACCGTGATCTTGGCGGACTTCCGCGGGCTGGATACCCTCGGCGAGATCACGGTGGTTGCCCTCGTCCTGCTCGGGGTCGCGACGCTCCTGAGGAGAGGACGCCTCCGATGAAGAACGGCCCCACGAGCATCCTGACGCAGACCGTAGCGCGGATACTGCTCCTCCCGACGGTGGTCGCGGCGATCGCCATCCTGGTGAAGGGCTACGCGGAACCGGGGGACGGCTTCGCAGCGGGCGTCGTCGCCTCACTGGGCATCCTCCTCCAGCACATAGCGCACGGGCGCGGGGAGGCCGAGAGGCTCGCCGTGGTCAAGAACGCCCCGCTGGTCGCGGGGGCGGGGCTCCTGCTCTCGCTGCTCGTCGCGATAGTGCCGCTCTTTTTCGGGGAGGCCGTGCTGACGCACTACCCGAAGGCGGGCGCCGAGGTCATATACCTCGGGACGCTGGAGCTTATAACCCCGGTCCTGTTCGACGTCGGGATCTTCATGCTCGTCTTCGGGTTCGTCGTCGGGACCATCAACTTCTTCGCCCGCACGATCTCGGAGGAGCAGGAGTATGCGGGACCGGGTGCTGAGACGCTGGAGGACGAGGCGTGATCCTCGCGGTCTCCTTGACGATCGCCGTCGTGTTCGGCTCGGGGGCGTTCCTGGTCCTCCAGCGCGACCTGCTTCGCGTGGTGATAGGGATCGTGCTCGTCTCCAACTCCTCCGTCCTGTTCATCATGGCCGCGGGTCTTACCCGGGGGAAGGCCCCGATCTACCCCATCGGCGACCCGGCCTCCGCGAGCGACCCGCTGGTGCAGGCGATGGCCCTCACCGCTCTCATCATCGGCTCCAGCACCGCCGCCCTCCTCCTCGCGCTCGTCTACCGCCTCTACGCCGCGCATCGTTCGGTCGACATCCGGGACATCGCCGAAGCCGAGATGCGCGAGTCCGAGGCTCTGGAGCGCGTCAACGAGCCGGAGGGGGAGGAGCCCGAGGAGGAAGAGGAGGCCGACGAGAGGCAGCTCGAGAAGGGGGAGCCGAGATGACGGACGCCCTCGTCGTCCTGCCCGCGGGCATAACCTGGATCGCCGCGGCGGCGCTGGCCCCGCTCGACGGCCGGAGGACGGCATGGTCCTGGATCGCGGCGGCGAGCCTGGCGGCGAGCCTCGTCGCGTCCGTCCTGTTGCTCCTGCGGGTCCTCGAGGGCGGGCCGCTCCAGACCGTCGCGGGCGGGTGGCCGGAGGGGGTCGGGATCACGCTGCGCGCCGACGTCCTCGGGACCTCGTTCGCCGTCGTCTCCCTCGCCGTCATCCTCGTCTCGTTCGTCCACGAGCTCTTGATAGGGATACGGTCGCGCACTTTCCCGACGCTCATACTCTTCCTGGCCGCCGGGCTCTCCGGCCTGTTCCTCACGGGGGACGTCTTCAACTTCTACGTCTTCTTCGAGATCTCGATGACCGCGGCGTACATCCTCACCGGCTACCGCGAGCAGGACTTCCAGGTCCGGGCGGCTTTCATCTTCGCGGTGATAAACCTGCTCGGCTCGGTCTTCTTCCTTATCGGCATCGCGGCCCTCTACCACGTCACGGGCTCCCTGGACATGCAGATCGTCGCCGAGCGGATCGGCCGGGTAGCCCCGAGCTCCGTGATCCCGATAGCCACCCTGATCTTCGTGGCGTTCTCCTTGAAGCTCGGGCTCTTCCCGTTCCACTTCTGGCTGCCCGCCGTCTACGTGGGGAGCCACGCCCCCGTGGCCGCCATCCTCTCCGGGGCGCTGGCGAACATCGGGAGCTACGGTCTGCTCCGCTTCGGCGCCGGTATCCTCCCCGAGGAGCTCGGCTTCGGCGCGTTCGTCGTCCTCGTCCTAGGGGTGGCGAGCATAATCTACGGGGCTCTTCAGGCCGTGAGCCGCCACGCGACGAACGAGGTCATGGCCTACTCGGCGATAGGCCAGGTCGGATACATCCTCGTCGCCCTCGCCATCGGCGGCCCGATCGGCTACGCGGCGGCTTTCGTCTACGCGATGGTCAACTCCCTGAACAAGGCGCTCGTTTTTCTGGCCTCGGGGCTCCGCGGCCCCCTCGCCGGGGCGGCCTTCGCCGTTGGGGCTTTTAGCATCGCGGGGGTCCCGCCCGCTGCCGGGTTCGTGGGGAAAGTCGCGCTCTTCAAGACCGGCATCGAGGGGGCCGGGCCGGGTTCGGGGCCGCTCGGCGGGGTGGCGGGCGGGGCGGCGATCGTCGCCCTGATCTTCGTTGGCAGCGCGCTCTCCTTCGTCTACTCCTTCCAGGTCTACCAGCGAGCCTTTCTGGCCCGCAAGAAGTGGCAGGAGAGGAGGCCGAGCCCTATGCCCGCACGGGTGCTCTCCATCCTGCTCGCCGTCTTCGTCCTCGCCGTGGGGCTCTGGCCGGAGCCACTACTCGTCCTCGGGGAGGAGTCGGCTAAGATCCTGCTGGAAGGGGGTGGACGCAGGTGAAGCGCGCCTTCTTCTCGCTGGTCCTGCTGACCCTGGTCTACGCGCTCGTCCTGGCGAGCTTCCATCCCTGGGACCTCGCGCTGGGGGCGGCCCTCTCGGCCCTGCTCCTGTTCTCGTTTCGCAGGTTCGTCTTCGACGGCAAGCCCGCGCCCCTGCCGGGGCTCACGGGGAGGCTGCTCGCCTTCTTCCCGTTCCTGTTCGCCGTCATCAAGGACACGGTCGCCGGCACGTGGCAGGTGACGCAGGTGACGCTCGGGCGGAAGCCCCTGGAGAAATCCGGGATCGTAGTCGTCCCGATAGGGGAGCGGACGTCGGTAGGCGTGGCGGTCACGGCGCTCGTCGCCACGATCTCGCCGGGGGAGTTTATGGTCGACGTGGACTGGGACGAGGGCATAATGCTGTTCCACACGATAGACGCCTCCGATCCGGAGGCTGTCCGCCGCGCCCACGAGCATTTCTACACGAGGTATCAGAGCCGGGTCTTCCCGTGAGGGGCCCGGAAGAGGAGGTAGTACGTGCATGAGGTAGTTTTCTACGCGGCTTTCCTGTGGATGACGGTCCTGCTCGCGGTCGGCGTGGCGGCCGTGATCCGGCTGCCCACGACGGCGGCGCGCATCCTCGCGCTCGACACGCTCACCCTGATACTGGTCGCCCTGCTCGTCCTCTACTCGGACTACCAGCGCGCCCCGTATTACCTCGACGCCGCCCTGATCCTGGCCCTGCTGGCGTTTATCGGGACGCTCGTCGCCGCCCGGTACCACGGCGAGCGGAGGATCTTCTGATGAACGGCCTGCTTGGTACCCTCGGGGAAGCGTTCGCGGCGGTTTCGCCCTGGGTCGCCGACGCCCTCGTCCTCCTCGGGGTCTTCGGGATGACGGTCGGCATCTACGGCATCGTGCGCATGCCCGACGTCTACAACAAGCTGCACGCGGCGAGCAAGGTCGTCTTTCTCGGGGTGCTCATGCTGCTGATCGCCTCGGCGGTGACGAGCGACGCCGAGATCATCTTGCGCGCCATCCTCATCGGGGTCTTTCTCGTCCTGACCACCCCGGTTTCGGCCCACGTCGTCGGCAAGGCGGCCTTCTTGAGGGGACACAGGATGGAGTCGCCGGGGGCCGTGGACGAGTCCGGCCGCGGCCTCGACGGCCCCAAAGATCCCGCCTGAAAGGACCGGAGCAGTCCCCAACGCCGACCCATAAAAAGTAGGTAACGCCGCCGCTTCTCCCCGGGATGCTTCACCGCTGAAGTGGTCTAGCGCTTGGTTTCGGTCCCCGCGGCGAGGGCGGAGATCCTCTCGGCCAGCGCCCCCCAGCTCAGGTCCTCGACGGCGTTTCGCTCCACGATCCCGCGGCACTCCCGCCGCTCGTCCTCGGGGAGGGAGAGGTAGCCCGTGAGGGCGCGCGCCAGGTTCTCCTCGAAGCTGCCTTCCAGGCCGACGCGGGTGTCGAAGGGCAGGCCCCTGCCGACGAGGCCGCCCGCCTCCCGGAGGCCCGAGTGGTCGGCCACGAACGGTGGAACCCCGCTCGCCCCGAACTCCGCCGCCACGAGGCCGAACGTCTCCGGGAAGATCGAGGGGACCACCGCCACGTCCGCCGCAGGCAGGACGCGCGAGAGCTCATTGTGGTACAGGGGTCCGACGAACTCGACGTACTCCTCCATGCCTTCGGCGTCGCGCATCAATCCATCCGAGACCTCGAAGTGTTCCATCGGCGAGGCCGGACCTCCCTCGAAGATCCTGCCGCCCCGGGCGAGCGCCTCGACGGCGGGCCGGTTCCCCGTCGAGAGGGCGTGGACCAGGGCTTCGAGGCCCTCCCGGAAGGTGCCGTAGCCGACGACGAGCAGGCGCGCCCCCGTCTCGCCGCGCGCCCTAGCGAAGCCCGAGAGCAGGGAGTGGACGCCTTTGGAGTGGATCAGCTTCCCCACGTAGACCACTACCGGGTCGCCCGAGCCGAGGATCTTGCGTATGCGCCCCCCGGCGTCCAGGTCGTGCTTGCGCGGCTCGTAGGAGGCCGAGACCTCCGCGAGCTCCCGCGCCAGGCCGTTCGCCTCCACGCCGCCCCCGGTACCGGCGAGGATCCCGCGGAGCTTCTCCGTCTGCTCGGGGCCGCGTCCGGGGCCACCCCCCAGGTCTTCGGTAACGGAGAGGTCGAGCCTGCCGGGCCGGAACAGGTCCGTGTCGACGCCGCCGGGGACGGTGAGGGTCCTGCCGGCGAGCTTCGGGAAGTCCTCGGCGATGGTGCCCGCACTGTGGGTGGAGAGCGCGACGATGCTCGCCGCCCCCGAGAGGCCGCGGCCCGCCATCTCCATGTACCTCGCGCTGTTTCGGGCCACGTACTGGAGGCAGCTCCCGTGGACGATGCTGGTGTACGGGACGCCGGTCCCTTCGAGGGCGAGGCGCGCGACCTCCGGCCCCGGCACCGAGTGGTTCGTCACGACCCCCTCGGCCCCCGAGAGTTTCAGCACGGCGCGTACCGCCGCGACGTTCCCCGCGACGTAGCGGTCCAGTTCTTCCTCTTCGAGGTCCAGAAACGTCTTCACGCGCCAGCCCGGGTAGTCGTCGTAGACGTAGACCGGCAGCAGGTCGCCGATGTCCGGTGCGTAGACGGCGCAACTTCCCTCGTAGGGGGTCTCCTGCTCGCCCAGGGCCTCGACGCCGCCCCCGGAGGCCGCGAAGTGCTCGTTCACGAAGTCGTAGCGCAAGGGTTCGGGCTCCTGGCAGAGGAGGTGGACGTCGTGCCCTACCTTGACGAGCCCCCTGCACAGGTTTTGGACGTAGACGTTGCTCCCCGAGCCCGAGAGCATGTAACCGTGCGTCATTAAAAGTTGCATGAAGCGCAGCATAGCAAAGGCTCCGGATGCTCTGCCGT
>CADCVI010000024.1 GCA_902806105.1 uncultured Rubrobacteraceae bacterium
GCGCAGCAGTGCCTGGGGGCGGGGCTCGTCGACGAGATACAGGTCCACCTGGTGCCCGTGCTGCTCGGCGAAGGCGTCCGGTTGTTCGAGGGCGTTGGGAGGGTGGAGCTAGAAGGGGTCAAGGTGGTCGACGCCCCGGGCGTAACGCACCTGATGTACCGCGTCTTGAAGGAGGGTTAGCGTGAGGAAAGTGGTCGTCTCAGAGTTTGTGTCGCTCGACGGGGTGATGGAGGAGCCCGGCTGGACCCTCCAATTCGAGAGCGAGGACCGGAATCGGTACAAGTTCGACGAGCTCGCCGCGGCCGATGCCCTGCTGCTCGGCCGGGTTGCCTACGAGGGTTTCGCGGCGGCCTGGCCCGGGATGGAGGAGGAGACGGGAGAGTACGGGGCCTGGATGAACGGCTACCCCAAGCACGTCGCCTCCACGACCCTGGAGGAGCCCCTGGGGTGGAACAACTCGACCCTGATCAAGGGCGATCTCGCGGGGGAAGTGGCCGCGCTCAAGGAGCAGCCCGGCAAGGACATCCTCGTCTTCGGCAGCGCGGACCTCGTGAACACGCTGACCCAACACGACCTCGTCGACGAGTACCGGCTCATGGTCTTTCCCGTCGTCGTGGGGAGGGGGAAGCGGCTCTTCAGAGAGGGCCTCGACACGAAGGCCATGAGGCTCGTGGACACGACGGCGTTCGAGTCCGGCGCCATCGTGCTTACCTACAGGCCGGCGCAGAGGGAGCCCGCGTAGATGGGCGGCGCCACGAAAGGGACCGTGCTGTTCGTCCACGGCGCCGGAGAAGGCGCGCACGAGGCAGACCGGGAGCTCGCGGCGAGCCTGCGGTACGCGCTCGGCTCCGGGTACGAGGTGCGGTCCCCCAGGATGCCGAACGAGGACAGCCCCGAGGCCGAGACCTGGAGAGATAGGATCTCGGAAGAACTCGCCGCGATGGACGGCGAGGTGGTCCTGGTCGGGCACTCGGCGGGCGCTTTCGTCCTGCTGGAATACCTCTCCGAAGAGGAGCCAAAGAAGCCCGTCGCCGGGCTGTTCCTCGTCGCCGCGCCCTACTTGGGAACCGGGGGCTGGGAGCTGGACGGGTACGCGCTGCGGGAGGACTTCGCGGCGAAACTTCCCGAAGGTCTGCCGGTGTTCTTCTACCACGGCCGCGACGACGAAGTGGTGCCTTTCGATCACCTCGCGCTCTACGAGGAGAAGCTCCCGTGGGCGACCTTCCGTGGGCTCGATAACCTCGGGCACCAGTTCGACGGCGACCTCTCCACAGTCGCCCGGGACATCGAAGCGTCCGCGCGCCCGACCGCGGACCGTGGCCGCGGAGCCGACCTCCCGGCCGAGCTGGGCAGACCCGCGCGACGGGCGCTGGCGGGCGCCGGCTACCGGCGGCTGGAGCAACTCGCCGGGCTCGACGCGTCGGAGGTCGGGGGGTTGCACGGCATGGGCCCGAGGGCGCTCGGGCAACTGCGCCGCGCCCTCGCCGCGCGCGGTCTGTCGTTCGCGGGCGAGAAGGAGCGTCCATCTGAGGAGAGAGCATGAGACCGATGACCGAGGGGGAGCGTCAGGAATTCCTCGCCGGGCCGCACGTGGCCGTGCTCAGCATCGCCAGGGACGGCGGTCGGGCGCCGCACGCCACGCCCGTCTGGTACGCCTACGAGCCCGGCGGGGACGTCACCTTCTTCACCGGTACGCAGGGGCGCCGGTCCCGCAAGGCCGAGCTGATCGGGAAGGCGGGCGCCGTGAGCCTGACCGTCCAGCAGGAAGAGTTCCCGTACAGGTACGTCACCGTCGAGGGAACCGTCGTCGGGGAGGACCGCCCACCCTCGGCGGAGGAGGCGCTCGCCGTCGCCCGCCGGTACCTGCCCGAGCAGCACGCGCAGGGGTTCGTCGAGGCGGAGCTCGGGCACCCCGCGCCCGAGTTCGTGCTGTTCACGGTCAGGCCCGACCGCTGGCTGACCTTCGATTTCGCCGACGAGGCCGGGTAGAGGACGCCCCAGAGCACAAAGCAGAGGAGAGCAGGGATGATCGATAAGGAACCGATGACAGAGCTGGACGCGCGGTTCAGCAGCGAGGGCGCCACCCCGACGCCTTGGGCCGAGGGACGCGAACGCCTGGAGCGGGCGGAGGTGTACTGGATCTCCACGGTCCGCCCGGACGGGAGCCCGCACGTCACGCCGCTGCTGGGCGTCTGGATGGGCGGGGCGCTGCACTTCTGCACGGGCCCGGACGAGCGCAAGGCGAAGAATATCGGGCGCAACCCGCGCTGCGTCCTCACTACCGGGTGCAACCGGCTCGGCGAAGGCCTAGACCTCGTGATCGAGGGCGACGCGACGAGGTTGACGGACGACGCCGGGCTGCGGCGCGTGGCGGATGTTTACGTGTCGAAGTACGGCGAAGACTGGCGCTTCGCGGTAAGGGACGGCGCCTTCTATCACGACCCGGGGTCCCTGCGGGGGGCGGATCCCGGCGCGGCCTGGGTGTACGAGGTGCGTCCGAGCAAGATCTTCGGATTCGGCAAGGGCGCAGTGTTCGCCCAGACGCGCTGGCGCTTCTAGAGAACTACGGCGGCAAGCGATACTCAACGGATCAACATCTCCACCCAAATATCCTCCGAATGGGTGAGGGGAGCAGCACGACGAGGGCCTATAACTACACGGACGTTCAAGAGACCGCTCGAAGAGAGGCTGGAAATACTATGACCGAGGGGAACGTGATCGAACCCAAACCGAGATCCCGCCGCAGGCGGCGTCCTGTGGACCGGAGGTGGCTCGCGCTGCTGCTGGTGTGCGCGGCGCAGCTCATGATCGTGCTTGACGGGACCATCGTGAACGTCGCGCTGCCGGCGATACAGGGCTCGCTGTCGTTCTCCGAGACGGGGCTCTCCTGGGTGGTCAACGCGTACCTGCTCACCTTCGGCGGCTTCCTGCTCCTCGGCGGGAGGGCCGGCGACCTCTTCGGCCGCAGGAAGGTCTTCGCCGCAGGTCTCGCCCTCTTCACGCTCGCCTCGCTGCTCTGCGGGCTCGCGGGAAGCCAGGCCGTGCTCGTGGCCGCGAGGGCGTTGCAGGGGGTGGGGGGTGCGATCATCGCCCCCGCGGCCCTCTCCATCATCATCACGACCTTCAAGGACCCCAAAGAGAGGGCTAAAGCGATGGGCATCTGGGGTT